>CAIWTJ010000290.1 GCA_903915535.1 Enhydrobacter aerosaccus
ACCATATTCCCCATGGCTGCGAGGACGAGACCGGCGATCGCACGTTGCAGGAGCGCGCGCGCTGGCTGAAGCACTGCGACTTCTTCGTCGGCCTGTCCAGCGGACTGTCGTGGCTGGCGTGGGCGGCGGGCTGTCCGGTCGACATGATCAGCGGCTTTACCCATCCGCTGAACGAATTCGAGACGCCCTATCGCGTGATCAACTATCACACCTGCAACGGCTGCTGGAACGATCAGCACATCCGCTTCGACCACAAGGATTTCCTGTGGTGTCCCCGGCACAAGGACACACCCCGCCAATTCGAATGCACCCGGCTGATCACCGTCGACCAGGTGAAAGGTGCGATCGCCAGGATTCCAGCGTTCACCGCCCGGCAGCAGAAGCCTGCAGTCCGCGCCCGCGCCTAAATTCCGACTCGTTCGGGCATAGGTCTTCGATCTCTCCCACGTTGGTCAACTGACGCACCCCGACCTGGGGAGCCTCTGGATTCCGCGGTCGCTGCCCCTCCGGCGCCCCGTCCATATTCGGCGGGAACAAGCGCTCTCAATACAGACAATACGTAATCGCGGTTCTGCGATATCTCGACGAAACGATGCCCCCCTAAACAAGTCACGCCGGTAAGTGCACTTGGAGGGGGTCCGAATGTCCCAGATCGTCAGCAGCGGCCAGATCTACACCGTCTCTTCGAGCATCACTGACATCGGCGACATCGTCCTGAGCGGCGGCAAGGAGATCGTGGCCTCCGGCGGCGTCGCCAATGGCACAACAATCAACAGCGGCGGCTCGGCAACCGTTCTCGCCGGCGGCGTAGCGAGCGGGACGGTCATCTCCGCCGGGGTGACAATCACCGTCAGCGGCGGCATCGCGAGCGGGACATACGCTTCCGGCGGCACCGTGAATATCTCGAGCGGCGGCAGCGCCTTGGGCACGATCTTCAACGGCGGCACGGAAAATCTGGGCCCGGGCGTCGACAGCGGTGGATCGCTTGTCTACATGACCCAGAACATCTTTTCGGGTGGCGTTGCCAGGAACGACACCAACTACGGCGCCTCGCAACGGATCAACACCGGCGGCACCGCAATCGGCACCACTGTGTTCCTGGGCAACCAATTCCTTCAGGGCGGCACCACCACCGGCACCATCCTCAACGTCAGCGGCATCCAGTACATCTCGTCCGGCGGCGTCGCGAGCAACACCGTCGTGAACAAAGGCGGCACGCTCGAGGTCTTCGCCGGCGGCGCCTTCACCGGTGCGACCTTCAACGCCGGTGCGACCCTGGCGATCGCCTCAGGCTACAGCGACCTCGGTCGCACCGTATCCAGCGGCATGACTGAGGCTGTCCTCTCCGGCGGCAAGACGAGCGGCCTGACGGTGCTCAGCGGCGGCACCGTGACGATCAGCAGTGGCGCCGTCGCCACCGATGCCAATGTGGCGACCGGCGGTCACGTAACCGTTCTGAGCGGCGGCACTTATGAGCTTACGCCCTTCGGCACGACCAGCGGTGTTACATTCAGTTCCGGCAGCATTCTGAAAGTCGCCTCCGGATACGCGATGAGCGGCCAGGAGATTGTCTCCGGCCAGATCCTCGCCATCGGCCCGGGTGCCAGTGCCTCCAATACCGTCGTCGACGCCGGCGCCATCCTGATGGTGTCGTCCGGCGGCACGGTCGACGGCATTGCCGTCGCCGCGGGCGGCACGCTCGAGCTCATGAGCGGCGCCGCCTACACCAATGCCACTTTCGCCTCGGGGGCGATCGTCGGCATCGGCTCCGGCTTTATCGACAGCGGCAGTCTGGTTCCCGGCAATGTCGGCGAGGTGATCTACGCCGGCGGCACCAGGATTGTCACGTCCGGCGGTACGGCGAGCGGCACGATCGTCAACAGCGGCGGTGTGGAGAAGGTGTCGTCGGGCGGCACAGCCAGCGGCATGGTCGTCAACAGCGCTGGCCTCGCAATCGTGTCGGCCGGCGGGACGGCCAACGGCACGCTCCTGACGGTCAGTGGCCTCCTCAGCAACGGCGGCACACTGAGCGGTACCGTCCTTAGCGGCCACTCCTACGTGTCCGTCACCTCGGGTGGGGCGGCGCTCGATACCGTGAACTACGGCACCAGCGTCCTCGCCGTCTACGCGGGCGGCCGGGCGAGCGGAACGATCATCAACGATACCGCATCCGAATACGTTTCGGGCGGCACCGTGACCGGGACGACTCTCAACAGCGGCTACCAGAATGTCTACGTCGGCGGCGTCGCCAGCGCGACGACCATCAACAGCGGCGGCCTCCAACGGGTTAACTCCGGCGGCGTGGCAAGTGGCACGATCGTCAACAGCGGCGGCACCCTGGAAATGTTTGCCGGCGGCACGTACACCGGCGCGACTTTCAATCCGGGAGCCATCTTCGAACTCGCTGCCGGCTACACCGACACCAGTGCCACCGTGGCGAGCGGCGTCACCGAGATCGTCCTCTCGGGCGCCATCGCTCAGGGCACAGCGATCGCTGCCGGCGGAACGCTGACGGTCAGCTCGGGCGGCGCCTTCCAGGTCTTCGCCGGCGGCTCCTACAGCGGCGTCACCTTCGCCTCGGGCGGCATTCTTGAGATCATGTCGGGCTACGGTATGAGCGGCCTGGAGGTTACCTCGGGCCTGGTCGTCGACGCCGGTCCCGGCGGCACCGTCTCCAACACCGTCGTCGACTTCGGCGCCACTCTGATGGTGTCGTCGGGCGCCACGGTCGACGGCATTACCGTCGCCTCGGGCGGCATCCTCGAGATCATGAACGGCGGCACCTACACCAACGCTACCTTCGCCTCGGGCGCCATCATCGGCATCGGCTCGGGCACCGTCGACAACGGAACACTTGTTCCCGCCGGTGTCACCGAAGCCGTCTACTCCGGCGGCAGCAGGAACGTCTCTGCCGGCGTTACCTTGAGCGGCGCTATCGTTCATACCGGCGGCAGGCTCTATATCCAGTCGGGTGCCAGCACAAGCAACACCTACGTCGAAGTCGGCGACTCGTTCGAGTATGTCTCTTCAGGCGGTGTCGCCTACGCCACGAGTGCTACAGGCGGCGGCCGGCAAACGGTGCTGTCCGGCGGCGTTGCCAGCAACTCATACTTCTTTAACGGCGGCGCGAACATCGTGTCCTCGGGCGGCATCGCGACTGGCACCGTCTTGGTCAACGGTGGTACCGAAAACCTGCGGGGCGGCCAGCTCATCGGCACGATCGTCAGTTCCGGGGGCGTCCAGAACGTCGGCGGCGGCGGGACATTTGGCACCGCAATCAGCGCAACGCTGCTTTCCGGCGGTGGCCAATGGGTGTTCTCGGGCAACATCGCCAGCAATACCACCGTCGGCAATGGCGGTACGGAAACGGTTTCCGCGGGTGGCACGACCATCGGCACGATTCTTTCCGGCGGCACGGAGATCGTGTCGATGGGCGGCGTTGCCAGCGCCACGACTATCGGCAACGGCGGCATGCTCGTGGTGTCCGGCGGCGATACCAGCGGTACCGTCGTCAACAGCGGCGGCACCCTCGAAGCGATGGGCTATGCGACACTCGCGGGCACGACCTTCAACTCGGGCGCGGTCTTCGAGGTCGGCTCCGGCTACACCGATACCAACGGCACGGTCGCAGCCGGCGTCACCGAAATGGTGCTGTCCGGCGGTGCGGCAGACGGGACGGTCGTGCAAAGCGGCGGCATCCTCGAAGTCTTCTCTGGAGCCAGCTGGTCGAACGTCACGTTCCAGTCCGGCAGCATCTTCGAAGTCGGCTCCGGGCTTGTGATCAATGCCTCCGACGCTCCCGTCGGTGCCATGCTCATCGTCGCATCCGGCGGGGGCGTGAGCGGTCTCGGCGTGGGCACCGGCAGCACGCATACGGTGACCTCCGGCACTCTGGCCAGCAACACCATCCTCTCCAGCGGAGGCACACAAATCGTATCGTCGGGCGGCGTGGCAAGCGGCACGACAGTCAATGCCGGCGCAACATTCAGCGTCAGAGCCGGAGGAAGCGCACTCTCGACCGTCGTCAGCAGCGGCGGCCTCGTCAACGTTGGCTCCGGCGGAACCTGGAGCGGCACGACGGTATCGAGCGGCGGCAACGAATATGTCTCGTCGGGCGGCGTGGCGAGCGGCACGGTGCTGGCCAACGGCGGCTGGCAGACGGTCTACAACGGCGGCAAGGCAAGCGGCACGGTCGTCAATAGCGGCGGCATCGACGTCGTGCGCTCCGGCGGCATCATCAGCGGCGCGGCGGTCAACGGCGGTGGCTACCAATACGTATTCTCCGGCGGCCAGGCGGCAGACACGATCGTGAGCAACGTCGGCAGGCAGCTCGTGTCGGCCGGCGGCTCTGCCTTGAGGACGATCCTGAGCAGCGGCGGCTGGCAGTACGCCTACGCCGGTGGCCTGGCGAGCGGTACCACCGTCAGCAGTGGCAGCTACGAAGTAGTGTCCTCGGGCGGCACGGCGAGCGGCAGCATCGTGAGCGCAGGTGGCTGGGACTATGTGTTCAAAGGCGGTATTGCGAAAGGCACGGTAGCCTACAGTGGCGGCGTGGAGGTCGTGTCCTCGGGCGGCACGGCGAGCGGCACGATACTCAACTCGGGCGGCTGGCAGTACATATTCAACGGCGGCACGGCCAGCGGCACAGTCGCCAACACTGCGGGCGTGCTGGTGACCATGGCGGGCGCGCGCGCGTTCGACACTCACGTGGCCACCGGCGCTGTCGATGTCCTGTCGTCCGGCAGCACGGATTCGGGCACGGTCGTGAGCCAGGGAGGCTGGCACTACATCCTCTCCAACTCGGTCGCCAACGGCGCCACGATCAACGGCTATCAGGTCGTTTCCTCGGGTGGCGTGGCGAGCGGCACGACGCTGGGCAGTGCAGGCTGGCAGTTCATGTTCAAGGGCGGCACGGCCAGCGGAACGAACATCATCAGTGGCGGCGTGGAAGTCGTGTCGTCCGGCGGCCTGTCGGTAGACACCATGCTGAATTCCGGCGGCTGGCAATACGTCTCCAACGGCGGCGTGGGCAGCCACACGACGGTGACGAACGGCGGTAACGAAGTCATCGTGTCCGGCGGCATCACACGCAACGACGTGCTGAGCGCCGGCGGCTGGGAATACGCCTTCAACGGCGGCACGGCGAGCAACACCACGGTGAGCAGCGGCGGCGTCGAGGTCGTCTACTCCGGCGGCGTCGACAGCGGCTCGGTCGTGCTGAACGGCGGCGGCGAATACGTGTTCAACGGCGGCCGGACAGAAGGCACCGTCGTGAACAGCGGCGGCGTCGAGTACGTGTCGGCGGGCGGCACGGCGCACAGCGCCACCGTGAACAGCGGCGGCAGGGAGTATATCTTCAACGGCGGCAGCGCCGGCGACACAACGCTGGCCGGTGGCACGCTCGAGATCATGAGCGGTGGTACGGCAGGCACGAGCACCATCACCTTCGCGGGCGCGGGCACGCTCAAGATCGATCAATCGAGCAACTTCGGCACGCCGACTGTCGCGGG
This sequence comes from Enhydrobacter aerosaccus, assembly GCA_903915535.1. Taxonomy (GTDB): domain Bacteria; phylum Pseudomonadota; class Alphaproteobacteria; order Reyranellales; family Reyranellaceae; genus Reyranella; species Reyranella aerosaccus_C. Next base: position 5,511 of record CAIWTJ010000290.1, read on the forward strand.
TCTGTCCGACCCGGGAGAGGTTGTCGACTTCGCGGACATTTCCTACGGCTCATCGACCACGCTGGGTTATTCGGGCAACACATTGAGCGGCACGCTGACGGTCAGTGACGGCGTCCATACGGCCAGCCTGGCGCTGCTCGGCCAGTACGTCGTGGCAAACTTCAATCTCGCCTCCGATGGCCATGGCGGCACGCTCGTCAGCGATCCTCCGTTGGCAGGCATGGACGGCCAGCCCTTCCTCACTCAACCCGCTCACTGATGGGAGCGCGATAAACACCGGCAATCGAAAATGGCCTGCTCCATCCGGCGCACCGCAGACTTCAAGATGTTCAGGCGGCACTCGAGATCATCGGGACGCCCCCGCCCCGCCGCCGCCTTCGGCCTTACTTCATCGTTGCAATTGCGAGCACCGTAGCGATGAGTATCCCAATCAAAATCAGCAAGGCTATATTCATATCTTCCCCATTGCCCGCGCGTCCTCAGGTGGATGCGAGCGGCTGTGCGCTTCGTGACCGTCACAACGTGCTTCCGGAGGACCCGAGGTCGAGTCGTCCGGCGATCTCGACCGCAAGACAGGTCGCCCGCTCGAGTTCCGATACGAGCCGCGCGATCGGCTCGGCCTTGCTCAGGCTTTGGCGGCCAAGCCGGTTGGCCGCAAACAACTGGCGCACGACGGGCACGAGATGAGAGAAGTCCTTCCCCAGGCCGTCGGCGGCAGTGTCCGAGAACGCTCTTTCCGCCCTCTCGACATTCGCCAGCAGCCTCGCCTTCACTTCCGGCGACGCACTGTCCGGACACTGATCGACACCAGCCAAAGCGAGGAGGTCCGCATCCAGCAGGCAATCGATCATTTCAGCGGCCGTCGTCATTCGTCATGCTCCCCAGTCCCGATTTCTCAGGCTCGGAATTTGCGGCCAATAGGGTTCGCGTTCAGTGGCAATTGCCACACTGGGCGCGGCGGTGCAGAAGGGGTCTCGCCAACGTGGGGGAGGCAGAAATCGTGGCTGAAGCCTCAAATATCGGCCGCTTGCGGACGATATCGCTGTTCGAGGACCTGGCAGACCCCGATCTGAACCGGGTCGCGAGCTATTGCGTCACCCGGACATATCCGAAGGGGAGCCAAATCCTGACCGAGGAGGACGAGAGCACCGACGTGCTCTTCATCCTCGAGGGAACCGCGCGCATCAGCAGCACGACACCCGGTGGAAAAGAGGTCATTTTCAGCGAATTGGGCGCCGGAGACATCACCGGGGAGTTCGCGGCCGTGGACGGTCTGCCGAGATCGGCATCGGTAAGCGCGCTCACCGATTGCCTGGCCGCACGAATGACGTCGGCAAATTTCATCAAGATGATGAATACGACACCGTCTGTGGCCACCAAGCTGGTGGAACTGCTGGTGGTGAAGATCCGGCGCCTGTCGGAACGCGTGTTCGAGGTGAGTGCCCTCTCGGTGCGTGAGCGTGTCCGCCGCGAGCTGCTTCGCCTGGCGGCCGAAGGGACGCCCATGGGCAAAGGCGTCGTGATACGGCCCGCCCCTACGCATTATGAAATCGCCGCGCGCATAGGATCGCATCGCGAGGCGGTGACCCGCGAATTCAACCGCCTGGAGGAGAACCGGATTGTGGAAATCCGGCGGCGGCAGATCCGCATCGTCGACCTCGACCTCCTGAGATTCGACGAATCTACCTGACGCGTGTGTGGCAAACGCCACAGATGCCGTTCCCCCTACCTGCGACAGTCCGCCCGGGAAAGCCGTGGCAATCGCGGGAAGGGAAGACCGACAATGCAGACCGACATGCACCGGGACGGAGTTGGCCGAAACCTGTTCACCCGAATGATGGAAGCGCTCGGGTCACATTTCTTGAGGAAGCCGTCCGCTTTGGAGACGCGGCTCGAGCCGCTGCCCACCGACGCGCTGGTGCGGCCGTCCATGCACAACCGCGTAACGATCCAGATTCATCATGAAGATTGGCCCTGAGCCTCGGTCATCACCCCGGAAGCAGATCGCCTGCTTGCAGCTCACTTACGGCGGCATCGATGCGCCGGACCGCGGCCCGCACCATTTCCAGGCCGCGGCGATTGCCGGTGTCCATGCCGCCCGTCGTGAAGATCGCGACGAACAGGCCGCACAGGACGGCGAAGCGATAGGCCTGCCAGCAATCGTCGAAGCTGAAGCCTGTCACACCCGTGCGCAGCAGCGTATCGTGATAGCGCCGCAGCAGCGCTTGCTCGGCCTCGCGTCGGTAGTCGGTCGGCACGCTGTTGCAGATCAGGTAGGCGACGTCGTAAAGCGGGCCGCCGCGGCCGGAGATCTGCCAATCGACCGCGGCTATTCCGTCTTCGCCCAGGGCCGGCCCGAAAAGCAGATTGTCGGCACGAAAGTCGCCGTGCACGAAGGTTCGCGCGCCCGAGGCCATCTGCTTGATTGCGCGGGCGGCAACGGGCGCCAGCGCCTCTGCCGTCCTTTTCGTATAGTCGCTGTAGCAATCGGCGAAATTGCCGAGGGCCGGCGCGAGGAAGGCCTGGTAGCCGCTTTGCAGGGCGGCGCCATACTGCGGACCGGCAAAATCGAACAGCGAGTCCATGTCGCCGGAATCGACCTTGCCCCACCAGGTGCCGTGCAGGCGCCCGAGCGCCGCAATCGCCGCCTCGGCTTGCGCCGGGGCGAGGCCCGCGACCTGATCGCCCATCGTCGCGCCGCCCAGATCCTCGAGCAGCAGCAGGAAGCTCTGGTCCGGCATGTCGAGTTCGGCATGAAACAGGCGGGGCGTGCGGATCGGCGAGTACTGCGCAAGCTTCGTATAGAAGGCCACTTCGCGCGGGTAGAAGTACAGCGCGCGGGCGACACCGAGGTTCACCGGGTCGGTGGTCGGGAACTTGCCGATGAGGCTTGCCGGAGCGCCGCTGTCGGCCTTGTCATAGGTGATCGACAGTCGCGAGACATCGGCCATGATGCCGACACCCTCGCCCAGCTTGTCGGCGACGACGGCAGCGATTCTCGCGCTCGAAATCACGCCGCTGCGCCGCAGGACAGCATCGAGCCACTCGGCATTCATTGCCGTCGAATTCCTGGGCCAATCGGCCATCTCGCCCCCGCCGCTGCAGTCTCAGCCAATCTGCGATCCATCAGATGGCCGGATGTTGAAAGGATTATTGCCGCGCAGTGCGGGTCGAACAAGCCAAGACCCTGGCAGCGCGTGGCAGCACCGTCGATGGCAAAACATTGCGCAAGACACCCGCAAAGCGGGCATGCACACTATAGCTTCGGGGGAGCATTCAAAGCATGACGGGCTCGTCAGCCATTTTCGATACATCGACGCTGGAAGTGGTTTGCCAGGGGCTTGGATTCCCCGAGGGACCGGTCGCCATGCCGGACGGAACGATCCTTCTCGTCGACATCAAGAAGGAATGCGTGACACGCGTCCGGCCCGACGGCAGCCAGCAGCTCGTGGCGAAAGTGCGCGGCGGCCCGAACGGCGCCGCTATTGGACCGGATGGCCGGCTCTATATCTGCAACAACGGCGGCTTCGACTGGGCAGCGATGCCGTTGCCGGGTGGGCAGATCATCACCGTCGGCGAGCATCAGGCCGCCAACTACGAGGGAGGCTCGGTGCAGGCGCTCCATCTCGACAGCGGGAAGCTCGAGACGATTTACACCGACTGCCAAATCAGCACCGACATGTCCGGCCTCGGCACGCGCGCGCCCAAGGAGCTGCCAATGCGCTCGTCACTGCGCGGCCCCGACGACCTGGTATTCGATGCGGCTGGCGGCCTCTGGATCGCCGATTTCGGCAAGTCGAGACCGCGCGACCGTGACACGAGCGGCGTCTACTACGCCCATGCCGACGGTTCCTGTATTCGCGAGAAAATCTTTCCGCTCGATGGGCCGAACGGCATTGCGCTCTCTCCGGCGGGCGACCGCCTGTATGTCTCCCTCACCTTTCGGCGGCAGCTCCTCTACTGGGAGCTCGACAGCCCCGGCAGCATCCGCCCCAACCCGGCGACGATCGACGGCGCCTACGTGCTGAACGCCGCCATGCCCGGCGACCTCGATTCCATCAAGGTCGACGAACAGGGCAACATCTACGTGCTGACGATCCTCCGGCAGAAGTCGCCTTTCTGCAACGGAGGCGTGACCGTGATCTCCCCGACGGGCGAGATCATCGAGTTCTTCGAGATTGCCCTTCCCGGAAAGTTCGTTCCGATGCCGTCGAACATATGCTGGGGCGGACCCGATCGCATGACGGCCTACATCACCTGCGGCGGGTCCGACATGCTGGTGAAGGTACGGACGTCGATTCCCGGCCTCAAGCCGCGCTTCTAAGACTACGACACCAAGGAAAAGCAGATGGGCTATTCAACGCAGACACCCCCGGCCGGCCAACTTGGCAAGACGCGGTTGATCACGTTCCTGCAGATCGTGGCGATGGTGCTGCGGACCGGCGTGCGGATGCGCGGACAGCACGGCAGGATTCATGGCTGCGTCCGGGCAACATTCGAGGTGCTCGACAATATTCCCACCAAGTACAAGGTCGGCATCTTCGCGAACCCTGGGACGTATCAGGCGGCGATCCGTTTCTCGAGCGGTCCGCAGGCCAAGGACACCATTCCTGGCGCGCAGGGCATGGCGATCAAACTGATCGGCGTGCCAGGTCAAAAGATCCTGAAATCGGAAGCAGATGCCGTCACGCACGACTTCATCCTGCTCGACTTCCCGGTCTTCTTCGTGCGCGAGACGGATTCCTACAAGCGCCTGGTGGTGGAACTTGCCAAGCTGAAGCCTGGTGCGGAGCCGGTGCAATGGCTCGAGTGGCTGGGCAAGTCCCATCCTGACGACGTCGCGATCGCCAAGAGATACGACGCCCGCGTCGTCGACAACCCGCTCACCCAGAGTTTCTACAGCCAAGTGCCGTACTCCTTCGGACTGGGCGATGACACGATCTGCCGCTACGGTGCCCTGCCCCATCCCGAGAACACGAATCCCGCGCCGACGCCGCCGGGCGCCGATGGCAACTACTTGCGGCGGGTGATGATCGACCATCTCACGACCGCGGCGCGGCCGGCGACGTTCGACTTCTGCGTCCAGCTGCTGGAGGGCGCGACGCCGGAGGATATCGACAGTCCCACCGTCGAATGGAACACGCCCTATCAACGCGTCGCCACCATCACGGTGATGGCGCAGGACTTCGCCCAGCCCGATCAGGACCGCTTCGGGCAGAGCCTGGCGTACACGCCGTGGCACGCCCTGCCCGAGCACCGGCCTGTCGGGCAGATCAATCAGATCCGCCTCATGGTCTACAAGTGGAGCTCGCGCGTTCGGCATTTCTTCAATCTCCGTCTCTTTCAGAAGGAACCGACGAGCGCCGTTCCTCCGAAGCCGACGGGTAGTTGCCTGGGACGTGTCGTGAAGTACACCGCTCTGGCGGCAGCCGCTTCGATTGCGATGATCGGCTGGTTCCTGTGGCCGAAGCTCCATGTCGACCTGCCCACCTATCCCGCCGTCGAAAAGCAGGTCTGGCTGGAGCAGCAGTGGCAGCCGGGCGAGCGCGAGTGGTATCACCATGCGAGCCAAGGCGGACAATTCCCGCCGATGATCAACGTGCCGTACGAGTGGTTCATCGCCCTCGAGCAACCGGTGCTTTCGCTCGGCGCGGCAGGCCTCCTCTCCGATCAGGCCTATCTCGATCGCTTCGGATATATCCCGTCGACCACGGAGAGCGGCGCTTTCAACTGGAGCAGCTGCGCCGAACCAGATGACTCGAAAGGCTACGAAAAGGGCAAGGAGCTGCTGGCCTGGCGCCATCGCCTGCCCGTGGGCTTCGCGTGCAGCGACCGGCACAAGGATCCGATGCTCTCTCCCGACGGCAAGCCATGGCGGCATCCGGCGACTGGCGGAACCATGGGCAAGCTCGGGCTGACCTGCGCCGCCTGCCATACCGGCCGTTTCACCTATGGCAACACCGAGTTCCTCGTCGACGGCGGATCGGCGATGACCGACGTCATCAAGCTGAACAGCGCGATTGCGCTCGCCTTGGTCTATACAAAGGTGGATTTCCTGAGGTTCAACCGGTTTGCACTTCGGTTGCTCGGTCCGGATGCGAACAACGAGACGGCGCGATCGGTGCTGCATGCGCAGCTCGATGATGTGGTCGGGCGGGTCTTCACGTTGCAGAAGCTGGACGGCAAGGCCAATCCCAACGGCGACACGGAAGGATATGGGCGACTCGACGCCCTGAACCGGATCGGCAATCAGGTCTTTGCGATCGACCTCGGCAAGCCCGAGAACTACGTCGGCAGCTCGGCGCCCGTCCACTATCCCCGCATCTGGGACGTGCCGTGGTTCGCCTGGGCGCAATACAACGGCTCGATACGGCAGCCGATGGTGCGCAACGCCGGCGAGGCGTTCGGTACAGGAACTCCCATCGTCCTCACGGGCGACCCCGCGCTGACGGCGCCGCAATTCAGCTCTTCCGTCCAGGTTCACACGCTGGTCAAGATGGAAGATCAGCTCGCCGGCACGGAGCCGAACGCAACCGGGGGCAAGAAGGGCTTCACCGGTCTCATTGCTCCCAAGTGGCCCGACAAGGTCCTCGGTGCCATCGATCCGAAGCTCGCCGAGCAGGGTGCCAAGCTCTACAACGACATCTGCGCGCACTGTCACTTGCCGCAGGTCGGGACCGAGGCCTTCTGGAGCTCGAAGAACTGGATGAACAAGGATGGGGTCAAGCAGCCCTACCTGGATGTGAATCTGATCCCGGTCGAGGAAGTCGGCACCGACCGTTCGCACGTCGATGACCTTGCCGCCCGAAGGGTCAGTCTCCCGCCCGACCTGAAACTCCCCAGCGACTCTTTTGCCGAAGCGTTGCGAGACGTGGTCGGCCGTGCCGTGAAGCGTTGGTACGAAACGCAGACGCCCCCGGTGCCCGACAAGCAGCAGGACGAAATGAATGGCCATCGGCTCAACGAGGTCGCCGCCAATCTCAGCTACAAGTCACGGCCGCTCGACGGCATCTGGGCGACACCACCCTACCTGCACAACGGCTCAGTACCCAATATCGACCTCCTGCTGTCGCCGCTCGCCGACCGGCCGAAGAAGTTCTGGCTGGGCCATCGCGAGTACGATTCCAAGCGTCTGGGCTACGTGTACGACAAACTGCCGGGTGGGTTCGAGTTCGATACCAGCAAGCGCGGCAACTACAATATCGGCCATCTGTTCGATGACGCCCCGGCCGATGGGACGAAGATGCCGGGCCGCATCGGCCCCAAGCTCAGTCCGGATGATCGCCGCGCACTGATTGAATTCCTGAAGACGCTGTAACGGGCTCGCCCGCCACTCCGGCCAGTTACTCCGGCACACCGGCCTTGCGCAGGCCGGCGGCAACGCGCTCACGCTGCGCCAGGAACGTGGGGTGGTCGCTCGCGGCACCGGCAAGGTAGCGGCGCATCGTAAAATTCGGATTGAGGCCCAGCCCGGCCTGAATCGCGTCGCGCGCTTCGTCCATACGGTCGAGGTTGGCCAACGCTGCCGCGAGCAGGAAATAGGTGTAAGGGTTGTTGCGGTTGAGCGCGATCGCGCGGCTCAGTCGCTCGACGGCCTCCTGGTCCTTGCCGAGGAAAAGCTTGGCGTCGCCTGCGATCGACATCCAGGCGGCGACGAAGGAATCGCGCGGGCTGAGGCGCAACGCCTCCGCGACATGGGCCTCGGTCTCCTCGCTGCTGCCGATACGATACTTGGCGAGGCCGATCATGGCGTGAGCTGGAGCGAGATTGCGGTCGATCGCCAGCGCCCGCTCGCATTCGGCGATCCCCTGCACCGCGCGCTTCGTCTGGATCAGGACCAGGCCCAGCGACAAATGGGCCCACGCGTGCTCGGGCACCAGCGACAATGCCTTGATTAGCGCCGTCTCGGCGGTGGCCAACCGCTCTGCCCGGTCGTCGCCCGCGTACAGGGAAGCCTTGAGCGTGTCGACATAGGCGCCCCACACCAGCGCCTCGACGTTGCCGGGGTCGAGCGCCAAGGCGCGCTCGAAGTAGTCGCGCGCCTGCACGAGATAGTCGGGTGTATTGCCTTTGTTGAGCGACGCCATGCCCTGGAAGTACAGATCGACGGAATCGGGATTGGGCGCACGCTCCGCCCGCCGTGCCTCGACCCCGATCAGCTCCGTTCCCAATTGCCTGGCGAGGCGCGTGACGATTTCATCCTGCATGTCGAAAAGATCGCCGACAGGCTTGTCGAAGCGCTCGGCCCAGAGATGATTGCCCGTGCCCGCATCGATGAGCTGGACGTTTACCCGCATGCGGTCGCTGCGGCGCTGCACGGAGCCTTCGAGCGCATAACGCGTGTTCAGTTCCTGGCCGACTTGCGTGACGTCGACCGATTTGCCCTTGTAGGTGAAGGCCGTATTGCGCGCGATCACGGTCATACCGCTCATGCGCGAGAGGTCCGTGGTCAGGCTTTCGGTCACCCCGTCGACAAAATATTCCTGCTCCGGGTCGCCTCCGATGTTCGCGAACGGCAGGACCACGATGGAAAGTCGCGGCGGCGGTGCCTTCCATGGAGTGGCGGCTCGCGGCGATATAGCGTCGGCCGCCGGCGGAGGCCAGTCTTCGGCTTTCCATTCCACGCGGAAGGCACGGATGGGCCGCTGGATGTTCTTGAGCGAGAGTTCGCCCATCGGATGAAGCGTGGCCTTGAGCCGGCCGTTGACCGCCTCGCGCACCGCACGCGAGACGACAATGCCGCCCGGCGGCGCCTCGGTCTCGAGGCGGGCCGCCACATTCACGTCGTCGCCGTAGATGTCGTTCTCGTCGACGATGACATCGCCCAGATGGAGGCCGACCCTGAACAGGATCGCCGTGTCTTCGGGCTCGCCGCGATTGACTTCCGCCATCGCTTGCTGGAATTCGATGGCCGCGGTGAGCGCGTCCACGGCGCTCGTGAATTCGATCAGGCCGCCGTCGCCTTTCAGGCGAATCACCCGCCCGCCGTGACGCGCAACGGCCGTTCCCAACCGTTGGCCCATGTGCTCGAGAAGACGCGCAACCGTCCCGCTCTCGTCACGGCCCATCAGTCGTGACGATCCAACCGCGTCCGCAAACAGGATCGCCGCCAGCCTGCGTAGCTCACGCGCCAAAATTAAGTGCCCCCATCTCCGGGGATGGTAGAGCGATACCCGCAGACGGGCAACGGGCAGGGGGCAGTCTAAGCTATTGAAACAATTGGACTATCCGAACCACAGCGCGCAGTTGCAGAAGCGCGGCCGCCAGCCACCCACCGAAATCGTCGGTTCGACTAGCCGAGTGTGACAAAGGCCACAGTCGCCTGTTGGCGCGCGTGGGAAGAAGGCGACACGAGATGACGGACAGAGGGAGACAGCCATGATGAACATTCTCAATCGGCCGATGGTCAAGGAAGCATTGGTCCTCGTCCTTTCCGGCGTGATCTCCGCGATGGTCTGCGGCCGGGTCTATGCGGCAACGCCAACGGACGCCGAGCAGGCCGCCGCGCCCGCCGCCACAACCACCACCCCGGCGCAGGGTCAGTACGCCACCCAATTGGCGCCGATGTCGAAAGAGGAAGGCAGGCAGATGTTGCTGTCGTCGTTCTTTGGCCAGGTTCCCCTCGCCGCTCCGACGCCGGCGGCCGGTCGTTAGACCAGACCAAATTCTCCTTCCGCCGGACGCACACCTCCGGCGAAAGACGGCCGGGACTCCCATCACCGGCCCGGCAGCGGCGCCATCCCTCTGGCGTCGCTGCTATCTTTTTCGAGCGCCCCCTAGGACGGAATGACGACGTCGACGTCAAACTCGACGAGCATGTCGGCCATCGCGAGACCGGAAACGATCAGTCCCGTGCCACAGGGCGCGATACCGCGCAGATGCCGGGCAACGGCGTTGTAGACCGGCTCGCGGTAGGCGCGGTCCAGCAGGTAGGTCGTGATCTTGCAAACGTGCTCGAGTTTGCCGCCCGCCTCCTCGACCAGGACCTTCAGGTTCTTCATGGCCTGATCGGCCTGGGCGGCCGGATCGCCCTTGCCATGGAAGTTGCCCTCGAGGTCGAAGCCGGTCAGGCCGCCGAGGAAAAGATTGCGTCCGGTAGCGCGCACCATCAGCGACACGTCGTAGTCGATCTCCTGGTTGGGCCAGCGGCCCATTGTGTTGAAGCGGCGTAGGCGATCATGAGCCATACTTGTCCTCCTTGTCAGGCAACAATAGAGGAGGACAAAGGATATGTCCGAGACGCCGACCTTCGGCCGCTATGCCGAAATCCCCTACGATAAAATGAGCCCGGAACAGCAGGAGGGCTACAAGGCGATGACGGCCGCCCGCGGCGGCCTGCCGGGCCCGAGCAAGATCTTCGTGCACAATCCCAAGCTTGCGAAGGTCATCGGCCCCTTCGGCGCGCACTTCCAGAAGGGTCAGTATTCGCTGACCGAGCGCGAACGCGAGATCGCCGTCTGCGTCGTCACCAGCCACTGGCACTCGGCCTATCCGACGTCGGCGCACGAGCGGATCGGCAAGCAGGCGGGACTGCCGGCCCCCAAGGTCGAGGCGATCCTGGGCGGCCTGCCGACGTCGTTCGACGACGAGCGCGAACAGGTCGTCTACGAGATGGCGATGACGCTCACCAATGCGCGTTGGGTCTCGCGCGGCCTGCACGAGCGCGCCGTGAAAGCGCTGGGCCATGTCGGGATCACCGATGTCGCGACGTTGATGGGGCACTACACCAGCGTGGCGTTCACGCTCGCCTTCTACGACGTTCCCGACGGCGCATCGGGCATGGCCCGCTAGCCGTGGACTATCGCCCACTCGGAAAGACCGGACTCACCGTCAGCGTCGCGGGCCTCGGCTGCGGCGGCAACAGCCGCCTGGGCCTTGGCCGCGGCGCCAGCACGGAAGAGTGCGTAGCTGTCGTCCGCACGGCCATCGATCTCGGCGTCACTTTTCTCGATACGGCAGAAGCCTATGGCACCGAGGCGATCGTGGGCACCGCCGTAAGGCACTACGACCGCGACAGGCTCGTGATCTCCACCAAAGCGATCATGAGAGCAGGCGACAAGGCGGAGGCGGTGAAAGAGCGTGTCGAGGCTGCTCTGAAGAGACTCAATCTCGACTACGTCGACATCTTTCACTTCCACGCCGTCGATCCCTCGACCTACGACCATCACCGCGATGTCCTCGCACCGGCTCTCCTGAAGCTTAAAGAACAGGGCAAGGTCCGCCACGTCGGAATCACCGAGACGGGGCCGCGCGATCCCGAGCAGAAGATGCTGAAGCGGGCGATCGAGGACGCGCCCTGGGAAGTGATCATGCTGGCGTACAGCCTGATGAACCAGGGCGCGCGCCGCCATGTTTTTCCGGTCACACAGCGCCGTGGAATCGGCACGCTGTTGATGTTTGTCGTGCGCAACATTTTCAGCAACGCCGCCTATCGCGCGAGCGTCATCGGCAAGCTGATCGACCAGGGACATCTCGATCGCTCGATCCTGGCCGATGGCGATCCGCTCGGCTTCCTGACCGCAGATGGCGCTGCCGAGAGCATCACCGACGCGGCCTATCGCTACGCCCGCCACGAGCAGGGCGCCGATGTCATCCTGTTCGGCACCGGCAACAAGGATCACGTGAAGGCCAACGTGGACTCGATTCTACGTCCGGCTTTGCCGGCTCCGATCGTCGAGCGACTTCACAGGCAGTTCGGGCATCTGACCGGCGTCGGGCTGGACTTGCCCGGCCCGGTCAAGACGACCTGACGAGCTTTCCGGGACGAGCGCCCGTCTCCTGGCCCTTCTCGAAGATCGGCACGCCGGCGCAGATCGTCATGTCGTAGCCGTCGACACTCTGCACCAGGCGGCGGCCACCGGCCGGCAGGTCGAAGATCATCTTCGGCGAATGCAGCGTCAGCCCCTCGAAGTCGATGACATTCACGTCGGCCTTCTTGCCAACCTGGAGACGGCCGCGATCCTTGAAGCCGTAGAAGTCGGCCGTGCCGCTGGTCATCTGCTGCACGGTGAATTCGAGCGGCAGGCGCCGGCCGCGTGAGCGGTCGCGCACCCAGTGGGCCAGCATCGACGTGTTGAGCGAGGCATCGCAGATCACGCCACAATGCGCACCGCCATCGGACAGGCCGAGGATCGTGTGCGGATCCTCGATCATCTCGCGCACGACCTCGAGATCGCCGTGCACGTAGTTGGTGACCGGGAAGTAGACCATGCGGCTGCCGTCACCGCCGGTCAGGTAGTCGTAACAATATTCCTGCGGCGTCACGCCTTCCTTTGCGGCGAGGGCGGCGATGCTGCGCTCGGGCGCCGGCTCGTAATCCGGCTGGTCGCCCAGCGGATACATGCGGTCCCAGCGCGTCGCGATCTGGCGCGACAGCGGCGGCAGCACCTCGAGAAGGCGCGGCGAGGCTTCCTGCGACAGGATCAACCGGCGCAGCTCCGGCGTGCGCAGCCTCGCCAGCATCTCGGCCGGCGGTAGCTTCGCCACCTCGGCGTAAGCCTCGCGCAGGCCGAAGGGATTGAGCGAGGTGCTGACGCCTAGCGTCAGGCCCACGGGACGTCCCGCGACCTGGGCATAGAGCGGCAGGTTGTCGGCGCGTCCGGCGCGCACGCCATCCATCAGGCGGCGCCAGCGCTGCGGGTCGTAGCTGCGATCGGTCAGCAGGAACCAGACCGGCCGGCCGCTCTCCTTGGCAACCTGGCGAATCCACTTCCACTCGGCCGCCTCGTCGTCGAAGTCGGACAGGAAGCCGAAGGTGCCTCGGCCCGCACGGCCCATCGCGCGGCCGATGGCGATCAGCTCTTCATGCTCGGCGTAGCGGCCGGGCACGAGGTCGCCCGCCAGCGTCTTGTGCTGGTCGGTGCGGCTGGTGGTGAAGCCGACCGCGCCTGCCTTCAGCGCTTCCTCGGTGAGCTTCGCCATCAGCTCGATGTCCTCGGCGGTTGCGAGCTCGCGGTTGATGGCGCGCTCGCCCATGGCATAGACGCGCAGCGGATGGTGCGCGACCTGGGCGCCGACGTCGATGGTGCGCGGCAGGCGAGCCAGCGCATCGAGGTATTCCGGGAAGCTTTCCCAGTCCCACTTGAGGCCCTCGGTCAGGGTGATGCCGGGGATGTCCTCGACGCCCTCCATCATCTCGATCAGCGCAACCTGATGCTCGCGGCGCACCGGTGCGAAACCCACGCCGCAATTGCCGAACACGATGGTGGTCGCGCCGTGCCAGGAAGACGGAGCGAGAACCGGATCCCAGGTGGCCTGGCCGTCATAGTGCGTATGGACATCGACCCAGCCCGGCGTGACCAGCCGGCCGTCGGCCTTGACCTCGCGCTTGGCCGGTCCGGCCTTGCCGCCGACCTGGACGATCTTGTCGCCGTCGATCGCCACATCGCCCTGGAACGAAGGAGCTCCCGTGCCGTCGACGATGGTGCCGCCCCGGATGACGATATCGTGCATGGTTCGCCTCTCGAAAATAGGACCAAAGCTTTTCATACATCGGCAGGCACGGAAAGACGGGAGTCCGGTAGACTCCACATAGGAGGTACCCATGCCCATCATCGATTCGCAGGTCCACGCCTACGAGGCCAACACGCCCAAGCGCCCGTGGGCCACCGTACCGAACTGGCCGGCGCATGTGACGGGCGACGAGATGGTCGCCGCCATGGACAAGGTGGGCGTCGACGGCGCCATCTTCATCTCCTCCTTCTCGATGTACCGCTACGACGGCAGCTACGCCGAAGAGGTGGCGAAGGCCCATCCCGGCCGCATGGCCATCGTCAAGCCTGTCGACCCGGACAACAAGAACGTGGCGGACGTGGTCGCCAAGTGGAAGAAGACGCAAGGCGCCGTCGGCATCCGCATCTTCCTGCGCGAAGAAGAGAAGCGCCCCGTCGACGATCCCGGCCTCGACCGCATCTGCAAGGCCGCGGTCGAGTACGACTTCCCGCTCAACTTTCTATTCTGGGGCCGCGTCGACGAAGGCATGGCGCTGATCGATCGGCATCCCAACACGCGCTTCATCGTCGATCATCTGGGCCTCCTGCAGCCGCGCGTACCGCCGGCGCCGCCAGAGCCTTGGGCCGACCTGCCCAAGATTCTCGACCTCGCCAAGCGGCCGAACTGCGTGATCAAGGTGAGCGGCGCCTGCACGCTCTCGAAGAAGCCCTACCCCTATCCCGACATCTGGGATCCGCTGAAGCGCGTGTTCGATGCCTGGGGCTTCGAGCGCTGCCTGTGGGGCACGGACTGGACACGCGCCTTCGCGGTCGTGAACTATGAGAATGCGGTGAAGCCGTTCCTCGAGACAAAGACGCTGAGCGAGAGCGAGCGCGCGATGTTGATGGGCGGCGCCTGCGCCAAGGCCTACGGCTGGTCGCCCACCCGGTGATCGGTCACTCCGCCTTGATGCCCGCCTGCTTAATGACCGGAAGCCACAGCGCCTGATCGTCCTCGATCAGCTTGCGGGCGGCCGCAGCAGAGTTCGGCGGCACGATCTCGAAGCCCTGCGCCAGCAGCTTCTCCTTCACCTGCGGACTCTGGCCGATGCGGTTCAGCTCGGTGTTGAGACGCGTCACAATCGCAGGCGGTGAATTGGCCGGCAGTGCGAAGCCCAGCCAGGTGGCGACTTCGTAGTTGGGAACGCCCGCCTGCTCCATGGTTGGCACGTCGGGCAACATGACCGAGCGGACCTTGGTCGTGACGGCGAGCGCCTTGAGCTTGCCGGCACCGATCTGACCCAGCACCGTCGGCGCATTGAAGGAGCCCATCGTCACCTCGCCATTGGCCACCGCGAGGACCGCCGCCGGCGCGGCACGGTAGGGCACGTGCTGGAGGCGCACTCCCGTGCGCTGCTCGAGGATCACGCCCGACATATGGGCGCTTGTGCCGACACCGCTCGAACCGTAGGTGAGCTCGCCCGGCTTGGCGCGTGCCTGGGCGATCAGATCGGCGACGGTCATGGCCGGGTTGGCAGACGAGACGACCAGTACGTTGGTGAGGATACCCGTGGTGACGACGGGCACGAGGTCCTTGAGCGGATCGTAGCCCGGCGACGCGAAGAGACCCAGGTTGAAGACCGTGGTGCCCTGCGAGGTCAGCAGCAGCGTGTAACCGTCGGGCGCGGCCCGCGCGCCCTCGGCCGTGCCCATCAGACCGCCCGCGCCGCCCTTGTTGTCGACGACGACGGGTTGGCCCAGGGCCTTGGCGAGTTCCTCGGCGAAGGTGCGGCCGACCGTGTCGGCGCCCGCGCCCGCGCCAAAGGGCACGATCATGCGCACCGTGCGCTCCGGCCACCCGGCGGCGCGCGCCGCCATCGGCACCAACAGCGCGCCGCCGATCAATGTCCGGCGTCGCGTAATCATGACGCGCGCGCGAAATTCGGATTCTTCGGTACCGGCAAGCCCATGCCCTCGCGCAGGTTGCGGCCACTATACTCCTTCTTGAACACGCCGCGCTTCTGCAATTCGGGAATGACGAGATCGACGAACTCCGTCAGCCCGCGGGGCAGGACCGGCACCAGCACGTTGAAGCCGTCGCACGCCTTGCCGGTGTACCAGGCCTCCATCTCGTCGGCGACCTGGGTGGGCGATCCCTTGAAGACGATATGGCCCATCGACGGCAGGACGCGCTCGTAGGTCTGGCGGATCGTGAGCTTGTCGCGCTGCGCCATGGCGGAGATCGACTTGCGGAAGCTCGAGATCGCGTTGACCTCGGTCGAGAGGTCGGGCATCGGCCCGTCGAGCGGCAGATGCTCGAGCTTCTCGTTCACCATCTTCGAGAGATAAGGCACGCCCAGTTCCGGCGAGATCAGCGACTGAAGCTCCTGGTAGAGTTCGTCGGCCTCGGCGGCGGTGCGGCCGACATAGACCGAGCAGCCGGGCATGATGCGCAGCTGATCGGGCGTGCGGCCGTACTTGGCGAGCCGGCCCTTCACATCGGCGTAGAGGGCCTTGCCGGCGTCGATCGTATCGGTGACCGAGAACAGGCAGTCGGCGGTCTTGGCCGCGAACTCGCGCCCCAGCTCCGATTGGCCGGCCATGAACATCACCGGATAGCCCTGCGGACAGCGCGCCACGTTGAGCGGCCCCTGCACCGAGAAATGCTTGCCCTTGTGATTGAGCGTGTGGACCTTGGTCGGATCGAGATAGCGGCCCGTCGCGCGATCCTCGATGAAGGCACCCTCATCCCAGCTGTCCCACAGGCCCTTGCAGACTTCGACGAATTCCTCCGCACGCTCGTAGCGGTCAGGACGCGGCGCATGCTCGGCCTTGCCGAAATTCACCGAGTCGCCGGGGAACGAGGTCGTCACGATGTTCCAGCAGGCGCGGCCCTTGCTGAGATGATCGAGCGACGCGAACTTGCGCGCGAGGAGATACGGCTCCTCGTAGGTCGTCGTGGCCGTCGCGAGCAGGCCGATATGCTTTGTGAACATCGCGACCGCCGACAGCATCGTCACCGGCTCGAAAACCGCCGGCCGGTCGGAGGGGCTGTTGGCCGCGAACAGCGTGGGCTTGTCCATCTGCCGCACGGCATTGCCGTCGGCGATGAACACCAGATCGAACTTGCCGCGCTCGGCCTCCTTGGCGATCCAGATCGCATGCTCGATGTTCATCACCGTGTCGGGCCAGGAATCGCGATGCCGCCAGCCGCCGAGATGATGGCCGAGTCCTAGAATGCCCGTCATCAAAGTCATCATGTCGACACCAACCTTTGCGCACGCGAATGTGAGGCGATCCTAGCGGCCGAAATCCCTCCCTGCCATACTGACTCCTCTTCGCAACCCGCGCCCGGAAGGAAGCACCAATGTCGTTTTATAGAGGCATGACCTGCGAGAACGTGACCATCACCGGCGACAAGGGAACGCCCATCACCGCCTACGTGGCCAAGCCCGAGGGCAAGGGTCCCTTCCCGGGCGTCGTCCTCATCCATCACCTGCCGGGCTGGAGCGAACTCTACATCGAGACGACGCGGCGTTTTGCGCACCATGGCTATATGGCGATCTGCGCCAACCTGTACCAGCGCGAGGGCGGCGGCAGCGACGGCAACCCCGACGATGTCGCGGCCAAGGTGCGGGCCGACGGCGGCATCGCCGATTCCCAGATGGTCGGCGACACGGCGGCCGCCGTGAAGTGGATGCGCGCGCAGCCCGGTCACAACGGCAAGGTCGGGCTGTTCGGCTCCTGCTCCGGCGGCCGGCACGCCTTCATCTATGCCTGCCAGAAGAAGGACGTCGATGCGGTCGTCGACCTGTGGGGCGGCCGCGTGGTGATGGGCAAGGAAGAGCTCAACGCCAAGACGCCGGTCGCGCCGATCGACATGACGAAGGACCTCTCCTGCCCGTTGCTCGGCCTGTTCGGCAACGAAGACCGGGCGCCCAGTCCCGAGCAGGTCAACCAGCACGAGGCCGAACTCAAGAAGCTGGGCAAGACCTACGACTTCCACCGATACGACGGCGCCGGCCATGGCTTCTTCTATTGGCACCGCCCGCTCTACCGGCCCGAGGCGGCCATGGACGGCTGGAGCAAGGTGTTTGCCTTCTTCGGCAAGCATCTGGCGAAGTAGGAGCCAACCCATGTGCACATCCATCATCGAGATCGCCCGCGCCGAGGGCATGGCCAAGCGTGGCGACGAATGGTTTCCGCTGTCGCAAACCGTGGTGGCCTACGATCATGCGCGTCATGCGCCCTTGGGCGACGTGATCACGCTCGACTTCATCAACACCCGTCTCGATCCCGGTGCGCGGGCCGCCGTCGAGTTGACGCTCGAGACGGCCAGGGAGCTGCAGGCCGCCCTCGGCCGCGCCATTGCCGCGGCGGAATTCGAGGAAGCCGAAGTGCGCGGCAAGGGCGCGACGCTCAGCCTCGCACAGGCGGCGTAACGCTGGTCGCGGCGAACTCCGCCTTCATCTCGGCGAGCAACGTCGCGTCGCAGATCAGGTCGATGGCGGTCATCGCCATCGCCTTGGCGGAATCGAGCAGGCAAGCTTCCGCCGCGGGCCCAATCGAGGCCGCATGGAATTCGTGGGAATGCGGCGGCACATCGCGTGCCGTCATGGCCATCTGCGGCTGGATGGTCGGCACGAACCAGCTCACGTTGCTGGTGTCGCCCGACCAGGCGCCGGACAGCTCGTCGCGCGGCCGTGTTTTGCGTCCGAGCGCCTGAAGATTGCGCTCGAATCCCTGGGCCAGGGCAAAGTTGCTGAGCAAGGGGCGACCAGGAGTCTCGGGCCACTTGCGCTCGAGCCGTGCCCCGGTCATCTGCGCGGCGCCGGTGAGGCAGGCGTCGATACGCGGGATCACTTTCGACAGCGTCTCGGCGGTATTGGCCCGAACCGTGATCGTCGCACTCGTGTGATCGGGCACGACCTGCGGCAAGGTCCCGCCCTTGGTGATGATGCTGTGCACGCGCACATCGGAAGGCAGTTGCTGGCGCAGCGCGCTGATGCCGTTGAAGGCAAGAAGCAGCGCATCGAGGGCGTTGATGCCGAGCTCGGGTCGCGCCGAGGCGTGCGCGGCCTTGCCGAAATAGTCGACCTGCACGCGGATCGCGCCAACCGCGCGCGAGTGGGCGATATTGTCCATGCCGGGATAGACCAGCATCATCGCATCGATGCCCTCGAAGAAGCCCTCGCGATGCATGATGTTCTTTCCGCCGCCACCCTCTTCGCCCGGCGTGCCGAGCGCAATTACCTCGCCGCCGATCTCCTTGACGACTTTCGCCAGGCCGATCGCGGCGCCGACACCTGCGGCGGCCACGACGTTGTGGCCGCAGCTCTGCCCATAGACCGGCAGCCCGTCGTACTCGCACAGGAAGGCGATACGCGGCCCGGGCTTGCCCGAGCTCATCGTGGCGCGGAACGCGGTCTTCAGCGACCCAAGCCCCTCCGCGACCGTGAAGCCCGCAGCCTTGAGCGCCGCGCATTGCCACGCCTGGGCCTTGAATTCCTCGAAGGATAGCTCGACCTCGGCATGCATCTTGTTGCTGATGTCGAACAGGGTCGCCGACGCCGCGTCGATCGCCTGCCGCGCCTTGGCCTTCAGGAGCGAGGCATCGGTCATGAGCGGCGGATCGCTTTCACGGCAAGGAAAATGAAGACCGCGAGCACCACCAGTTCGGCGACGGCAAACGGCGGCTCACCGCCTGTGGGCGCCAATTGGTGCAGCGCCGGTATCTTGCCGAAGGCCTGGGCGACCAGCACGAAGACGTCGAAGAAGAGGCTGAACACCAGACCGCCGACCCAGACCCCACGCCAGAATCCTGCAAGCGCGAAGGCATATTTCGCGAGCAGCATCGCCGCCAGCAATACCAGGGCGATGACGGCGGTGATGTGCGAAGGCAAAAGCTTGACGAAGGGAAAGACGAAGCCGCTGGCGTTGGTCGCGAAGGTGAAGACGAGAAAGACAGTGGTCCACCGGCCCGCATCGCGGCCGCGCAGCAAGCCGTTCACGACGACGATGCCCGCGACCAGCATGACGATGCTGATCACGACGTGAACGAGCGTGATGATCTGCAGACTGCTCATGACACTCCCCCGAAAAGCCGGTCTCCATATATCCTTCTTGCAAGCCACGGGCCACGGGTGCCAAGTGAGGCCATGAGCAAGTATCGCTTTTTGCTGATCAACGCTTTCAGCCTCGCCCCCGGAAGCGAATTCCAGCTGCGCTCCTTCACCGGTCCCAAGGAAACGCAGATCTATAATTACCAGGACGTGGCCCCCTTCCTCGAAGGCGTCGAGTGGGACCTGCATCCCGGCGCGCGCGCCACGCACGGCAACTGGCCGGTCACGACCAAGCAGGAATTCATGTCGGTCGGGAACAATCGGCTGCCGCTGGTGCGCGAGGCTTGCGCGAGCGGAAAGTACAACGCGATCGTGCTGCTGGGCGGCGGCGATCCGGGCTACATGGAATCGCGCGAGATCGCTCACCAGTTTCGTATCCCGATCACCAGCTCCGCGCACGCGCAGATGCATCTGGCGGGACTGCTCGGCAACAAGTTCTCGATCGTCGACATCGCCGAGACGCACAACATGCAGATGTATCATCTGGTCGTGCAGTACCGGATGACCGAGCGCTGTGCCTCGATCCGCAACGTCAACTTTCCGCTGCCGAGCCCCAACTTTCCCGACGACCGCCCGATCCAGGCCGAGCGCGACCGCGCCGTGCAGAGCGGTACGTCGGACATGCTCGAGGCGGCCGTGCGCGAGTCGATCGCGGCGATCGAGGAGGACGGCGCCGACGTCATCCTGCTCGGCTGTTCGGCGGCCTTCTGGATGCAGCCGCTGCTGCAGAAGCGGCTGCATGAGATCGGCTGGGACGTTCCCGTCCTGGAGGGTGCCCGCGCCGCCATCGAGGTCGCCAAGACGCTGGTCGATCTCGGCGTCGACGCGAGCGGGCTTGCTTTCCCGGGTGAACGGCCGGCCAAATGGCGGCGGAAGAAAGTGTTCTAGCGTAAGGAAGCGTCCATGATCGGCAAACGTCGGCTCCTCGCGTCCTCGGCCGCCCTGCTCGTGACGGGCGCGTCCGTCGGCAGAGCCCAAGCCAAATATCCTTCGGAACCCATCAAGTTCATCGTGCCGCGCGCGCCGGGCGGCGGCACGGACGTGCTGGCCCGCCTGCTGGCGCCCACGCTCGAGAAGAAACTCGGCGTGCCGATCGTCGTCGACAACCGCGCCGACGCGACGGCGGTCCTGGGCGGCATGATCGTCACCAAGGCCAAACCCGACGGTTACACGTTCTATGCGTCGGACAACGCTTTCTACCAGAACCCCGCGATCCTCGATCAGTTGCCCTACGACACGCTGAAAGACTTCACGGCGGTCACGATGATCGCGCAGGGGCCGGTGATCCTGATCGTGCATCCCGACGTGCCGGCCAAGACGCTGCCCGAATTGCTCGCGCTCGCGAAGACCACTCATCTCACCTTCGCCTCGGGCGGCATCGGCGCGTCGACGCATCTGGTCGGTGTCATGGTGAACCTGAGGGCCGGCGTGAACATCCAGCACATCCCGTTCAAAGGTTCGGGCCCGGCACTGATCGCGCTGCTCGGAGGCCATGTGTCGATGCAGTACGGCGGCATCAGTTCGGCTGCGCCCTACGTGAAGGACGGCAAGGTGCGCGCCATCGTCGTCACCGGCGACCATCGCGATCCTTCGATGCCCGACGTGCCGACCTTCCAGGAAAGCGGCCTGAAGGATGCCGATGTCGCCAGCATCTGGGGCCTGCATGCGCCGCCGGACACGCCGATCGAACGCCGGCGCCTGGTGCGCGATGCCATCGTGGCGGCGATGAAGGAGCCGGACGTGAAGAAGAGTCTCGCAGACCGGGGTTACGAGCCGATCGGCAACACGCCGGAAGAGCAGCAGGTGCGAACCGCGACGCTGGTGAACCAGTGGATCGAGGTGGGCAAGACCGTGAACCTCAAGGAATAGCGCGGCATGGCGGCCGGCAGGATCCTGATCGTGGGCGCGGGACCGGTGGGGCTGGTGCTGGCCTATCGGCTGGGCGCGGCCGGCATTGCCGTCACCCTGGTCGAAGCCCTGCCCGACCTCGCCGAGGATCTGCGCGCCTCGACGTTCCACCCGCCGACAATGGAGATGCTGGACGAGATCGGCATCGCCCAGCGCATGATCGAGACCGGCATCGTCGCCGCGACCTTCCAGTATCGCGATCGGCGCGATGGCAGCATCGTGGGCGAATTCGACTACGGCATGCTGCGCGACGACACGCGTTTTCCGTTCCGCGTCCAGTGCGAGCAGTTCAAGGTCGCCCGCTACATCCACGATCGCCTGCAGACGTTGCCCAACGTAACGGTGCGGTTCTCGACGCGCGCCACCTCGGTCCGCCAGGATGCCGACGGCGTCGTCCTGTCGGTCGAGACACCGGCGGGGCCCGAGGAACTGACCGGGCGCTACCTGGTGGGCGCCGACGGTGCCAACTCCGCGGTGCGTGCCGCGGTCGGGATCGAGATGGAAGGCTTCACCTGGCCCGAGCGCTTCCTGGTGCTGAGCACGCCATTCGACTTCGCCACCGCCATCGAGCGGCTGGCGCCGGTCACCTACTACGCCGACCCCGACGAATGGTGCTTCTGCCTGCGCGTACCCGGCCTCTGGCGCGTCATGTTCCCGGTCAAGACCGAGACCACGGAAGACACGCTGGCCAGTTCCGAACTGGCCCAGCAGCTGCTGCAGGGCTTCTTTGCCCGCACGACGCCCTACGATGTGCAGCATCGCACGCTCTATCGCGTGCACCAGCGCATCGCGCCCGACTATCGCCGCGGCCGGGTCCTGCTCGCGGGTGACGCGGCACATCTCAACAACCCCCTGGGCGGCATGGGGCTGAACAGCGGCATCCACGATGCCGCCAACCTCGCCGACACGCTGATCGAGGTCTGGCGCGGCGCCGACGACGCCCTGCTCGACCGCTACACGCGCCAGCGCCGGCCGGTCGCGGTCAACCATGTCGACGCCCAGAGCAAGCGCAACAAGGCCTTCCTCGAGGAGCGCGATCCGGCGGTGCGCCGCCAGCGCCTCGACGAGTTCCGCCGCATTGCCGAGGATCCGAAGGCCGCCTACCTCTACGTGCGCCAGACCGCGATGATCGACACTCTTCGCCAGGCCGCCACGCTCACGTGAGGTCGTAGCTCCCGAGCATCGTGTCGAGCAGCCTGGCAGCGGCTGACCAGTCGTAGGTCCGATAGGAATGTCCGGTCGTCACGAAGCTGGCACCCGAATAGAACATCTCGTACTGCGCGTGACGCGAGGCGAACTCCGAGCCCACCGCATCCCAGGCGAGCTTGTAGAACTTCACCTTCTCGACGGCGCTCGCGGCCGGCGACTGCTGGGTTTTGCCGATCAGGGCGGCGACTTCGGGATCGCCGAAGTCGGCGACCGACGAGGGCAGCATGATCATGCCGCCGCCCGCCAGCTCGCGCAGCGTGTCGAGCACCTTGCCATAGAGCTTCTGCGTCAGGGTCACCGCGGCATAGAGCGTGTGGCGGTCGGGCACGAAGTAGCGGCCGTACCGTGTCCCCTTCACTTCCATCGCAGCCACCAGCGCATCAACCATGCCGACCTCGGCCGCGAGATGACCCAGGGTCTCGCGCACCGACGGAATGGCCGTCGTGCCGTTCACCTCGGTGATGCGATGCGCGATACCGGTCAGGAAGCGCAGCTTCACGGCCAGCCGCACCATCGCCTGGTAGTTCTGGTAGACGTGCGCCGGCGTGGCGTGGAACTGCTTCTGGCACATCTCCAGGCTGTCGATCACGAACACCCGGTCCCACGGCACTTTCACGTCGTCGAAGAACAGCACCGCGTCGTTCTCGTCGAAGCGGCTGGACAGCGGATTGTCGAACACGTTGGGCGCGCCTTCCTCGTACGACTTACGCGACAGGATCTTCAGCCCCTTGGCGTTCATGGGAACGACGAAGGAGATCGCGTGCTTCTCGTCGCCCGGCTGAAGCGGCTGGATGCAGGTCACCAGCACCTCGTTGGCCATGATGCCGCCGGTCGCCAGCATCTTGGCCCCGCGCACCGTGATCCCTGCAGCGTCGCGATCGACGACACCGGTCGCGAGATACGGATCCTTCTGCTGGCTGGCGCCCTTCGAACGGTCGGCCTGCGGGTTGATGATCACGTAGGTGAGGTAGAGATCGTTGTCGCGGGCGTGGTGGTAATAGTCCGCAAGGGCCGCGGCGCGCTGCTTGTCGTACGCCTCGAACACGTCGAGCCCCATGAACATGCCGGAAATGCACGACGCCACATGATCGGGTGCACGCCCCATGAAGCCTGCATGCAGCCCGCTCCACGCCTCGAGTGCGCGGCGGCGCAGGCATAGCTGCTCGTAACTCCCGGGCAGCTGCCAGATGCGGTTGGCGCGCTCGCCTTTGTCGGTCGCGAAGCTCATCAGCTCGGGTTGCTGCACGGCGAAATCGAACAGCCCGCCGATCGTCTTCACCGCGTTCGTGAAGGCGGGATGGACCGTCACGTCGTCGATCCTATTGCCGTGGAGATAGACGGCGCGACCGTCGCGCAGGCTGGCGATATGGTCGGCTCCGGACTTCAGCATTGCGATCCACCTTGCTTCAAGAGCGATGCACGGAGGACTATGGCTCAACCAACGCGGCAGGAGGAGCACGACAAATGGCCAAGGTCTGGTACGAAAACCCCAAGGGCGCGGCCCCCGCACAGGGTCTCTACTCCCACGCCGGCCTGTCCCAGGGCGGCACGCTGGCCTTCGTCGCGGGCCAGCTTTCGGTCGGCCTCGATGGCTCGGTCGTGGGCGCCGGCGATTTCGCGGCCCAGTTCAAACAGGTCTTCGGCAATCTCGGCGACGTGCTGAAGGGGCTCGGCGCTGACTACAGCAAGGTGCTGAAGTTCACGACCTATCTGATCCACAGCCAGGATATTCCGCGGTTCATGGCACTGCGCAAAGAGCTGTTTCACACGTACTATCCTGACGGAATCTATCCGCCCAACACTCTGCTGATCGTCGACCGGCTGGTGAAGGAAGAATTCGAGATAGAGGTCGAGGCGATCGTCGCCGTTGACCGCTAACAGGGGAAACGCACCATGGATCTCAAGGGCACGGTCGCCGTCGTTACCGGCGGCAATGGCGGATTGGGCCAGCGCATCTGTCACGCGCTGGCGGCACAGGGCTGTCACATTGCCGTCGTCTACGCCAAGAGCAAGGACCAGGCCGAGGGCGTCGCCAGGGACTTGCAGAAATACCAGGTCACGGCCGCCACCTTCGCCTGCGATGTCACCAAGCGTGACGACGTGCAGAAGCTGGTCGACGACGTGGTGAAGCGCTTCGGCCGGCTCGACATCCTGATCAACGACGCCGCCTACAACAAGGCGATCGCCTTCAAGGACCTCGACGGCCTCACCTACGAGGAATGGACCAAGATCATCGATATCAATCTCACCGGGCCGATGCTGCTGTGCAAGGCGGTGGCGCCGATCATGAAGAAGGGCGGCAAGGGCCGCATCGTCAACATCTCCTCGGTCGCGGGTTTGGGGCCGACCGGCTCGTCGATCGCCTACGCCGTCTCGAAGGCGGGGCTCATCCATCTCACCAAGTGCATGGCCGTCGCCCTTGCGCCGGAAGTGCTGGTGAATTGCGTGGCGCCGGGCCTGCTCGAAGGCACGCGCGCGACCGCGAACCTGCGGCCCGAAGCGGTCGAGATCAACAAGAAGGCCTCGCTGCTCGGCGTGGCCGCCGACAAGGACGATTGCGCCGACCAGGTCGTGACCATGTGCAAGACCAACACGACGACCGGGCAGACCCTGGTGATCGACTCGGGCCGGACGTTCCACTGATGGCCCTCACCCGTCGCACACTGCTGGCCGGTGCCGCGGCCCTGCCCGTCCCGTTCTTGGCCGCGCGCGCGGACGACAAGGCGCCGCTGGCCCAGCGTCTCGCCGACTATGCGCTGGGTTTGCGGTTCGAGATGCTCGACCCCACCACCGTCGAATACGCCAAGTCGCTGATCGTCGATTCAATGGCCTGCGCGATCGCGGCATTCGACGAGCGGCCGGTCAAGGTCTGCCGCGACCTCGCACTCGTTCCGGGTGACGGCGTCTCCACCGTGATCGGCACGATAAGGCGCACGACGATGGACCTCGCCTCCTTCGCGAACGGCGCGGCGATCCGCTACTACGACCTCAACGACGCCTATGCGTCGAAGAACTCCGGCGCGGTCCATCCCAGCGATCATATCGGCGCCTGTCTCGCCGTGGCGGAAGCGGAGAGAGCAAGCGCCACTGACGCTCTCACCGCGATCGTGCTGGCCTACGAGATCAACTGCCGCCTGATCGATGCCACCGACGCCGTGCCGAAGGGCTGGGATCCCACGATCTACAGCCTCCCCGCCGTGGCGCTGGCCGCCGGCAAGCTGATGAAGCTCTCGCGCGACCAGCTCGTGCAGGCGGTGGCCCTTGCGCTCAACGACCATATCCCGATGGGCCAGACGCGCACGCAGACCAATTCCGACTGGAAGGGACTTGCGGACTCCGAAGCCGAGCGCAACGCCGTGTTCGCGGCCCAGCTCGCGCGCGCAGGTCTGACGGGCCCGGCGCCGATCTTCGAAGGCCGCAAAGGTTTCTTCCAGATGGTGGCCTCTCCGGCGGACGTCGATGTCGGCACTTTCGGCGACGGCAAGGCCCACAAATTCAAGATCAATGCGAGCGGCGTAAAGGTCTATCCCGCCGTCGTCTATTCGCAGACCGCCATCGTGGCGGGCATCGCTCTCGCGAAGAAAATTGGTTCGGTCGACAGGATCTCAACGCTCGAGATCGCCGCTCATCCGCGCGGCTACGAACAGGCCGGCCGTGACCCCGAGAAGTGGACGCCGCAGAACCGCGACACGGCGGACCACAGCCTGCCCTATCTCACTGCGCGCGCCATGGTCGACGGCGACATCACCAACGCGAGTTATGCCGACGACAAGTTGCGCGACCCAAAGATCCTGGCGCTCATGAAGAAGACGACCGTGAAGCCCGATCCCGACTTCGCGAAGCAGCCCAAGGGCAATGCCCCCGCCACGCGCCTCATCGCTACTCTGACGGACGGCAGCACAGTCACGCACCAGGTCGACGACATGCCGGGCTTCCCCGGCCTGCCAGTCGACCGTGCCGGCATGGAACACAAGTTCCGCAGCAACACCCAGGGCCGGTGGCCCGCTGCGAAGACCGACGCGATCCTCAAGGGGCTCTGGGAATTCGAGGGCACGCCCGATCTCCATGCCCTGATGGCGCGATTCGCCTTCGGATAGTTGACGAAAGCGCACTTATTGCTTGACTATTATTGCATAATACGCAATATTGGACCTTTCGAGCCGGATGGCATTTCCGGCTTTCACCCCCCAACGATCCGACTGACAGGCGAAAGGTCCCATTAAATTCCCATTTCTTTAATGGCGACGGCGGTTCTCGTGCGAAAGTTTCCGCCACCGAGATTTTGGGAGCGTTGACATATGACCGCGTCGACCTGGCGAGACCGAGCCGGCACCCTCTTCACCTGCGAAAAGAAGCCGGCCCACGGCAGCCGCGGCGTGGTCGCGTCGAACCATCCGCTGGCCTCGGCCGCGGGCATGGAAATGCTCGCGGGCGGCGGCAACGCAGTCGACGCGGCGGTCGCCACGCAGTTCGCGCTCACTGTCGTCGAGCCGATGATGGTCGGACTGATCGGCGGCACGACCTGCCACATCCGCCTGGCCGACGGCAGCCACCGGATCGTCGATGGCATGAGCGCCGTGCCGCTCGCCGGCAAGCCCGACATGTACCGACCGATCCCCGGCGCCGCGCCGGAAGTCTACGACGTCGAGGACCGCGAGAACGCCGTCGGTGCCAAGGCGGTCGCGACGCCGGGCTCGCTGCTCGCGTGGGCGCATGCGCTCCGCACCTACGGCACCATGTCGCTGGCCGACGTGATGCAGCCTGCGATCCGCCATGCCGCACGCGGCTTCACGGTCACACCCTATCTCTCCGACTGCATCCAGAGCGCGGCGCCGGACCTGCTGAAGGACAAGCTCGCGTCCAAGCGCCTGCTGCCGAACGGCACGCAACTCAAGGCGGGCGAGAAGCTGGTGCAGGGCGACTATGCCGAGGCGCTGCAGGTTATCGCGCGCGACGGCGAAGGCGCGCTGCACGGCGGCCCGCTCGGCGATCTTCTCGTCGAGTGCATGCAGAAGAACGGCGGTCTCGTGTCGAAGCGCGACCTTACAGAATACAAGGTGGTCGAGCGCACGCCGATCCGCGGCCAGTATCGCGGCTGGGAGCTGGTCGGTCCGCCGCCGCCCGCTGCGTCGGGCGTCCACATCACGCAGATGCTGAACATCCTCGAGGCCTACGACGTGAAGGCGATGGGCTTCGGCACCGTCGACACGCTGCATCTGCTGGCCGAGGTGCTGAAGATCGCCTTCGCCGACCGCGGCGAGGCGAGCGGCGATCCGGCCTTCATGAAAGTGCCGGTCGAGCGCATCACCTCCAAAGAATATGCAAAGGAGCGCCGCGCCGAGATCGACATGGCGCAGGCCAAGCAGTGGACGGGCGGACTGCTGATCAACGAAGGCGCCGATACCACGCATCTCACGACGGCCGACGGCATGGGTAACGTGGTGTGCACGACGCAGACCATCAACAGCCTGTTCGGGGCGCGCTTCGTGGTGCCGGGCATCGGCATGGTGCCGAACGACTACATGGGCACCTTCGATCCGCGGCCGGGCAAGGCGCTGTCGATCGCGCCGGGAAAGCGCGTCACCACCTCGATGTCGCCGTTCATGGCGTTGCGCGAGGGCAGGATCCGCTATGCGCTCGGCCTGCCGGGCGGCCGCAAGATCTTCCCGTCGGTGCTGCAGGCGCTGGTCAACCTGATCGACCACGGCATGGAATTGCAGGAGGCGGTCGAGGCGCCGCGCATCTGGACCGAGGGGCCGGTGGTCGAGGTCGAGCACGGCATCCCGCCCGCCGTGCGCATGGGGCTGGAGGCGCGCGGCCACAAGCTCCAGATCATGCCGACGGTCGCGGGCGGCATGAACGGCATCCAGTTCCACGACGACAACACGATGAGCGGCACCGGCTGCTGGCGCGCCGACGGTTCGGCGGTCGGCCTGGGTGGTGGCCTCGCGCGCGCCGGGGTACGCTTCGTGCTTCCGCGATAGGCGGAGGAGCATCGCATGGAACATCCGCTTCGCTTCGGCATCTGGGCGCTGGTCCACGGCAACCGTGGCGCGCTGAACGACCCCGAGGAGCCGTACGACGCCTCGTGGGAGCGCAACAGGAAGCTCATGCTGGAGGCCGAGTCCCTCGGCTTCGACTGCGTGCTGATCGCGCAGCACACTGCCAATCCGCACCGCGAGGACCTCGACCAGCTCGAGGCCTGGACCTCGGCGGCGGCGATCGCGGCGCTGACCAGCCGGCTCGAGATCATCACCGCCATCAAGCCGATGCTCTATCACCCGGTGGTGCTGGCCAAGATGGCCATGCAGATCGAGGCGATCAGCAAGGGCCGCATGGCGCTGAACCTGGTGAATGCCTGGAACCGCAAGGAGATCGTGAACGCCGGGATGGAGTTCCGCGAGCACGACGAGCGCTATGCCTACGGCGAGGAGTGGCTCGAGGTCGTGGAGCGGCTGATGCGCGGCGAGCGCGTCGACTTCAAGGGAAAGTACTTCGAGATCACCGACTACATCCTGCATCCCGTCGGCGCGGCACGCCCGCGGCCGCGCATCTACGTCGGCGGCGAATCCGATCCGGCACGTGACCTGAGCGCCCGGCAGGCCGACGTGTGGTTCATCAACGGCCAGCCGCTCGACGACGTGAAGGCGCTGATCGCCGACGTGCGGCGCCGGCCGCGTCCGCCGGGCAAGCCGCCGCTGCGCTACGGCCTGTCGGCCTTCGTGATCGCGCGCGAGACCGAGGCCGAGGCGGAGAAAGCCTATCAGCGGCTGCGCGACCTCTCGCGCCAGGACACCGACATCAAGGCCTACGTGAAGCAGAACACCGACGCCAAGGTCGTGATGCGCCAGACCATGGCCAAGTCCGAGCGCGTCGGCACCAATGGCGGCACGGCGGCGGGCCTGGTCGGCAGCTACGACCAGGTGGCCGAGCGGATCGCAGCCTTCCATGCGGCGGGCATCGAGACGCTGCTGACGCAGTACCAGCCATTCGAGCCGGAAATGCGGCGCTTCGCGCAGCACATCATGCCGCGGCTCGCGTCGCTGCGCTCCGCGCAGCTTCAGGCCGCGCAGTAGCGTCTAAGCCGCTTCGATCTGGACGAGATTGGTGTTGTAGGTCGTGGCGCCGCAGGGCGCCGAGCGATCGTCGGTCAATGCATTGGCGCAGCCGGTCGAGTCGTGACCTGCGTCGTCGGGCGTGAACCAGGCGCCTTCCTTGATCGACACGACGCCGATGGCGATGCGGTCCGTTACCTTGACCGGCAACACGGTCGAACCACGCTGGTTGAACACGCGCACCTTCTGGCCGTCGACCAGGCCGCGCGCCTTGGCGTCCTCGATGTGCATCCAGACATCGTCGGGAGCGACCCGGGCGAGCAAGGGCTGGTTGCCATGGATAGAGTGGGTGCGTGCCCGCGACTTGGGGCTGCACAGCATCAGCGGATAGTCCGCATTCGGCTCCTGCGGATCGAACCAGGTCGGGATCGGCGGGATCACGCCCAGGCCGTAGTAGTCGGGCTTGGCCGCGAGCGGCATCGAATAGATCTCGATCTTGCCCGAGGGCGTGGTGAACTTGTGATTATCCGGGTTACGGATTTGCGCGGCGAATGCCACCGCATCCTTCGGTGCCGGGAAGCGCGCAACGCCGCTCTCGCGGAACCTGTCGAAGTCGTCGACCGCGTCGGCCGTGAGCTCGCGCAGCCACTGCTCTTCGGTCTTGTCGTTGTAGTCGTTGATACCAACCCTCGCGGCGAGTTCGGCGAAGATCGCGAGATCGTCGCGGCACTCGTACATCGGCTGGATCGCCTGCTTCATGTAGATCGCGTAGTGGCCCGCGCCCGCCCACGGCGTGTGCACGTCGTTGCGTTCCCAGAAGGTCGTGGCCGGCAGCACGATGTCGGCATGGCGCGCGGTCGGCGTCAGGAAGTGATCCTGCACCACGATCAGCTCCACGCCATCGAGCGACTGCGCCATCTTGTTGGCGTTGGGGCACTGGTTGAAGAGATCGCCGCAGGCCGAATAGATCATCTTGATGTCGGCGGGATAGCCGCCGGCCTTGCCCTTGGCGAGCAGGTCCGCAAGCAGCGGCGTCGAGACCTTGGAGTCGATCGGGTTGGTGCCGGCGGGCAGGCTCTTGATGCCGCTGCGGCCGGTGACGCCGTTGCTGACGCCCGTGTTGCCGCCCGCGATGCCGATGTTGCCGGTGATCGCCGCCAGCGCATAGGCAGCGCGATGGAACTGCTCGCCGAACGCAGTGCGTCCGGGCGCGTAGCCGCAATGGAGCGCGGCGGGCTTGGTGGTGGCGAACTCGATGGCGAGGCGCCGGATCGTTTCCGCGGGAATGCCGCAGCGCTCGGCCGCCCACTCCGGCGTCTTCGGCACGCCGTCGCTCTCGCCCAGCAGATAGGATTTGTACGAGCCGCCGGCCGGTGCGCCTTCGGGCAGGTGCGCCTCGTCGAAGCCCAGCACATGGCGGTCGCAATAGGCCTGGTCGTGCAGCCCTTCGCTCACCGCGACATAGGCCATGGCGATCAGCGCCGCGGCGTCGCTCGACGGCTTGATGAAGATGTGCTCGTCCGCAAGCTGCACGCTGGTACGCGTGCGGCGCGGATCGACGGTGACGATCCGCACGCCCTTCTTCTTGGCGTCCTTCAGATACTGCGGTGTGCCGGTGCCGAAGGTGCCGTCGGCCGGGCTCCAGCCCCACATCAGGATCAGCTTGGAGTTCACGTAGTCGGTGGGCTCGCGGCCGGAGGTCTTGTAATCGGCCTTGGCGCCGAAGGTCATGCGCACGGCGAAGACTTCGGCCTCCGCCGACATGTTCGACCACAATTCGGTGCAGCCACCGAACTTGTAGAAGAAGCGTTTGGAGACGCCGAAGCCCGACAGCATCGACGTGTTGCCCGAGCGCGAGGCATCGAGGAAAGCGGCGTTACCGTACTTGGCGCGGATGCGCAGCATCTCGCCCGAGACGTGGCTCATCGCCTCGTCCCACGAGATGCGCTCGAACTGACCCGAGCCGCGCGGACCGACGCGGCGCATCGGGTATTTCAGCCGGTCCTTGTGATAGAGCCGCTCGATCTGCCCGACGCCGCGCGCACAGGCCTGCAGCGGCGGCATCTCCGGCGTCCAGCGCGCCATGTCCGTCGAGATCCTGACGATGCGGTCGTTCTCGACATGGGCGTTGACCACGCAGCGCCCGCCGCAATTGTGCCCGCACGTCGTGGTGACGATGGTTTCGCCCTCGCGCGCCGTGCCCCTCGGGGTCTGATAGATCGTTTGATCCGGCATGTCTCGGAAGGTATGAGCCCCCATGAACGAGCACAAGCGCTCCGTCGCCAAAGCCTGCCTCGACGGCGCGGAAACAAACTCCATGAGCTTTCCGGAGATTGTCGGAACCCTGATGCAGGCGGGTTTCGAGAGCTACGCCATCGACTTCCGGCGAGCAACCGCCACTTATTACCTGCCCGACGGCGACAGTCTCGAACTGCCGGCCCACAAGCCAGACGTGCCGATCGCCGCGGCTTTCGACGCTTCAGCTGTCCAGGCCGCCATACGGGAGGCGCAGCAGCTGGTGGCCGGCTATACCTACAAGGGCTTCTGCCGGAAGGTCGCAGCGGCGGGCTGCGCGGGCTACATCGTCTCCTTTTCGGGGCGCCGGGCACTCTACTTTGGCCGCACCGCCGAGACCCATGTGGAGCGCTTCCCGGACTAAGCCTTTCGCCGCTCCGCGAGCACGCTCAGCACCGCGCGCACGATGCCGCGATAGCCGGTGCAGCGGCAGAGATTGCCCGCCAGTTCCTCGCGCACCCGCGCCTCGTCGGCGTCGGGCAGGCGGAGGACGATGTCCCGGCTGGTAACCAGCATTCCCGGTGTACAATAGCCGCACTGCAGCGCGTGCTCGCGCGCGAAGGCTTCGCGCAACGCGGCCATGATCTCGTCGTCGCCGAAACCCTCGATGGTGCGCACCGCCGCGCCGTCGCAGACGCCGGCATGGGTGATGCAAGAGCGCGCCGGCACGCCGTCGACCTCGACGGTGCAGGCGCCGCAAACGCCATGCTCGCAGCCGATATGCGTGCCGGTGAGCAGGAGCTTGCCGCGCAGCAGGTCGGCCAGATGCTCGCGCGGCTCGGTCTCGACTTTGGTCTCCTCCCCGTTGACGGTGAGCGTGATCGCGATCTTGCTCATGCGGCGCCCTCGACCGCATGGCGCAGCGCCGTCTCGGCGACAGAGCGCCGCCATGGCGACAGCCCCTCGACCGTGGCAACGACGCGCGACGCCTCGCGAACCGGATCAGCCAGCAACGCCGACGCGTCCTCGATCACCAGCGGCGGACCGTCGAGCGCCGCCAGCACGGCGCGCGGCTTGGCACCGGGTACGCTCAGCACGCAGGCCGTGGCCTTGGAGAACTCGCCGACCTTGCGGCAGAACTTCCAATGGCCCCACTTTGCCGTGGCCGGCAGCACCGGCACCTCGACGGCACGCAGCAATTCGTCGGGCGCCAGCGCCGTCTCGAAGATGCCGAGCACGAAGCCCGTCAGCGGAAGGCGCCGCTCGCCGTTGGGGCCGAACGCAATGGCAGTGCCGCCCAGTGCAGGGAGCACGGCCACCCAATCGGCGGCAGGGTCGGCATGGGCGAGGCTGCCGCCGATCGTGCCGCGATTGCGCACCGGACGATAGGCGATGCGACGCGCGACCGCCGCCATGATCTCGCCGATGCGTCCGGGCACCGCGCCATCCTCGATCGCCGCATGCGTGGTGCCCGCGCCGATGCGCAGAACGCCGCCCGCAACGATGACGCCGGCATAGTTCGGCAGGTGCCGCAGGTCGGCGATTGTGCTGGGCTGCGACAGGCGGAGATTGAGGAGCGGCCCCAGTGACTGCGTGCCCGCGCCAGCGCGCGCGCCTGCACCCACCAGCTTCACGGCCTCGGACCACTCCTTGGGGCGGGCATAGTCGAAGGCAGCCGGCTTCATTTCCTGCACGCGTGAATAGCGGCGAGCACACGCTCCGGTGTCGCCGGCAGGTCCATCACCTCGGCGCCGATTCGTGCCAGCGCATCGTTGATCGCGTTCACGATCGCGCCCGGCGGGCCGATGGCGCCGCTTTCGCCGATGCCCTTCTGGCCGAACGTCGTCCAGGGGCTGAGCGTCTCCATGTGCTCGAGCCGCACGTCGGGCACGTCGGTCGAGCCCGGCAGCAGATAGTCGGCGAGCGTCGCGGCGAGCGGCTGGCCATCGGCGTCGTACGGCATCTCCTCGTAGAGCGCGGTGCCGATGCCTTGCGCGAGGCCGCCCAGAACCTGGCCGTCGACGATCATGGGATTGAGCAGCTTCCCGCCGTCTTCGACGATGACATAGTCCTCCAGAACGACCTCGCCGGTATCGGTGTCGACCCTCGCCACGACGGCATGAGCGGCGTAGGAGTGCGTGCCCGTGTCCGGATCGGGCCGGTAGCCCGCGGTGATCTCGAGACCGCCCTTGTCGACGTCGGGCGGCAGGTTCTGCGGCGCGCGATACCAGGTACGCGCCACATCGGCGATCGAAACCGAACTGTCGCCGTCCTTGCGGCGCACCTTGCCATCCTCGACGACCACATCGTCCTTCGCGACCTGCAACAGCGCGGCACCGATTGCGGCGACACGCACGCTCAACTGGCGGCAGGCTTCGGCTACCGCGCCGCCCGCCATCACGCCGGCGCGGCTGCCCCAGGTACCGGTCGAATAAGGTGTCAGCGCCGTATCGCCGTGCACCACCCGCACCCTGTCGGGATGGATGCCGAGCACTTCGTGCGCGACCTGCGACAGTGTCGTCTCCATGCCCTGGCCATGGTTGTGCACGCCGACCCGCACTTCCAGCACGCCGTCGGGCGTGAGTCGCACGGAGGACTGCTCGTAGCCCGGCACGAAGGGAATGCCCCAGGCGTGATAGACCGACGTGCCGTGCGCGCCCTGCTCGCAGAACGTAGCGAAGCCCACACCCACCGTCTCACCGGCGGCCTGCCGCTTGCGCACGCTGGCAATGTCGATCGCCTTCTCCGCGCGGCGCAGCGACTCGGGATAGTCGCCGCTGTCGAACACCTTGCCGACCAGATTGCGGTACGGCATCGCCTCGGGCGGCACGAGATTGGCGAAGCGAATGGCCTGCGGCGTGATCTTGAGCTTGCGCGCGAGCGCATCGAGCGTCGTTTCCATCGCGTAGCACACGCCTGTCCGCGCAACCCCGCGATACGGCAGGATCGGCGGCTTGTTGGTGCAGGCCGATACGGTGTGGCAGCGCAACAGCGGCAGGACGTACGGCCCCGGCAGGATCGAGCCCACTTGTGCCGCCTCGAGGCACGCGCCGAACGGATAGGAAGAGTAGGCGCCGGCGTCGACGATCGCCTCGCACTCGACACCCAACAGCTTGCCGTCCTTCGCGGCCCATGCCGTGAGGACGTAGTGATGTTCGCGACAGTTGGCGCTGGCGCTTAACTGCTCGAAGCGGTCCTCGAGCCAGCGCACCGGCCGGCCGAGTTTCCGCGCGAGGGTGGCGCAGACGATTTCTTCCGGCAGCAGGATGCCCTTGTAGCCGAAGCCTCCGCCGACATCGGGCGAGACGATGCGCACCTGGCCCTCGTCGAGGCCGAGGCAGTCGGCGAGGCCTGACTTGGTGACATGCGGCATCTGCGTCGAGGTCGTGACGATCATCTGCTCGAGCCGCGGGTCCCATTCGGCGAGCACGCCACGGCCTTCCAGTGGCGCCATGCTCTGGCGCGATGTCTTGAGCGTGCGCGTGACCTTGGCGGCGGCGATCGCATCGAGGCCCGACACATCGTCATCGCGCCGTGTCTCGAGGAACGCGTTCATCGACCAGTGTTCGTGCAGCAACGCGGCACCAGGCGCCGTCGCAGTGCGCATATCGGAGATTGCAGGCAAGGTCTCGTAGTCGAGCTCGCAGCCTGCGGCGAGATCCTCGGCGGCCGCACGGCTTTCGGCGACGCAGGCCGCGATCAGCTCACCGACATGACGCAGCTTGTCCTTGGCCAGCGCCGGCTGCTCGGAGACACGAAAGCCCGGCAGCGCGGAGTTGGCCCGGATGGTTCCCATGCCGGGCAGATCGTCGAGCGTGAACACGCGCTTCTCGGCCCCAGCAGGCTTGGTCACGCCGCGCAGGCGGGCGTGCGCCACGGGGCTGCGCAGGAACGCGACCTCGAGCATGCCGGGTCGCGTGATGTCCCCGACAAAGCGTCCCTGGCCATGGAGGAAGCGTGCGTCTTCCTTGCGCCGCAGTGAGGCGCCGACGCCCAAACCGTCGGAAGACGCGGTCATGCCGCGTCGGCCAGCACCGCTTTCGGCAGGATCACGGCATTCGAGTCATATCGCTTGCCGGCGCGCAGGCAGAATGCGGGATGCAGCAGGCGACTGGTGATGACCTGCGTCTCCTCGTTGTCGACCAGGCGGAAACGGCCGCGCTCGTCGTCGAGCACGGAGACGTCCGCCTCGACGCCAGGCTTCAGCGTGCCGATCTCGTCCGACATGCCGAGCATGGCGGCGCAATGGCTGGTCACCATCGGCACGACCTGCTCAAGCGTGAGGCCGAGGGCCAGCATGCTGGTCATGGCCGAAGCGAGCGAGAAATTGTGCTGCCCGGCGAACATGTGCATCTCTTCCTTGTCGGGATGCGTGTCGGGCGTGCCGCGCGGCTTGGGGATGGTGGTGTTGTAACCGTGCATGTCGGCGCCCAGCGTGTCGGGCACGATGCCGGCATCGAGCACGAGCCGCGCCATCTTGAACGAGAAGTGCGAGCCGTGGCCGACGTCGGTCTTGAGGCCGCGCGCCAGCGCCTCGCGCACCACCGCATGCAGCTTGCCGTTCTTGTCGACGAAGCCGCCGGGATGGCGCGTGAAGGGATGGGCCAGGATGTCGCCCGGTCGCAGGATATCGAGCATCTCCGGCAGGATGGCGTCAGGATCGTAGGACTCCTTGTCCTCCGGCAGCGGCCAGAGCTGGCCGAAATGGATGTAGAGCGGCACATCGAGGGCGGTCGAGATCTTCGCGGCCCGTCGCATGGCCTCGTCGCCCCAACGCGTGAAGCCGCCAATCTCGGCATGGCCCTTCACGCCCTTCACAAGGTCGAGGTTCTCCTTCGCGACCCGGATCGTGTCGTCGATGGCGATGCAGTCGGGGCGATAGAGTTCGGGATAATAGTGCCCCTCGAGGCCGCCCACCATGTAGGCCGAGATGAAGGCCAGCACGCGCGTGGCTGCGGGCTTGACCACGTATTCGCGGAAGCCCGGGAAGGTCAGCACCGACGGTCCGCCCTGGTCGATCACGGTCGTCACGCCGGAGTGGACCCCCACCATGTCGGCGTCGAGGCCGAAGCGGCCGCTGACGTAACGGTAAACATGGGCGTGGGTGTCGATCATGCCAGGCAGCACCAGCTTGCCGCGCACGTCGGTGGTCTCGCGCGCCGGTCCCGGCAGATCCTTGCCGACAGCCGCGATCTTGCCGCCGCGCACAGCGACATCCATGACGCCATCGAGGCGCTGGGCCGGATCGATGACGCGACCGCCGCGAAGGACGAGATCGTATGGGGCGTTTTGCATGGTTCGCTCCTCGGGACTGGGTGGCCCATTAAACGGGCCCCTTCGCGGCCTTGCAAGTCCCGTCCGGTCGTCAGTATGCTGACGATCTCGGAAAGCGTGGCGGCACGCGGTTTGCATCGCCTTTGACGGAGAAACGCCCATGCCTGAGATTCTGAACAATCTGATCCAGCACTCGTCCGCTTGGTACGGCCGGGATCTCAAGGCCGACACCTCGTGGATCGTCCACCTGACGCCCAAGCATCTCGAGGAGCTCGCGGCGGCGATCAAGCAGGCCACGGCAAAGGGGCTCGGCGTCGGCACGCTGACCAGAGAGACGTTCTCTCTGCCTACCCTGGCTCCGCAGCTCAAGAGCTGGCTCGAAGAGGTGAACACCGGCCGTGGTTTCATCGTCGTGCGCGGACTGCCCGTCGACCAGTACTCCGAAGACGAGGTTTTCCTGGCGTTCTGGGGCATGGGCCTGCATCTCGGCAAGGCGGTCACGCAGAACCCGAAGGGCGATGTCCTCGGCCACGTCTACGATCACGGCCGCACCTACGGCAACATCGACGTGCGTGGCTACGAGACCAGCGCGCACCTGCCGTTCCACACCGACTCGGGCGACGTGGTCGGCCTGCTGTGCCTGCGTCCGGGCAAGAGCGGCGGCCTGTCGAGCGTGGTGAGCGCCGTCACCATCCACAACGAAATCCTGAAGCGGCATCCCGAGTATCTGCCGCCGCTCTACCGCGGTTTCCGCTATATCCGCCGCGAGGCCGCCCTCACTGACTCACCGGTGACACCGCATCGCGTGCCGGTGTTCGGCGCGAAAGACGGACAGGTCAGCGTCCGCCTCGTGCGCAACCAGATCAACGCCGCTGTCACCAAGACCGGCGTGCCGCTCGAGCCGGTCGAGAAGGCCGCGCTCGACCTGTTCGACGAGCTGGCGCAGAACCCCGACATCCATCTCGACATGGATTTGCAGAAGGGCGACATCCAGTTCTGCAACAACTACGTGGCACTGCATTCGCGTACCGCCTACGTCGACCATCCAGAGATCGAGCGCCGTCGTCACATGGTCCGGCTCTGGCTCACCATGGACAAGCGCCGGCCGGTCGCGCCGGGCTTCGCGCCGCACGACGGCTACGGTGCCAAGGACCGAATCGAGCTGGCGCTGCAATCGGCTGAGTAAACACAGTCAATTTTGGGGGACTTCGACATGATCAAGCGGCTGACGATCTTATTGGTGACGCTCTGCAGTCTCGCAACCGCGGCGCACGCCCAGAATTGCGAGCCCAAGCTCGGCCGGCCGCCGCTGGTGCGCAAAGGCACGCTGATCGCCTCGATCAATCCCACCGTCGCGCCGATCCAGTATATCAACGAGGATGGCGAGATCGTCGGCCTCGACGTCGACCTCGGTAATGCGATCGCGGCCAAGCTTTGCCTGAAGATGCTGTTCCAGAGCACGCAGTTCGCGACCATGATCCCGATCCTGAAGGAAGGCCGCATCGATATGATCGACTCCTTCATGTACTACACGCCCGACCGCGCCAGCCAGGTGCTGATGATTCCCTACGGCGCCTCGTCGGCGGCGATCGTGGTCTCCAAGAAGAACACCGACGAGATCAAGGGCCTCGAGTATTTCTCGGGCAAGGCCTTCGCCACCGAACTCGGCACTGTCGACTATGCGGAAGCCAAGAAGGTGAGCGAGGAACTGGTCAAGGCGGGCAAGCCCGCGATCGACGTACGTACCTTCGGCACCTACGCCGACGTGCTGCAGGCCCTGAAGGCCAACCAGGTTGCGGGCGCCTTCATCGGCGTCGAGCAGGCAGCCTATTACAAGAAGCAGGGCGCCGACTTCTTTCGCGTCGCCATCGGTGGCCTGATCCCGCATGCAGAAGCGCTGGCCTTCAAGGACCCGGTGCTGGCCGAGGCAGTGGCGAAGGTGATGAACGAGATGAAGGCGGACGGGAGCTTCGACAAGATCTTCGCGCCTTACGACCACTGCGTGCTGCCGGGCCCGTACAAGGTCACGTCCGGCGAGCTGCCGCCGTTCACCTGCCCTGTTCGAAAGGAATAGGGCCGCTAGGAATAGGCCTAGCGCCTCTGCGGCTTCGGCAGACCGAGGTGGTCACGTAACGTCGTGCCCTCGTACTCGGTGCGGTAGATGCCGCGCCGTTGCAGGATCGGGATGACCTGGTCCACGAAGAGATCGAACTCGTCGTGGAAGTAGGCCGGCATGATGTTGAAGCCGTCGCATGCGCCCTCGTCGAGCCAGAGCTGCATGTGGTCGGCGATCTGCTCGGGAGTGCCGACTACCGAGCCGTGCGATCGGCTGGCGGCGACCAGCACGCCGCACTGGTGCACCGTCAGCCCTTCGCGGTCGGCGCGATCCATAAGGCTGACCACGCGCGGCGTGAAGGCCTTGCCGGTAGCGCGAATTTCGGCCGTCGGCAGCGGGCCGTCCTGCGGATAGTCGTAGAGCCGGAAGTCCATCTGCTCGCTCAGCATCCAGATGCCGACGGCCGGATGCAGCAGCTCGTTCAGCATCTTCTCCTTCTCGAGCGCTTCCTTCTCGGTGGCGCCCATGATCGGCACGAGCCCCGGCAGGATACGCAGCAGCCCCGGATCGCGACCGTACACCGGCATGCGCGCGCGAACGGCGTTGCGGAACTTGATCGCCTCGTCGCGCTTGCCCTGGGCCGCGAAGATCGTCTCGCCCACCATGGCCGCGAACTCCAGTCCCGAGGGCGAGCCGCCGGCCTGCACCAGCACCGGCCAACCCTGTGGCGAACGCGGCAGGTCGAGCGCACCCTTCACCGCGAAGAACTGGCCCTTGTGGTCGATCTCGCGCACTTTCGCCGGATCGACGAACACTCCACCCGCGGCATCCGCGGACACCGCGTCGTCGGCCCAGCCGTCCCAGAGGCCCTTGCAGATGTCCACGAATTCCTTGGCGCGCTCGTAGCGCAGGGATTTCTCCATGTGCGACTTGCGGCTGAAGTTCAGCGCGGCATCGTCGTTTGCCGTTGTGATGATGTTCCAGCCGCTGCGCCCGCCGGTGATGTGATCGAGCGAGGCGAAGCGCTCGGCGATGGCAAAGGGCTCGTTGTAGGTCGTCGAGAGCGTGGCCACGAAGCCCAGGCGCTCGGTGGCTCCCGACACCGCCGAGGTGATCGAGATCGAATCGATGTTGTTCAGCGCGCCCTGGGCCAGGACGCGACCGTCCTTCTCGCGCGCCGCCAGCATGTCGCCCACGAACAGGAGGTCGAACTTGCCCCGCTCGGCCGTAATCGCCGTGCGCCGGTAATAGTCGTAGCCCAGGATCGACGTTGCATCGACCGAGGGGTGGCGCCAGCCCGCGATATGATGGCCGCCGGGATAGGTAAAGACTCCGAGATGCAGTTGCCGCTGTGCCATGAGCGCTCTCCCCCTCAGGCCGCAAACCGGCTGGACGGACGCCGCAAGCCGAGCGTGTCGCGCAACGTCGCGCCCCCATAGCCTGCCGGCCGCAGCCCTTGCTGACACAACCGCGGCACGACCGCATCGATCACGAGCTCAAGATCGACCGTCGACACGGCCGGCCGGATATCGAATCCGTCGCAGGCGCCGGCGGCATGCCATTCCGCCATCCAGGCCGCGAACTGCTGCGGCGTGCCGACGAAGCGCGGTGTGGTTTGGGTGGAAACCGGCACGAGTACGTCGAGATCTGCCGCGCGTTTGGTAGCGGCCGCTTCGGTATCCGCCAGGATGGGCATCACGCTCGCGATGAACTGCGTTCCGCGCCACTGGGCACGTCGGGCTTTCGCCGCATCGATCGTGGCAGCTTGCGCGAGCACGATCTCTATTCCGGGCACCACGGGCGCCGATGGGCGGTCGCGATAAAGAATGACGGGCTGGCCCTGCACGGGCCGCGGCACGTTCAAGGGCCCGCGCACCGTAAAGAAGCGGCCGGAGTGATCGATCGGATGCACTTTCTCGGAATCGCTGAAAGTGGCCGTCGATTGATCGACCACGAAGCTGCCGTCCTCCCAACTGTCCCAGAGCTGCCGCGCGACATCGATTAGTTCGACCAGCCGCGCCTCCGCCTCCGGGCCCGATGTCGGCAGATCGAGACGCTGAAAATGCTGGGCCAGTTCGTCAGGCCCGGCGAGCCCCGCGATCCAGCCAGTCCGGCCACTCGCCAGATGGTCAAGCGTCGCGAAGACGCGAGCCACGTGATAGGGCTCCGCGATATCGGCAGGCCAGTAACCACAGAGGCCGATTCGTTTCGTGGCGGCGATCATCGCGCCGAGCAGCGGTAACGGATCGAGATGCAGGCTGTCGACGCCGCGCGAGCGTTCCGACCTCGCAACCGTCGGCAGGCCGAGCAGGATCGCATCGAGGCCGCCGCGCTCCGCCGTGCGCGCCATCGTGCGAAACGGCGCCACGCCTTCGAAACCTGCCTTCCCAGTCACCCGCCAGGCGGCGGGGTGCCAGCCGTGCGCGGCCAGCGATGCCACGAGATGCACGTCAGGATCCTTCCGCCACAAGGTTGAGGAATTGCTTTGTCCGTTCATTGCGCGGGCTGTCCATCAGCTCCTGCGGGCGGCCCTCCTCGATGATGCGGCCGTCCTCCATGAACAGGATGCGATCGGCGGCCTTGCGCGCGAACTGGATCTCGTGCGTCACGATCACCATCGTCATGCCGCGCTGCGACAGATCGAGCATGACCTGCAGCACCTCGCCCACCATCTCCGGATCGAGCGACGAGGTCGGCTCGTCGAACAGCATCACCGAGGGGTGCATCGCGAGCGCGCGGGCGATCGCCACCCGCTGCTGCTGACCGCCGGAGAGCTGGCCGGGATAGGAAGCTTCCTTGTCGGCAAGGCCGACCAGCGCCATCAGCCGGCGGGCATCCGCCAGCGCAGCATCCTTCGGCGTCTTCAACACATGCACCGGACCGCTCATGACATTCTCGAGCGCCGTCATGTGGCTGAAAAGATTGAACTGCTGGAACACCATGCCTACCTGCCGGCGCTGTCGCGACAGGCCTGCGTCCGACAGCTTCGCGCGGCCACTGCCCGCCTCGGCGGCGCCCATGGCAGCACCGTTGATCCAGACTTCCCCCGAATCGGGCTGGTCGAGATAGTTGAGCGTGCGCAGGAAGGTGCTCTTGCCGCCGCCACTGGGGCCGATGATGACGACCACCTCGCCCTTGCCCACGGAGAGATCGACGCCCTTCAGCACATGCGTGGCGCCGAAGCGCTTGTGTATTCCGCGCGCTTCGACGACGGCTCCCGTCTCAGGTGGCATCGGCGGGCACCGTTACATTGGCGATGGGACTGACCGACCGCGAGGCATAGGCCTCGAGCCGCGCCTGGATGAAGCCCCACACCGTTGTCAGGAAGAGATAGTAGAGCGCCGCGACGATGAAGATCTCGAGCACCTTGAACTGGACCTGCACCAGAAGCTCGGTGCGGCGCAGCAGCTCCTCCATCGAGATCACCGATGCGAGGGACGACGTCTTCATCAGGCCGTTGAAGGCGTTGCCCAGCGGCGGAATGATGATCCGCAGCGCCTGCGGCATCACGACGATGCGCATCGTCTTGGGCCAGGTCATACCGATCGCGCGCGCGGCTTCGAACTGGCCCTTGGGCACCGCCGAAATGCCGGAG
This sequence comes from Enhydrobacter aerosaccus, assembly GCA_903915535.1. Classification (GTDB taxonomy): domain Bacteria; phylum Pseudomonadota; class Alphaproteobacteria; order Reyranellales; family Reyranellaceae; genus Reyranella; species Reyranella aerosaccus_C. Next base: position 48,395 of record CAIWTJ010000290.1, read on the forward strand.
CGGATGATCTCCGCGAGATAGGCGCCTTCATTGATGCCGAGGCCCAGCAGGGCGGAGGGAATCACGCCGAGCTGGATGCCGAGTTGCGGCAGACCCGTATAGATGATGATGAGCTGCACAAGCACGGGCGTGCCGCGAAACAACCAGACATAGGCGGAGGCCGGCGCGCGCACCCATCTGCGGTGCGACATGCGCATCATCGCGGCGCCGACACCGAACACGAGGCCGATCAGCATCGCGCCGATCGACAATGCCAGCGACACCGCCGCACCCGTCAGCAGGTAAGGACTGTGCAGATAATGGAGGAACGCCGCCCAATCCCAGATCACGATCCCAACACCCGGTTACCGTCCAACGGCGAAGCAAGGGACATGCCACGCTCTGCGCATTTCGTTAGCATACTGACGACTTTCGCGGGCGCCATCGTCAGCATACTGACGGTCTCGGTCAAGGGGAGTGGCAAGGCACCGTCCGAAGCACTGGCGTCGCGCCCGTAGCCTGCTATCAAGGCGCATGAGCAAGAAATTGTCCTTTGCCCTTTCCAGCCGGCCCGGATTCCTGATTCGCCGGTTGCATCAGATCCACCTTTCGCTCTTTGCGGAGGAGTGCGCGCCCTTCAAGGTGACGCCAGTGCAATTCAGCATCCTGACGGCGGTCGAAGCGCAGCCGGGCCTCGAACAGGCGGCGCTGGCGCAGGAAGTCGGGATCGATCGGGCCACGCTCGCCAACGTCGTGGCGCGTCTGGCCAGGCGCGGGCTGGTGAAACGCCTGCAGGGCAAGGAGGACCGGCGCCTGAAGCATGTGCTGCCAACCCCGTCCTGCCGTCGGTTGCTGGCGCAGATGGAAGCGCCAGCGCGGCGCGCCCACGAACGTACGATCGACTCACTCAAGCCGCGCGAGCGCGAGGGCTTCCTGAAGGCGCTGGCGCACCTGGTCAGCGCCGGCAACGCCCACAGCCGTGCGCCGCTGCGCGTCAGCTAGAAGATCAGCCGGCACCCGGCGCGGCGTCGGGATCCACGGCGCGCACGACATAAAGTTCGGCGCTGGGCTGGTACAGTTCCCAGAGATAGCGCAACTGCACAAGCGGCTGCGGGTCGAGATCGACACGGAGGTCGACGAACGGGAAGCTCTCCTTGTCGACGACGAGGAGCCCCGCCGACTTCACCTGCTTCCATTCACCACCGGCCGCCTGGCCCGCCTCGATCCCCCGCATCAGGCGTTCGGCCAGCGGCTGGTCCTCGCTGCCCTCGAAGGCCGCGATCATGTCGTCCACGACCGTGGTGTTGCGGATGATGTTGCCGATCGCCACGCAGTCGCGGCCGACCCCCCCGTTCTTGGTCGAGAGAATCTTGGCGCCATGAAAGAAGGCACCTTTGCCGCTGGCCGCCATCACCGCGAGCTGACGCCAGCCGATATTGGGCTCGTTCTTCCCGAGATCGGTGACGATGGCGTCAGGCGCCTCGCCCTTCTTGAGGCGCGCCAGGATCTTCGGCCCGAGCCGCGGATCGGTGCGATGCTGTGTCAGGACCGCACCGACGCCCGGCTCTGCCCACAGGCACCGGCTGCCGACCGACATGGACGACGTCGTGACGACGGCGCCCAACATACCTGTCCTGGGGCACCGCCCTGCGATCGAGAATGTCATCAGTTTCCCCCTTGCCTTGCCTATACTCTCACGCCCTCTCGGGCATGAATATTGCTGCCACGACTGGATATCGTCATGCGTAAGATGCACCTCGCTGCCTACCTCAAAACCGGCCCGACCGCGAGCTATGCCAGCGCGTGGCGGCATCCGTCCGCGCCGCTGCACGATATCTGGGAGCCCGAACGCTACGAGCATCTGGCACGCTGTCTCGAGGAAGCGCGCTTCGACGCCGGCTTCTTCGCCGACGGCCTCGGCCTGCCCGACATATATAAGAACACCTACGCCGACTATATCGGCCGTGGCGGCCAGGCGAGCCTGCTCGATCCGATGACGGTGCTGCCGCTGATGGCGCGCGTGACCCGGCATCTCGGCCTCGGCAATACGATCTCGACCACCTTCAACCAGCCCTACCACATCGCCCGCAGCCTGGGTTCACTCGACCTCCTGAGCAAAGGCCGTGCGGCGTGGAACGTCGTCACCTCCGCCACCGACTACGAGGCGCGCAACTGCGGCATGGACGGCGTGCCGCCCAAGGACGACCGCTACGCCCGCGCCGACGACGTGCTCGAGGCCTGCTACAAGCTGTGGGACTGCTGGGACGAAGACGCGCTGGTGCTCGATCGCGAAAGCGGCGTGTTCGCCGATGCCAGCAAGATCCGCTATGCCAATCACGTCGGACCCTACGTGCGCACGCGCGGACCGATGTCGATCCCGCGCAGCCCGCAGGGCCGGCCGATGATCCTGCAGGCCGGCTCCTCGCCACGCGGCCGCGAATGCGCGGCGCGTTGGGCCGACATGATCTTCTGCACCACCGCCACCAAGGCCGACGGAATCGCTTTCCGCGAGGAGATGCACAAGCGCCTGCGCGCGATCGGCCGCGACCCGACCGAGTGCGCGGTGATGCCGACGCTCTCCGTCGTCATCGGCGAAACCGAATCCATCGCCAAGGAGAAGGCGGAGTTCCTCGACAGCCTTATCGACCCCGAGCTGGTAATGGCATCGGGATCGCAATTGCTGGGCGTCGATCTCAGCACCGTCGAAACCGCGGAAGAAGCAGAACGCGCCGCAGGCAACCAGGGCATCCAGGGCTCGCGCGACCGCATGATCCAGGTGGCGCGCGCACAGGGCATCACCTTCGCCCAGGCCGTACGCAAGCCGCGCGGCCTGCTGGCCGGCACGCCGCAGATGATCGCCGACGTGATGGAAGACTGGTTCAAGAGCGGCGCGTGCGACGGCTTCGTTCTGCCGCCCACCGTATTTCCCATGACCTACGAGGAATTCGCCCGCATGGTGACGCCCGAGCTGCAGAAGCGCGGCCTGCTTCGGCGCGAGTATGCGGGCAAGACCCTGCGCGAAAACCTGGCCAATCCCGGCTGACAGAAAGGCATCCCATGAAAATTTCCCGCCGGACGCTGATCGGCACGTCGATCGCCGCGACGACCGCCGCCGCGATCGCCTCCCCTGCGCGCGCCGCGGGCAACGTGATGCGCATCGCCATCGGCTCATCGCTCAACAATCTCGATCCGATGATGACGACGATCGGCGACGAGTACATCTACGACAACCTCGCCTTCAACGGCCTGACGCGGATGAACGAGGACCTCGTCGTCCAACCCGATCTCGCGGAGAGCTGGACGTTCAGCGACGACATCAAGACCTGGACCTTCAAGCTCAGGAAGGGCGTGAAATTCCACGACGGCTCGGAGATGGTGGCCGATGACGTCGTGGCCTTCTTCAAGCGCCTTCTCGATCCGGCCAACACCGCGCCTGCGCGCAGCCAATACGACATGGTCGAGGACGTCTCGGCCTCCGACCCGTTGACCGTCGTCTTCAAGCTCACCATCCCCTACGGCGGCTTTGCCGACATCCTGACCGATCGCCAGGTCAAGATCACGCCGCGCGGAGCAGTGGCCGCGATGTCGACCAAGCCCATCGGCACCGGCCCGTTCAAGTTCGTGAGCTACACCGCGGGCGACCGCCTCGTGCTCGCCAAGCATACCGAATATTTCGAGCCCGGCATGCCGAAGCTCGACGGCGTGGAGCTGCGGATCATTCCCGAAATGAGCGTCAAGATCGCGGCCCTGCAGGCAGGCGACATCGACGTGGTGTGGGACCTGCCGCTCGACCAGGTGAAGACGCTCTCCACGCGCGGCGATCTCCGCGTCGACAGCGTGCCGACGGCGTCGTGGGACGGCGCGGTGATGAACAACCTGATCCCGCCGTTCAACGATCCCAAGGTGCGGCAGGCTTTCCATCTCGCCGTCGACAAGAAGGACGTGGTCGAGCTCACCCTGTTCGGCCAGGGCGTCGAAACGATCAGCCCGATCCCGCCCAGTCACGCGTTCTATGCCAAGGACGCGAAGATTCCGAAGGTCGATCCGGTGGCTGCCAAGAAGCTGCTGGCCGAGGCGGGCCACCCCAACGGCATCAAGATCCCGATCATCGTGCCGATCGGCCGTCCGGTGCGCGAGCGCCTGGGCGTTACCCTGCAGCAGCTCGCCAAGGCGGGCGGCTTCGACATCACGGTGCAGCGCATGCCCTACGCCGCGTTCAGCGCCGAAGTGACGGGCAAGGCCGCCGTCTACGTCGACGGCTATTTCGCGCGTCCCACGGTCGACACCAGCACCTTCCCGTTCCTGCGCACGAAGGGCAGCTGGAACGAACGGCTCTGGCACTACAGCGACGCCGCCGTCGACAAGGCGCTCGACGAGGCGCGCAAGAGCGGCGACACGGCCGTCCAGAAGAAGAACTACATCGAGATGCAGGAAGCGCTGGTGAAGAACCCGGCCTCGTTCATCGCCTACGCCGTGAACTTCGCCTGTGCCTATCGCAAGACCGTCGCGGGCGTGAAGACGCATCCGATGCGGTGGTTCGACCTTCGCACCGCAACTGTTGGCTGATCGATGCCGATCGCGGTGTTCCTGCTGCAGCGGCTCGCCGGCCTGGTCGGCGTGCTGCTCGGCATGTCGCTGCTGATCTTCGGCATCATCCACATCCTGCCGGGCAACGTCGCTTACGCGATCCTGGGTGAGTTCGCGACTCCAGCCGCCGTCGCCCAGCTCGAAGTCAAGCTCGGCCTCAAGGATCCGCTGCCGCTGCAGTACTGGCACTGGCTCGACGCCATGCTGCACGGCAATTTCGGCCAGTCGATCGTAATGAATCGCCCGGCCGCAGCGCTGATCGGCGAAGCGCTGGGTCGCTCGGCGCTGCTGGCAGGCTTTGCCTTCGCGCTGGTCGCGATGGGCGGCATCGCGCTCGGCCTTTACGCCGCAACCCATCGCGGCCAGGCCTCGGACAAGGTCCTGACTCTCGCGCAATTCGTGTTGATCGCCGTGCCGGAGTTCTTCTGGGCCATCGTCGGCGTGCTGTTCTTCGCCTCCTGGCTCAATCTGCTGCCTGCGACCGGCTACGCACCGATGAGCGAAGGCATCGGCAGTTGGGCCGCGCATCTCGTGCTGCCGGTGATGGTGCTTTCGTTCGGCCTGGTGGCGCATGTCTCGCGGCTGACACGCTCCTCGATGATCGAGGTGCTCGACAGCCGCTACGTGCTGGCCGCCCGCGCGCGCGGCTTCGCGGAGCAGCGCGTGCTGTGGCGGCATGCGCTCCCCAACGCGCTGCTGCCGGCGATCACCGTGCTCGCCATCGATGCCGGCCTGCTGATCGGCGGCATTGTTGTCGTGGAGACGGTGTTCGCCTACCCGGGCCTCGGCCGGCTGCTGGTTTTCGCCATCGAGCGGCATGATTTGCCCTTGCTGCAGGTCGGCATGATGGTGGTCACGGCCATTTATGCCGTCGCGAACTTCATCGCCGAAGTGCTCTACGCCGTGCTGAACCCGCGCATTCGCGTCGGCGGGGCAGCGGCATGAGCGTCCTTGCGATCCCGCGCCTCCACTTTCCTTCGACACTCGTGCTCGGCGCCACTCTGCTCGCATTGATCGTCACCGCAGCGATCGTCGGCATCTGGGTGACGCCTTACGATCCCACCGTCTTCGCCGTGCGCTTCCGGCTGCAGGCGCCCAGCCTGCTGCATCCGTTCGGCACCGACGAGTTCGGTCGCGACGTGCTCTCGCGCATCCTGGCCGGCGCGCATCTCTCTCTGGCGACGGGCTTCGGCGCGATGGCGATCAGCCTGGTGGTCGGCGTGCCGCTCGGCCTTATCGCCGCCTTCCATCGCGGCGCCGTGCAGGAAGTGATCATGCGCGCCGTCGACCTGCTGATTGCGTTGCCGCCGGTGCTGCTGGGCCTGCTCGTGCTCGCCGTGACCCCACCCGGCCTGTTCAAGACCATCGCCGCCGTCGGTCTGGTCTACGTGCCGATACTCGTGCGCCTCACGCGCGCCGTAGCGTTGGGCTTGCTGGAAGAGGATTTCGTGCAGGCCGCCCGCGCGCGCGGCGAAGGCGCGCTGCCGATCCTGTGGCACGAGATCCTGCCCAACGCCTGGCCGCCCATCATCGTCGAGTGCGGCCTCCGCGTGACCTTCGCGATCCTGCTGGGCTCAGCGCTCTCCTTCCTCGGCCTGGGACCGCAACCTCCCGCCAGCGAGTGGGGCCTGATGATTGCCGAGGGTCGCGATTTCCTGACGCAAGCACCTTGGGTCTGCCTCGCGCCCGGTCTGTCGCTATGCGTGCTGCTGGTGTCGGTCAATCTGGTCGGCGAAGGATTGCGCGAGCGTCTCGATCCGCATCTGCGGGGGCGCGCGCATGCCTGACGCGCTCACCGTCAAGAATGCTGCGCTCGACATCGAGGCGCTGTCCGTCGCCTATCCGTCGCGCGGCGGCTGGCTGCAGGCGCTCGACAACGTATCGCTCGCCATCCCGCCCGGCGGCGTGCTGGGCCTGGTGGGCGAATCGGGATCGGGCAAGTCGACCGTCGTGCTCGCGCTGCTGGGCCTGCTCGGCCCGGCCGCAAGGATCAGCGCGCAGCGCCTGAATTTCGACGGCCACGATCTTCTGCGCGAAGCGCCGATGCTCCGCGGACGGCGCATCGGAGTCGTTTTCCAGGACACCGCCGCCGCGCTCAATCCGGCGCTGACCATCGGCAGCCAGCTCACCGAGCCGATGCGGCTCCATCTCGGAATCGAGCCGCGCCTCGCCTGGGAGCGCGGCACCGATCTGCTGGCCGAGCTCGGCGTGCCGCGGCCCGCCCACGTGATGCGGAGCTACGCTCACCAGCTCTCCGGCGGCATGAAGCAGCGCGTGGGCATCGCCACCGCCCTCGCGGGCGAGCCCGACCTGCTGTTGCTCGACGAACCCACGACCGCGCTCGACGTCACCATCGAGGCGCAGATCCTGTCGCTGCTCGACGATCTGCGGGTGCGCCGCAGTCTCTCGATGCTGCTGGTCAGCCACAATCTCGGCATCGTCGATCGTCTGTGCGATTCGGTGTCCGTGCTCTATGCCGGGCGCATGGCCGAGTCGGGCACGACCCGCGCCGTGCTGCATCGACCGCGTCATCCCTACACCAAGGGCCTGCTGGCCGCGCTGCCGCGTCCGGACCGTCCCCATGCAGGCCGCCTTGCGCCGATTCCCGGCGGCCTGCCCGATCTCACTAAATCCGATCCGGGCTGCAACTTCCGTTCGCGCTGCGCCTTTTCGGCCGCGGGCTGCGAGCAGCCGCAAGCCTTGCGTGGCGTCGTTCATCAAGTGAGTTGCCATCGCGTCGATGACGTCGCCGACGAAAGCTGGCCGGTCGAAGCCGAACCGCCCGCGAACTCGATCGCGCCGCGCGCAAGATTGCCTTTGCTCCAGGCCGAGAGCCTCAGCATCCGGTTCGGCGGCGGCGGCTGGATCTCGCGCATGCTCGGAAAATCGGCTGGCGTGCTTGCGGTCGACCATGTGTCCCTGTCCATCCGTACCGGCGAGGTCGTGGGCCTTGTAGGCGAGTCGGGATGCGGGAAATCCACCCTGGGCCGCCTTATGCTTCGGCTGCTGCCGGCACGCACCGGAACGCTGAACTTCGGCGGTGGAGCGGTCGAGCCGGAGGCGAGCCGCGATTTTCGCCGCCGCGCGCAGATCGTCTTCCAGAATTCCGACACCTCGCTCAATCCACGCCAGACCGTGGGCACGATCCTGGGCCGGGCCGTGCGCTGGTTCGACATGGCGACGGGTGCCGCCGTCGCCGCGGAAGTCGATCGCCTCCTCGACCTCGTGCGCCTGCCGCGCAGCTATGCGACGCGCTATCCGCACCAGCTGTCGGGTGGTGAGAAGCAAAGGGTCGGCATCGCCCGCGCCCTGGCCTCACGTCCGGAATTCCTGGTGTGCGACGAAGCGGTGTCGGCGCTCGACGTCAGCGTTCAGGCGGCTGTCCTCAACCTGCTGCGCGACCTGCGCGACGAGTTGGGTGTCGCCTATCTCTTCATCAGCCACGACATCGGCGTGATCGCCCACATCGCCGACCGTGTCGCCGTGATGTACCAGGGCACGATCGTCGAGGAAGGCCCTGTCGACGACGTGCTGCACCCTCCCTACCACCCGTACACCGAGCTGCTGCTGTCGTCGGTGCCCCTGATAGGCCGCGAGCGCCGCGACTCCCCTGCGCCGTCGACCGGCGCCGTCGCCGCGTCACAGGGCTGCAAGTTTGCCGCGCGCTGTGCGCGCAAGCTCGGGCCGGTCTGCGACACGCTGGCGCCTCCCGTGCAACAGGCAGGGCCCGATCACGCGATCCGTTGTCACATTCCCCTATCGGAGCTGGCGGCAGTGCCGCACTGGCTCGGACCTCCCGCGTAATTTTTAGGAGCAGTCACCATGATGAAAATCGCCTGCATTCCCAATCTGGTCGGCGGCCACCTCGGTGGCTGGCGCCACAAGGATGCGTTCGACAAGCCGGTGATGAATCTCGAGGCTTTCATCGAGATGTCGCAGATCGCCGAGCGCGGCAAGCTCGACGCGGTGTTCCTGGCCGACGGCAACGGCGTGCGCGACATGCACATGCCGGCGCTGTTCGCGGCCAATCATCCGTCGGCGCGGCCGTCGTTCTTCGAACCGACGACCTTGTTGTCGGCCGTGTCGATGGTGACCAAGAAGATCGGGGTGGTCGCCACCGCGACCAGCACCTTCGAAGAGCCTTATTCGGTGGCGCGCCGCTTCGCGTCGATGGACCACATCAGCAAGGGCCGCGCCGGCTGGAACCTCGTCACCGCCTCCAACGCCGGCGACGCGCTGAACTTCGGCCGACCCGAACAGGCACGCGAAGACCGTTACGCCCGCGCGCAGGAGTTCTACGAGGTCGTGGCCAAGCTGTGGGACAGCTGGGCGCCGGATGCCTTCCCGCAAAACAAGGAGACCGGCCAGTATCTCGATCCGGCGCGCGTGCGTCACATCGACCACAAGGGCACGCATTTCTCCGTGAAAGGCCCTCTCAACATCTCGCAGACACCGCAGGGCCGTCCCGTCGTCTTCATGGCGGGACAGTCCGAGCCCGGCATGGAGCTGGCTGCGCGCTATGCGGACGGCTTGTTCGGCGCCGGCACGACCAAGCAGGACTGCGTCGATGCGTATGCCAACATCAAGGGACGCATGGCACGCTACGGCCGCTCGCCCGAGGCGCTGAAGATCCTGCCCGGGGTGAGCATCTACGTCGGCCGTACGACAGCCGAGGCCGAGGAGTTCTACGAAGAGCTGCAGTCGCTGATCTCGCCGGTGCTAGGCGTGCACTATCTCTCGAAGATGCTGGTCCACGATCTGGGCAGCCTGCCGCTCGACGGTCCGCTGCCCGACAACCTGCCCGAGGAGACCTTGGGCGGCAGCAGCCTGCGCCGTTACATCCTCGACATGGCGCGCCGCGACAAGCTCACGATCCGCCAAACCTACGAGCGTACCCTGCCCGCCCTGGGCGGCCCGGTGTTCAAGGGAACGGCAACCCAGGTCGCCGACGAGATGGAAGACTGGTGGCGCAACAAGGCCTGCGACGGCTTCACTCTTTTGCAGCCGGTCCAGCCGCGCGGCCTTCGCGAGTTCGTCGATCTCGTCGTGCCGGAGCTGCAGCGCCGCGGCATCTTCCGCAAGGAATACGAGAGCAGCACCCTGCGCGGCCATCTCGGCCTCGCCGACGCGCCGAGCGTCTGGAAGGCCAAGGCCGCCGAACGGGGCGCAGCGTGAACCGCTCCGACAAGATGGTGCTCGGCATCAATGGCGGCGCACTGGGCGGCCATCTCGGTGGCTGGCGTCACCCCGACTCCTTTCCCGACACGACGATGAGGCTCGAGCGCATGGTCGACACGGCCGTCACCGCCGAGCAGGGAAAGTTCGACTTCATGTTCCTCGCCGACGGCAACGGCGTGCGCCAGATGGACAAGCCTCTCTTGTTCGCGGCCAACAGCCCGTCGGACCGGCCGTCGGTATTCGAGCCGGTAACGCTCTACGCCGCGTTGTCGCAGCACACCAAGCGGATCGGTTTCGTCGCGACGGCCACGACCAGCTACGAAGAGCCGTTCACGATCGCGCGGAAATTCGCCTCGCTCGACCATCTCAGCGGCGGCCGAGCGGCATGGAATCTCGTCACGACGCAGTACGTCGAGGACGCCAAAAACTTCAATCGCGACGAGCATATGGGCCGGGAGGAGCGCTACGAGCGCGCGCGGGAGAGTCTCGACGTCGTGCGCTCGCTTTGGGAGTCGTGGGCCGAGGACGCCTTCTTGCAGGACAAGGCCACCGGCCAATATCTCGATCCGGCGCGCGTGCGGCTGACCGATCATCGCGGCAAGTACTTCAAGGTGAAGGGACCACTCAACGTGTCGCGCACGCCGCAGGGCCAGCCGGTCGTGTTCATGGCGGGCCAATCCGACGACGGCAAGGAACTCGCGGCCTATGGCGGCGAGGGCCTGTTCGGCACGGCCGCCAGCAAGCAGGAAGCGCAGGCGGAGTACGCTGACATCAAGGGCCGGATGCCGAAGTACGGGCGCCCCGACGAGGCGCTCAAGATCCTGCCGGGCCTCAGCATCTATGTCGGCCGCACGTCGTCGGAGGCCGACGAGCTCTACGACGAGCTGCAGTCGCTGATCTCGCCGGCGCTGGGCGTCACCTATCTGTCCAAGATCGTCGGCATGGATCTGACGAATGTCCCGCTCGACGGACCATTGCCGCAGAAGCCCGCAGGCCAGGGACTCGGCGGCACCGCGATCGGCCGGTCGGTGCACGAGATGGCCGAGCGCGAGGGGCTTTCCGTACGACAGGCATATGAGCGCGTACTGCCGGCAATGGCCGGCAATATGGTGAAGGGCACGCCGGCCCAGGTCGTCGATTTCATGGAGGACTGGTTCCGCAGCCAGGCCTGCGACGGCTTCATCCTCTAGGTGCCTGTGCAACCGCGCAGCCTGAAGTCGTTCGTCGAGCTGCTGGTGCCGGAGCTGCGACGCCGGGGCCTGCGTGCCGATGACTATGCCGGCACGACCTTGCGCGAAAACATGGGTCTCGCGATTCCGCGCAGTCCCTTCGCCTCGTGATCAATCCAGGCGCGCGCCCGTCTTCTTCACGATGGGCCCTAACCGTTCGAGATCGGTCGCGAGGATTTTGGCGAGCCCGTCGGGCGTCGATGACGCGGGCTCGGCGCCCAGCGCCACGACGCGCTCCTTGATTTCGGCCGACGCCAGGATGGGCTGAAGCACGGCGCTCAACTTATCGATGACGTCGCGCGGCGTTCCGGCCGGGGCGAACATGCCATGCCAGCCCGACGCCACCTCGACTCCCTTGATCCCATGCTCGGCCAGCGTCTCGATCTGCGGTAAAGCCGGCAGCCGGTTGGGACCGATGACCGCCAGCGCCTTCAGCCTTCCCGCTTGGATGTGGTTCATGGTCGTAGCCGAATCGAACATGAAGTCGATCTGGCCGGCCAGCAGATCGTTCACGGCCGGCGCCAGCCCCTTGTAGGGAACATGATTGGTCTCGATGCCCGCCACCGTGTTGAAGAGCTCGGTGGCGATCTGGATCAGGCTGCCGCTGCCCGCCGATCCGTAGTTCAACGTCTTCGGCTTCGCCTTCGCGAGCGCCACGAAGGCCTCGACCGTATCGACGCCGAGCCTGGGATTGACGACCAGGATGAAGTTGGTGCGCGCGGTCAATGTGACCGGCACGAAGCTCTTCACCGGATCGAACGGCAGGCTGGCATAAAGGAACGGGTTGAGGTTGAGCGTGCTGCCGCCGGTGACCATCAGCGTGTAACCATCCGGTGCGGCGCGCGCGACGGCCGCTGCCGCGATGTTGCCGTTGGCCCCGGGCTTGTTCTCGATGACGACCGGCTGGCCCGTCTTCTGCGACAGCGCCTCGCCGATCGATCGGGCAATCATGTCAATCGACCCGCCGGCGGAGACAGTCACCACGATATGGATCGGCTTCGAAGGATAGGTCTGCGCTTGGGCGCGGCCGCCGACCAGCAGCAACGGCACGGCAAGAACGGTACGGCGTTTCATGGGCGGACTCACTTTACGCTGGCGATGAAGCGGGACACGACATCGTTGAATTGCGCGGGTTTCTCGAGATAGACGGCGTGGCCCGCGCCCGGGATGACATGGACAGGCGCCAGCGGCCGCGTCGCGGCGATCTCGATATTGCGCGCGGGCGGGGTGATGACATCGGCGTCGCCGTAGAGGATCTGAACCGGCATCGAGGCCGGCAGGCGTGCAATGTCGGCCTTCACATCGCCCGACGCGAGCATGCGCGCGGCCTGCGCGTAACCATCGGGCCGGATCGACGCCATCGTGTCGACGACACGCCGGATCATGACCGGGGTCGCGTCTCGGCCCAGCAACCGAGGCCCGCGCTTTTCGGCCATCTCGCGCGCACCGAGTGCGGCGACATCGCCGATGCGCTGCGCCAACTGCTTCTCGCGATCCGCCGCCGGCAGCTTTGCATGACCGCCGGCGATACTGGCAAGGGTCAGCGAAAGAATGCGCTTCGGACGATCCGCCGCGAACGAAGCCGCCATCAATGCGCCCAGCGAATGGCCGACGAGATGACAGGCCTCGATGCCGAGCGCATCGAGGAGCCTGGCGAGCACGGCTGCATAGTCTGCGGCGACCGGGGCTTCCATCGGCAATGCTGTCGAGCCTGCATAGCCCGGCGCATCCCACGCGATCACCCGCAAGGTCTTTGACAGGCCCGCGAGCTGGTCGTCGAAGGCGCGCGCGGCGGAGCCGATGCCGTGCAGCAGGACGAGCGCCGGTCCGGCGCCCGCCTCGCGGTAGGTGATGACAGAGTCGCCGACCTTGGCCTGGCGGTCCGCGATGGATGTCGTCATGCCGCTTCGAACTTCACATTCTCCGGCTGGCCGGTGCCGACGGCCATGGTGAAAGTCGCGTCGATCACGCCGTCGTTGCGGAAGTAGTGCGGACGGCCCGCCGGATTGAACAGCAGGTCGCGAGGTCCGAGCTGACGTTCGACGATCTCGCCGTCCTGTTCCCAGCCGGCAGTGATGGTGCCTTCAAGGACGAAGAACGTGTCTTCGACATCACGCACGAACGGCTTCACGCCGACGCCCTTGGGAAGATGGATCATATCCATGCGGTAGCCCGCGGCCGGCGCCCCGCCCTCGCCGACATAGGTCAGGCGCGCAAAGCCCGCCTTTTCCCAGATCGGCTTGCGATCGCGATAGCGCACCACGTGCTTGCCCAACTCCTGATGGCGGCGATCGGTGCTGTCGGGCGAGAACAGCTGGATCTTGTCCGGGCCGCCCGCGCCGAAGCGACGCGACAGTTCGAGCTCCTTGTCCTTCGGGTGGCAGACATGGACCGGCATTTCGGGCGTGCCGCTGCCAACAGTGATCTGCATCAGCACCGGCTCGACGCCGTCGTTGCGGAAACCGTGCGGGCGGCCGCTCTTGTTCAGCAGCAGGTCCTTCGGTCCGAGCTTTACTTCGACGACCTCGTCGCCCCACACGGTGCCCACCGTCAGCACGCCCTGCAAGACGAAGAAGTGCTCGACGACCTCGTGCGCGTGACTGGCGGCGAACTTGCCGACCGGCTGATTGACCAGGCTGAAGGTGAAGTGCTGTGCCTTCAGGGTCGACGGATCGCTGACCTTGGGCGAGCCGCCGGCGCCCACATAGCGCAGCTGGGCGCGGCTGAGGTCCGGGAACGGACGGGAAGCGGGGAACGCGTCCCAGTCGAACGTCTTCTCGGTGAACAGGCCCATGTGGGCGCGCATTTCGTCGGCGAGCGTGCTCGACTTGATCAGATTGTCCGGCATGTCACTTCCTCCTTCGTAGAGAAACTCGAGGTTAATTCTTGCGCGCCAGCCAGCGAGAGATTTCGCTGGCGGCCTCCAGAACGGCATCCTTGAGCGCGCCATGCATGGCCTGCTCATCGATATGGGCGTTGACGGCGGTGACGTTGATCGCGGCGACGACGCCGCCCGCTCCATCGTGCACGGGCGCGGCGATGGCGCTCACGCCGGTCTCGAAGAAGGCCTGGCTCACGGCGTAGCCGCGCTTGCGATCCTCGGCGAGAAGCGCCTTCAGCGCGTCGAGCGTCGTCGGCGTCTGCGGCGTGAAACGCTCGAAAGGCTGATCGCCGAACAGCGCTTCCAGCTCCTTGTCGCCCATCTCGAAGATCGTCATGCGGCCCATGATCGTGGCATGGACGGGAAAGCGTGTGCCGATATTGACGCTGCTCGCGATCGTGCTGCGCGCGGGAAAGCGCGAGACGTAGACAATCTCGCGTTTGTCGCGGATCGCCATGTGCGAGGAGAGTCCGGTCTCGTCGCGCAGCCGCTGCAGGACGGGCTGCGCCACCTCGACCATGTCGAGCGAGGCCAGGTACTCGAAGCCGCCGCGCAGCAGCGCCGGGCCGAGCGTAAAGTGCCGCTTGTCCTCGCCGCAGCGCACATAGTCCATCGACTGCAGGGTCTGCAGCAGCCGGAACACTTTCGTGCGCGGCAGCGACAGCGCCTTGGCGATCTCGGGCGCGGTGAAGCTGCGATTCCCCCCGCCGAACAGCGACAGGATGCCAAGCCCCTGCGCCAACGCCGGCACGATGTACCTGTTCTCGGAAGTGATCGGTGCGTCGGTCATGTCAGTTGAACACGAAGCCGCCGTTGACGGGCAGCAGTTGGCCCGTGACGAAGCCCGCGCCCTGCCCCAGCAGAAACACCACGGCGCCCGTCACATCGTCGGGATGCTGCAGGCGCTGCATGGCGCGGCCGGTGACATAGTGCTGCCGGCGTTCCTCAGGCACGTATTCGGTTGCCTCGACCTCGACCAGTCCCGGCGCGATCGCGTTCACGGCAATCTTGTCCGGTCCCAATTCGCGCGCCAGCGAGCGCGTCATCGAGATCACGGCGCCTTTGCTGCCTACGTAGTGCAGCAGCCGCGGCGCACCCCACAGGGCGGTGTCGGACGCGATGTTGACGATGCGGCCGCCTGCCTTCGAGCGGCGCAGCAGCGGTGCCATCGCCCTGGTCATCAACCACGTACCGCGCACATTGACGGCCATGACCTTGTCCCAGGTCTCGATGTCGATTTCCTCGAAAGTCTTGCCGCCGATGCCGGTGGCGATCGCGCCGTTGTTCACCAGTCCGTCGATCGCACCGCACTCGGCCTCGACCTTGGCGGCAAAGGCAGTAATCGACTTGGGGTCGCCGAGATCGACAGCAGCGAACACGGCCACTGTGCCGAGCTTTGCTGCCGTCGCCTCACCCCATTCCCTATTGACGTCGGCCACGACGATCTTGGCCGCCCCGGCAGCCGCGCATGCCTCGGCGAAGGCGCGGCCCAGGCCACGGCCGGCACCGGTGATGACGATGGTGCGGCCTGCGAGACTCATGTGGCGAGCCGGGCGCGCGCCGGCAGGTAATGCAGTACGCGGCTCTCGATGGCGACGACGATTCCGTAGAGCGCGATACCGATCAGGGTGAGCAGGATGATCGTGACGAAGACCGCGGCGGTGTCGCCTGCGCCTTCACCGACCGACAACAGGTAGCCGAGACCGATATTGCCGCCCACCAGCTCGCCCACCAGCACGCCAATCACGGCCAAGGTCGCTGCGATGCGCAGGCCCGCGAACAGCGGCGGGAGGGCTGCGGGAAATTCGATCTTCCAGAAGACCTGCAGCCGGTTGGCGGTGAACGACTTGGCCAGCCGCACGATGTCGGGATCGAGCGCGCGCACCGCGCCCAGCACGTTGATCATCACCGGGAAGAAGACGATGAGCACGCAGACCAGAATCTTCGGATAAACCGTGTAGCCGAACCAGATGATGAAAAGCGGCGCGAAGGCCACCTTGGGCGCGATCTGAAGAGCCAGGATATAGGGAGAAAGCACGAACTCCGCCGACGGCGACATGCCGAGCGCGAAACCGCACAGGATGCCGAGCAGCACACCCAGCACGAAGCCGACGCCGACCTGCATCGCCGTGATGCCGGTGTGAAAGAGGAGATGATCCTTGGCCACCATGCGCAGGAACTGCTTCCACACATCGCTGGCCGGCGGAATGATGAATTCCGGAATGCCGAAGGCGCCCGGTCCCCACTGCCAGAAGGCCAGGAAGAGGACGAACAGCAGCGCGCTGCCCGCGACCATCTTCCGGACATTCGGCTGCATCGTGAGGAGGGACGCTGCGCTCATTTGACGAACTGGTTGGTGTAGAGGTCCTTCACCGCCGTCTTGGACTTCACCAGCCCTTCCTTGACGTAGAAGTCCTGCAGTGCCGACAGACGCGCCTCGTCCATCTCGCCCAGGACTTTCTGGCCGCCGTAAACGTACTTGTTGTAGAGCTGGAACGAGAGGGTGACGAACTCCTCCTTGCCGGCGAGTTCTGGCGTTGCCTTGACGAAGTCGGCCGCAGCACCCGCGGGATCGGCCATGATGTCCTTCATGCCCTTCAGCGTGGCCGTCACGATCTTCTGGATGAGCTGCGGGTTCTTCTGGATCGTCTCGTCCGACGCGATGATCGCCTGCGCCATGCTCTTGAAGAGAGAGTCCGAGGGGATCACCTCGATGTTCTTCTTCGCGCCCATCACCAATGCGGTCCAGTCGGGCGTCGAGGCAAAGGCGTCGGACTGGCCCGAAAGGAAAAGCTTCCAGACGTTCACGGGCCCCGCCGCCTGGGCGTTGACGTCGTCCTTGGTCATGCCCTGGCTCGCCAGCATGCCGAGCAGCGCGAAATAGGTCGTGTCCTGGTACGCGAGCACGGTGACCGTCTTGCCCTTGAGGTCCTTCACCGTGTGCAGGTTCTTGTCCTTGTCGAGCACGAGCTGCATCAGCGCGCCGCCGCCCAGCACGGCCACCGCCTTCACCGGGATGCCGTTCGGCCGCACGATGATCGAGGTATCGCCGATACCGCCGCCGACGACCGCGTTGCCCGCCCCGACCTGCTTGGCCACATCGACGCCGCCCTTGGCGACCTGGAACGTGATGTCGAGACCCTCGGCCTTGAAGTAGCCGCGCTGCTTGGCGAGCACGAAGGGGCCGAAGGCCGGCAGCGACAGCGGCGCCGGCAGGAGATAGGTGACGTCTTCGGCCGATGCCGTCGTGGTGACGCCGGACGACATCGCTGCCGCGGCGCAGATTCCCAGAAGAACACGTTTCAACATGCCACCCCCCTTGTTATGCCGCTGCCTGTTCGATCTGCAGCAGGTTCATCAATTGAACGATGTAGCCTGCCACCTTTGGATGCTGGCGGCGCTTCATCGGACTGTCGCGATCCGCGATCTCCACCACGATCTCCTCGATGATGCGGCCCGGACGCTGGCTCATCACGAGGATGCGGTCCGACATGGCTATCGCCTCGACGAGGTCGTGGGTAATCAGCAGCGCAGTCTTTCGCGTGTCGGCGAGCGTGCGGCCGAGGTCCTGCTGCAACACCATCTTGGTCTGCGCATCGAGCGCGGAGAACGGCTCGTCCATCAGCAGCACCGTGGGATCGACGGCAAGCGTGCGAGCGAGCGCCGCGCGCTGGCGCATGCCGCCCGAGAGCTGGTGCGGATAGTGGTCGATGAAGTCCGGCAGTCGACATTTGACAAGCAGGTCGCGCGCGCGCTGACGGCGCTCAGCTTTCGTCACGCCCTGGATCTCCTGGCCCAGCTCGACATTCTCGACGATGGTGCGCCATGGCAGCAGCAAGTCCTTCTGCAGCATGAAGGCCACGTGCTTGTTGGGCTTGGTCACGAGCTCACCATCGACAAGCACTTCACCCGATGACGCGGGATCGAGGCCGGAGCCCATGTTGAGCAGGGTGCTCTTGCCACAGCCCGAGGGACCGATCAGCGACACGACCTCACCGTCGGCGATGGCGAGGCTCACGCCTTCGACAGCTGTCATCGTGCCGAAGCGCTTGGTGACGTTGCGGAACTCCAGGCGCTTCATCACGCGCCCTGCTTCTGCCGGCGCGTGGTGCCGTCGATGCCGCCGACCACCGCCCATTCGGCGAACATCTCGGGGCTCGGCGTGAAATCGCGCGGTTTCCAGTTCTCGGTCAGCACGTCCTCGTCGGCGTAATACTCGACCAGCCCACCGGCGGGCGACTTGAAGTACCAGAACATCGCCGAGGAGATCGGATGACGGCCCGGTCCGATCTGTGTTTCCCAACCGTGCCGCGCCATGGCGAGACCGCCGCCGATCACCTCGTGCAGGTCGCGCACGGCGAAGGCCACGTGATTGAGACCACGCTTGCCGTCGGGAAGCTGCAGCAGGAAGAGATCGTGATGGCCGCCGCGCGCGGCGCAGCGCAGGAACACGCCGCGGCCGGGATAGCGGTCTGAGACATGGAAGCCCAGCTTCTCGTAGAAAGAAGTCATCTCGGCGAGCTTGTCGGTGAAGAAGACGACGTGGCCGACTTCCACCGGCTCGGCACGGTCGTAGACCGGGCTCGGCGTGTCGATGCGCGCGGCGTGGCCCCAGACGTTGGCCGGCGTGCCTTCGACCGCGACCGGCCGCTTCTTCGAAACACGGAAACCAAGACCGATACCGTTGGGATCGACTGTGGGCACGGCACCCAGCGTTGTGAGATCGGCTTCGCTCGTCACGCCCCAGATCACCTCGCGCAGGGTCGGGCCGGCTTCGACGGCGGGCGGCAGCGCGCCATCGCCGGTCTTGCGCACGAAGATCTCGCAACCGTTCAGGCTCTCGAAATCGAGACCCGACACGTCCACACGCACGAGCTTGAGGCCCCAGTCGAGGAAGAAGCGCTTGCACGCCTCCAGGTCCTCGACACCGTAGGTCACGCGATCGATGCCCTCGATACTCATTGAACGGGCTGCCCCGCGGCTTCGAGCGCCTTCAACTGGGCCTCCGCCTTCAGGCGGAAGACGCGGCGCAGGCGGGCGACGCCCATGTCGTGCTGGTAGAGGTTCTCGCGCTGGTTGGCGTCGGGCTCGAACTGTTCGAGCATCACGCGGTCCTGTTCGAGCACGGCCCAGTGCCGCGCCTCGAGGCGGTTCTTGTAGAGGAAGCGCCAGGTGTCGCGCTGCCAACCCTCGACCTTTCGACAGCGCCAGTGGAAGACGGCGGCGCATTTGTCGTTGATCGGCGTGTAGGCACCGATGATGTGGAAATTGCCGCCCGGCCCGCCGGTCGCGGGATAGGGAATTTCGAGCCGCATCCAGTGCACGCCGGTGTCGAGGAATTCCGTCCAGTCGAAATTGACGTTGCGCTGGCCCTGCTTCTCGAAGACGAAACCGGTCGGCGTGTCGCGGATCTGGAAGGTCGCGGTGGTGTCGCCGAACGACATGGAGTGCGACTGCTTGTGCAGGAACGTGCCGTGCATCGGGTCCATGACATTGTCGTACACGTAGCGATAGTCGCCGCCCCATTCGCAGTAACAGAGGAAGGAGCTGAACTCCGGCGACACCAGCTGCTCGGGGAACTGCAGCTCGATCGGCTCGGGATGCAGCGCGTCGCCGGCATAGGCGAAGATCACGCCGGCGCGCTCCTGCGTCGGGAACGACTTCACGCACTTCCGGCCTTCGAGCTTGCTGCCCGGCGCGCCCGGCACCGACAGCACGGTGCCGTCCTTGCCGACCTGCACCCCGTGATAGCCGCAGGCAATGCGATCGCCCATCGCGATGCCGAGCGACAGCGGCGCGCCGCGATGCGGGCAGTGATCCTCGAGCATCACCGGTGCACCGCTCTCGTCGCGCCACAGCACCACCTTGAGGCCAAGGCGGCGCAGCGAGATCGGCTTCTCGCCCAGGAAGTGCGACGGGCAGATCGGATACCAGATATTCCGCACGCCCTTGGCGAGAAGCGAGTTGATGGCCTGGTTGGTTACCGCTGTCAT
Source organism: Enhydrobacter aerosaccus (assembly GCA_903915535.1). GTDB lineage: Bacteria > Pseudomonadota > Alphaproteobacteria > Reyranellales > Reyranellaceae > Reyranella > Reyranella aerosaccus_C. The sequence continues at coordinate 68,242 of CAIWTJ010000290.1, forward strand.
GGTTCGCCCCTCCTACGCGCCGAGACGCTTCATCTCTTTCTGGAACAGCTCGGGCGTCCAGCCCGCACCGTTCGGTGACGGCACGCCCGCCTCGTTCAGTCGGCTAACGAGGCCCGGCAGGTCGTGAATGCCCGCGGCGAACGCGCGCTCGATCGCATCGCCCAGAAGATTTTGATAGTCGTCGGGTGCACGGTCGCGCGCCTGATGGGGATTGAGATAGGGCTGGCTCATCACTTGCCTCCTTGGCGGACGCGTTCCTTGATGCGCTCGCGGACCGGGAGAAAATCGTAGGCGGGAAAACATTCGGTGCGGAACACGCCCCAGGCCGAGCGCTCGAGTTCGACATTCACCTCGGCGAGCCTGGACGCGGGGAGACGCAGGGTCACGATCTGGCCGAAGCCCATCGCGACGGTCCACGAGACGATCTCGACACCCTCGGGCGGAAAGCGGTCCCACCATCCGGCGTCCTTCAACTTGGTCTGCACCGCGTCGAGGTTGTTCGACTGGTCATGACGCAGGAAGACCGTCAGGAGCATCGTGTCGGCATCTTCGGCCATCAGCATCGTTCCATTAGTAAAACGACAGTTCTTATTTGAACGAAACTAAAGAGCCGCTAGGGTGCTGTCAAAGGAAAGACCATGGATCTTGGAGTGAAGGGCCGGACGGCCATTATCTGCGCCGCCAGCAAGGGATTGGGCCGGGCCTGCGCGGAGGCGCTCGCGGCGGAGGGTGTGAACCTGGTCCTGAACGCGCGCAGCCTCGGACCGCTCGAAGCGGCGGCTGCAGAAATCGCACATACTCATAACGTGACGGTAAAGAGCGTCGCGGGTGACATCGGCAACGCAGCCGTTCGAGAGGCCCTGCTCGCGGCCTGCCCGACGCCGGATATATTGGTGAATAATGCAGGCGGTCCCTCGCCCGGCAAACTGAAGAACTTCACGGCGGAAGACTGGACCAAGGCGCTCGACGGCAACCTTCGTGCGCCGGCCGCAATGCTGGCGGCAGTACTGGACGGCATGGCCGCGCGCGGCTTCGGCCGGGTGGTGAACATCACCTCGAGCGTCGTTCGCCACCCGATCGATATTCAGGGGCTAAGTGCGGCCGCGCGTGCCGGCCTGCATGGACTGGTCAGCACCCTGGTCCGTGAGCATGTCGGCCGAAACGTCACGATCAACAACATCCTTCCCGGCCCCTTCGCCACCGACCGGCTGGTCAGCAACTTCACCTTTCGAGCCAAGCAGGAGGGGTTAAGCCCCGAGCAGGCCCTGGCCGCACGTCAGGCGGAACTGCCGGCCAAGCGATTTGGCGATCCGGTGGAAGTGGGCAGCCTCTGTGCCTACCTGTGCAGCGCGCACGCCGGGTACATCTCGGGTCAGAGCATCCTGATCGATGGGGGAGCGCACCCGCAGCTGCTGTAGCGCCTCGCCAGCGCCACAATTGCAGTTAGTCTGCGATGCAATATATTCCTTATTTTGCGAGTCGATTTCATGCGCGCCGGGTGCGGAGGTCGGCTAAAATCGTCGGGCTGCGGTAACGTACCATACAAACCAAATTGTCGCCCCGCTCGTATTACTGCGCTGAGGCTGCTATTACAGGGTCCGGCGTTTTGAGGGGTCAGGGAGTTTTCTATTTCGACGATGCGCAAACTCGGAGTGAGTCATTGTGCCGCGCTGCTTCTCTTCGGAAGCGGCGCGCTGCACGTTGACGCCGCGCGCGCGCAACCTCAGGTGCAAACGGGCGCCACTCTGCTTGCGCCTCAGCCGGCACCGCTGTCGCAGACATTGCCCGCGCTGAAGCCCGCAGAAAAGCCGAGCGAGAAACCCGCGGCAGCAGCCGCGCCGCAAGCGGCCGCCGCGCAACCCGCGGCCGGTCCGTCGGACGCGCTGCGCGCGAAATACGATCAGGCCTTTGCCGAGTCGCTCGAGAAGCCAGCCGATCCCGATGTGCTGGTGCACTTCGCCGAAGTCGCCGTGGAATTCGGCGATATCGAAGGCGCGATCTCCGCGCTCGAGCGTCTCCTGTTGATCGATGCCGAACAGCCCGAGGTCAAGCTCGAGCTCGGAGTGCTTTATTACCGCCTCGGCTCGATCGAGGTGGCACGCACTTACCTCCAGGACGTGAGTTCGTCCAAAGATTCGTCTAGCGAAAACAAAGAACGCGCGAATACTTTCCTCAAGGAAATGAAGCAGCCATGAAATTCTCCTTTACCCGCCTTCTTCTCTCGACCACCGCCCTTGTCGCCCTCGCCGGCGGCAACGTGTACGCGAAGGTCGGCGTCGCCTCCGTCGTCGAAGGCGAGCCCATCGGCAAGACCCAGGCCGGCACCGAGCGCACGCTCCGCGTCGGCGTCGACATGGAAGCCGACGAGAAGGTCACGACAAAAGACAACGATCGCGCCCATCTCGTCTTCCTCGATGGCACCTCGCTCACGGTCGGCCCGAACAGCTCGCTGGTGATCGACAAGTACGTCTACGACCCGGAGAAAAAGACCGGCGAGATGGCGCTGACCGTGTCGAAGGGCACGCTGCGCTTCGTGGGCGGCGTGATCAGCAAGAAGTCCGAAGTGAAGGTCACGACACCATCGGCGAGCATGGGCATCCGCGGCGGCATCTTTACCGTGGCGGTCGGCGCCAACGGCGCGACGCAGGCGAACTTCCTGTACGGCGCGCAGTTCAGGATCACGAGCGCGGGCGTGACGCAGACGACGACGACTCCCAACACGCAGACGACGATCACTCCCGGCGCGCCGCCGCCGCCGCTGACCACGATGCCGCCGGGCTCGTTCAACACCCAGGTCGCATCGTTCCAGACGCCTCCGGGCTTCCAGGGCGGCAACAACGGCCCCGGGAACACGCCGGGCGGGCAGCAGGTCGGGGGCAACAATCAGCCAGGCGGCAACGCCGGCGGCGCACCGCGCAACGCGGCGGGCCGCTCGGCGACACCGGGCGGTGGCGCCGGCGGCGCGAACGGCGGCAACGGCGGTGGCGGCGGCGGACGGAACGGCGCGATCAGCGCAGCGTTCGCCAATAGCGGCCTGCACAAGGTGAACGCGGGCCTGACGCCCAGCACCACGAGATCATCGACTCCGAACCCCGTGCAGTTGGCCCAGGTGCTGACGACGCCACGTACCGGCGGAGCGCCGGCGCTGCAGGGCGCCAACCCGGGCAACACACCGGGCGGCAATCAGCCTGCGGGCGGAACGGGCGGCGCTGGTGGCGCCCCGGCGCTGCAGGGCGCCAACCCCGGCAACACACCGGGCGGCACTCAGGCTGCTGGTGGCGCCGGCGGAACCGGTGGCACGGCTGGCGCGGGCGGAGCTGGTGGCACGGGCGGAGCTGGTGGTGCGGGCACAGCGGGAGCTGGTGGCGCGGGCGGAGCCGGTGGTGCGGGCACACCCGGCGCCGGTGGCGCGGGCGGAGCCGGTGGCACGGGCACAGCCGGCGCAGGTGGCACGGGTGGTGCCGGTGGCGCTCCGGCGCTGCAGGGCGCCAATCCGGGTAATAATGCGGGCGGAGCCGGTGGTACTGGCGGTGCCGGTGGCACCGGTGGAACAGGTGTCGCCGGAGCTGGTGGTGCGGGCGGTGCCGGCGGAGAAACCGGCGGTGCCGGTGGCACGGGCGGCGCCGGTGGCGCTCCGGCGCTTCAGGGCGCCAATCCGGGTAACAATACGGGCGGAGCCGGTGGTACTGGCGGTGACGGTGGCACCGGTGGAACAGGTGTCGCCGGAGCTGGTGGTGCCGGCGGAGAAACTGGCGGTGGTGCTGGCGGTGCCGGTGGCACGGGCGGTGGCGCTGGCGGTCCCGGTGGCGGCGCTGGTCCGCTCCAAGGTGATAACAACAGGCAGGGCGGTGGTCCGCTCGCCGGCGGCAGCCCGCTTCAGGGCGGTGGCCCGCTTCAAGCTGGCGGAGCGCAGGGTTCTGGCCCGCTCCAGGCCGGCGGCGGTGACGCCGGCGGCCCGGCATTGGGCGGTGGCGCGCTTGGCGCCGGTGGTCCGGGTGGTCCGGGTGGTCCCGGCGGCGCTGGCGGCACTGGCCCGCTCGCCGGCGGTGGCCCGCTTCAGGGCGCCGGTCCGCTTCAGGGTGCCGGTCCGCTGCAGGGCGCCGGTCCGCTTCAAGGTTCCGGCCCGCTCCAGGGTGCCGGCCCGTTGCTGGGCGCCGGTCCGCTGCAGGGTGCCGGCCCGTTGGTCGGCGCCGGCCCGCTGCAGGGCGCTGCCCCGCTGATCGCCGGTGGCGCGCAGACAGCGACTGGCCCGGTCAATATCAATGTCATTGCCCCGCCGCCGGCTGCTCCGCCGATCACGATCGTGACGCTGCCGCCGACGACACAGTTGACGCCGGCACCGCCGCCGCCACCCCCGCCGCCGCCGCCGCCGCCGCCTCCGCCGCCGCCGCCAGAGAAGATGTATGCGGCGTCGGATGCAGTGGCCGCCGCGGACGAGGCCGCGGACGAGGACGAGGGCGCCGGCACGGGCG
>CAIWTJ010000291.1 GCA_903915535.1 Enhydrobacter aerosaccus
GGTGGCGAGCTGATTATGACCGGCGATGTCGGTCTGATGCATCATCACGATCGGCGCACCGTCGTAGCCCGCTTCCTTCAGCAGCTCCTTGGCCTTGGCGACATTGCCCGTGAGCTTGTCGTCCCAGCCCTTGGTCGTCTCGAGCGGCGAGCCGCAGGGGAAGATCGACTTGCAGAGTTTGTAGAACTCGGGATTGCCGACATTGGCTTCCAGGAAAGGCTTCTGCTCCATCGCGTAAAGCGCCGCCTGACGCACCTTCGCGTTGTCGAACGGCTTGGTGAGCACGTTGAAGCGCATCTCGTACTGGCGGCCCGCCGCGTTCACGACCGTCGTCTTGATGTTTTTGTCCTTCTGCAGGAGCGGTAGCAGGTCGGGCGGCACGATCTCGATCATGTCGATCTCGCCGTTCAGCAGGGCATTCACCTGCGTCTGCTGGTCGGGGATGGTGATCCACTCGACGCGGTCGACCTTCACCACCTTGCCGCCGGACAGGCCCACGGCGGGCTCGGCGCGCGGCTTGTACTTGGTGTTCCTGACGTAGACGGCCTTTTCGCCCGGCTTCCACTCGTCCTTCTTGAAGATGAACGGACCCGAGCCGGTGTAGTCGGTGATCTGCGTGTTGGGATCGGTTTCGGCCACGCGCTTGGGCATCATGAAGGGGATGTTGGCGCTGGCCTTGCCGATCGAGTCGAGCACCAGGCCGTAGGGCTCCTTCAGCACCAGCTTGATGGTCTTGGCGTCGGGCGCGGTGAGCGACGCCACTTCGCCCATCAGCTTCTGGCCCATCGAATCCTTGGCGGCCCAGCGCTTCAGCGAGGCGACGCAATCCTCACCGGTCACCGGCTGGCCGTCGTGCCACTCGAGGCCGTCGCGGAGCGTGAAGGTCCAGGTGAGCTTGTCGGCGGAGACGTCCCACTTGTCGACCATCTGCGGCTTCACGGCGAGCTTGTCGTCGACCGAGAACAGCGTGTCGTAGATCATGTTGCCGTGGTGGGTCGAGATCAGCGCCGTCGTCCAGATCGGATCGACGATCTTGAGGTCGGAGTGCAACGACACCTTGAGCACGGTCTCGGCGTGGGCCGAACCGGCAAAGGCGAGCGCGGCCACAGCCGCGCAGACGAAACGACGACCCAGCATGATGTTCTCCCTCTTACCCTTCGGCGACCTTCAACAAGGACGCCCAGTCCGTCAACTTCAACCGCGGCCGGCCCTGCTTCGCCCCGGCGGCGATCTCCGCCTTGTCGATGCGATGCCAGCCCGCCGTGTCGGTGGTGAGCGGAAGGGGATCGATGCCGCTCTTGGGCGTGCGATCCTTCAGCCAGGCCAGCACCTGCTGCGCCACTGCATGGCTGTCGGTGCGATTGGTGGGAATGGTGCCGGTGGGTCCACGCCTCGCCCAGCCGACCGGAAACACGCTTTCGCCCTTGGGGAAGTCGGCGCCGTCATAGCCGATGCAGGTCACGACCAGGTCGTAGTCGCTCTTCTTGATCGTCTTGAGCGCGGTATTGAAGAGGAAGCGCAGCGCGATCGGCTTGCTGCCGGCCTTGTTGGCCGAGAAGCCCCGCAGGATCTCGATATTCTTGGCCTTGCGCAGCCGCTCCGGCGTCGGCTCGCTGGCGGGCACGGTGACGTCGAGCGCCTTGGCGTCGACCAGCGGCACCGCGCGCGCGAGGCGCCCCATCTCAGCCAGCTCGTTGCCGGTGAACGAGGCATGCTCCGGCCCGCGCCGGCCGATGATGTCGATGCGCTCGATCGGCGCCGCCGCGATCGCGGCCCCCGCCTCGGGCACGATGTCGGACTTCGCCATTTCCTCGGCCGACTTGGCGAGCAGGCGCGCCACGTCGAGCGCCACGTTGCCGTTGCCGATCACCGCCACGCGCTTCACTGCGCCCAGGTCGGGGCCGTCGCGGAAATCGGGATGTCCGTTCAGCCACGCCACGAACCGCCACGAGCCCCAGACGTGGGGCAGCTCCTCGCCCGGCACGCCGAGCTTGCGGTCGATCACCATGCCGGTGGCGACAATCACGGCGTCGTAGGCCAACACGATCTCGTCCCACGTCATGTCCCGGCCGATCTCCAGGTTGCCGCAGAAGCGCACGTCGGGCTGCAGCAGCAGCCTCTCGAACTGGCGCACGATCGCCTTCGTGCCCTGGTGGTCCGGCGCCACCCCCGCCCGCACCAGCCCGAACGGCGTCGGCAGGCGGTCGATGATGTCGATATGGATATCGGGGTCGCCGCGCAGCAACCCATCGGCGGCATAGAAGCCCGCCGGCCCTGCCCCCACGATCGCAACCCTATGAGTCATGGAGGCCCGCTTAGCATATGATGAGGCATGACCAAATACCCTCATCTGCGCCAACTCGGCCGTGCCGCCGCACTCCCCGCCTCGCCCGCCCAGGCGGTCCTGGAGACCGTGCCCAATCCCGATCCCAAGGCGCTTTATCTGGTGCGCTTCGCCCAGCCCGAATTCACGACCCTCTGCCCGATGACCGGCCAGCCGGATTTCGCGCACCTGGTGATCGACTATGCGCCCCGGGCCAAGCTGATCGAGAGCAAGTCGCTCAAGCTCTACCTCGGCAGCTTTCGCAACCACGCCGACTTCCACGAGGCCTGCACGCTCACCATCGGCCAGAAACTGGCCAAGGTGCTGGCGCCCCGCTGGCTGCGCATCGGCGGCTATTGGTACCCGCGCGGCGGCATGCCGATCGACGTGTTCTGGCAGACCGGCGCGCCGCCCAAGGGGCTTTGGCTGCCTGACCAGGGTGTCGCCGCCTATCGGGGACGATGAGCCGGAACCCGCCGCGCCCCAAGCGTGCGCCGAAGAAGGCGACGCCCGCCCAATTGCGCGACGCCATTCGCGACGAGGCGCTGAAGCTCGGCTTCGATGCCGTGGGCTTCTCGCCCGCGACGCTCGATCCTGCCGCGCGCGAACAACGGCTCGGCCGGCTGATGCAGTTCGTCGACGACGGCTGGCAGGGCGACATGGGCTGGATGGCCGAGCGCACCGCCCAGCGCGCCGACCCGGCCACGCTGTGGCCCGAAGCGAAGACCGTGGTTTCGCTCGCCCTCAACTACGCGCCGGCGCGCGACCCGCTGGCCATCCTGGGGCAGCGCGAGCTGGGGGCGATCTCGGTCTATGCGAAGGGCCGCGACTATCACGACGTGATGAAGAGCAAGCTGAAGGCGCTCGGCCGGATCATCTGGGACACCTATCAACATGACCTCAAGGTCTTCGTCGACACCGCGCCGCTGATGGAGAAGCCTGCCGCACAGGCCGCGGGCCAGGGCTGGCAGGGCAAGCATACCAACCTCGTGTCGCGCGCCTTCGGCTCGTGGCTCTTTCTCGGCGAACTCCTGCTCTCGGTCGAGCTGCCCTGCGACGCACCCGAAACCGATCACTGCGGCCAGTGCCACGCCTGCCTCGACATCTGCCCGACGAAAGCCTTTCCCGCGCCCTATCGCCTCGATGCGCGGCGCTGCATCTCCTATCTCACCATCGAGCACGAAGGCCCGATCGACGAGGAGCTGCGCCCCCTGCTCGGCAACCGCATCTACGGCTGCGACGATTGCCTGGCCGTCTGCCCGTGGAACAAGTTCGCGCAAGCCTCGCGGCAGACCGCGCTCGCCCCCCGGGAAAGTCTCGACGCGCCGGCGCTGGCCGAACTGGCGACGCTCGACGATGCGGCCTTCCGCGCGCGCTTTGCCGGCACGGCGATCAAGCGCATCGGCCGCGACCGCTTCGTGCGCAACGTCGCCTATGCGCTGGGCAACAGTAGCGCGACCGCCACCTCCCGTTCCGCTGTCGAGAGACTGTTGACCGACAATTCTGCTCTCGTGCGCGACGCCGCAGCGTGGGCAAAGTCTCGGCTGACCTGAGGGGAATCGGCAAATTTAGCTCTCTGTCTTCTCTCTGAGATCGGAAGATCGAGATCTCCACCACTAAAAGCGGTGCAATTATAGATTGTACTAACGTATGCGCAGTGTACCCTAAAAGAAGGGGGTACACGATGAATCCTGAAAAAGCTCACGCGTTGCGAACTCACCTCACTAAGCTGATCAATATTGGCGATGAACTGAGGACCAACGTTGCCAGGACGAAACTCCCCGACTTGGACGGCAGGCGCGCCGATCAGCGTCAGCGCGATCACTTCAGACTAGCAGGCTGGATTGGAGAAATACGAGCTGTTGTGGCGAATGACTTCGGAGGCAATCCAGAGTTTATCAAATGCCTCGACAACGACGGATTCGCGGACAAAGCAAGTGATGGGAATCGACGCGCCGCGCTGAGTGCGGCGTTGGGAATGCTCGAAACATTGAAAGAGTTCGTTTTCGACGATCCGCATAGCACGGCCTCCGAACCGCTCAGAACTCTTATCCAGCAGACTCTGACCGAAAATTACTTCGGCCGTCGGGAGTGGAAGATCTTGATATCTGGATTCGGCGCGGTGCTGGCGCTGCTCTTTGGAGGGACTGTCTATCTAGATTTCAAGTCAACGGGAGTGGCCAGACAGGCTGACACGGCGCGCATGGAAATAGAGTCGGCGCGCGACAAGGTCATCGTTGCAAGAAATGTACTGCACCCGGATATCTGGACACAAGGTAGGGGTTAAGCGGCTAGCCTGAACGCGCCATGATCCCAAGCGGTTCTGGCGTCGTTTGGACTTCGGTAGTCGTTCTTTGCGATCAGCCACTGGGCATTGTAGCGGTCGA
>CAIWTJ010000292.1 GCA_903915535.1 Enhydrobacter aerosaccus
CCCGTCACCACCGTGCCGCGGCCCGAGATCGAGAACACGTCCTCGATCGGCATCAGGAACGGCTTGTCCTTGTCGCGCGCCGGCTGCGGGATGTAGCTGTCGACCGCTTCCATCAGCTTCAGCACCGCCTGCTCGCCCAGCTCCGGGTTCTTGTCTTCCAGCGCCATCAGCGCCGAGCCGCGGATCACCGGAATGTCGTCGCCCGGGAACTGGTAGCTCTTCAGGAGCTCGCGAACCTCGAGCTCGACCAGGTCCAGCAGCTCGCTGTCGTCGACCATGTCGCACTTGTTCATGAACACCACCAGCGCCGGAACGCCGACCTGGCGCGCCAGAAGGATGTGCTCGCGGGTCTGCGGCATCGGGCCGTCGGCCGCCGACACCACCAGGATCGCGCCGTCCATCTGCGCCGCTCCCGTGATCATGTTCTTCACGTAGTCGGCGTGGCCCGGGCAATCGACGTGCGCGTAGTGGCGGTTCTTCGTCTCGTACTCGACATGCGCCGTCGAGATCGTGATGCCGCGCTCGCGCTCTTCCGGAGCCTTGTCGATCTGGTCGTACGCCGTGAACGTGGCGCCGCCCGTCTTCGCCAGGATCTTCGTGATCGCCGCCGTCAGCGACGTCTTGCCGTGATCCACGTGCCCGATCGTGCCGATGTTGCAGTGCGGCTTGTTACGTTCAAACTTCGCCTTCGTCATGTTCGTCTTCCTTGCTTAATCGAATTTCGTTAGCCGGCCAGCTTCGCCACGACCTTGTCGGCCTCGGCCTGCGGGACCGCTGCGTAATGGTCGAACGTCATGCTGTAGGCCGCGCGACCCTGGGTCATCGACCGCAGCGTGTTCACGTAGCCGAACATGTTGGCCAGCGGCACCATGGCATCGATCACCTGCGCGTTGCCGCGGGCGTTCATGCCGAGGATCTGGCCGCGGCGGCTGTTCAAGTCGCCGATGCAGTCGCCCATGTAGTCGTCCGGCGTCACCACCTCGACCTTCATGATCGGCTCGAGCAGCTTGCACTGCGCCTTGGCGAGACCTTCCTTGAAGGCCGCGCGGGCGGCGATTTCGAACGCGAGAACGCTCGAGTCGACGTCATGGTAGTTACCGTCGGTCAGCGTGACCTTGAAGTCGATCACCGGGAAGCCGGCGAGCACGCCGGTCTCGCGCGACGCCTCGAGGCCCTTTTCGACGCCGGGAATGAATTCCTTGGGCACCGAACCGCCAACGACCTTGTTCTCGAACGCGTAGCCGCCGCCGGGCGGGAGCGGCTCGAACGTGAGCTTGATGCGCGCGAACTGACCCGAACCACCCGACTGCTTCTTGTGGGTGTAGTCGATGTCGGTCTTGCGGCCGAGCGTCTCGCGATAGGCAACCTGCGGAGCGCCGACATTGGCATCGACCTTGTAAGTACGGCGCAGGATGTCGACCTTGATCTCGAGATGGAGCTCGCCCATGCCCTTGATGACGGTCTGGCCCGTCTCCTGGTCGGTCGAGACGCGGAACGTCGGGTCTTCCTGAACGAGACGGCCCAGCGCCTGACCGAGCTTCTCCTGGTCGGCCTTCGACTTCGGCTCGATGGCGAGCTCGATGACGGGATCCGGGAAATCCATCTTTTCCAGGATCACGGCGTTGTCCGGATCGCACAGCGTGTCGCCGGTCGTGACGCTCTTGAGGCCTGCGAGCGCGATGATGTCGCCGGCGCGTGCTTCCTTCACGTCTTCACGGTCGTTCGCATGCATCAACAGCATGCGGCCGATACGCTCCTTGCGGTCCTTCGTGCTGTTCAGCACGCCGGTCGCCGACTGCAGCACGCCCGAGTAGACGCGCGCGAAAGTGAGCGAGCCCACGAACGGGTCGGTCATGATCTTGAAGGCGAGGGCCGACATCGGCGCATCGTCGCTCGACGGCAGCGTGATCGCCTCGTCGGTGCCCATCTTCACGCCCTTGACGTCTTCGACGTCGGTCGGCGCGGGCAGGTAGTTCACGACGGCATCGAGCATGGGCTGCACGCCCTTGTTCTTGAAGGCCGAGCCGCACAGCAC
>CAIWTJ010000293.1 GCA_903915535.1 Enhydrobacter aerosaccus
CGAGAAAGGATCAAACGACAGACCATCCAACGCAGACGCTTGAACCACCGTGCAATCGCCGCTTAACATCAATCAGCAGATGCGCTGGAGCCTCTCTTCCAAATAGACTCGATCCGTAACAATTTATCTGACGACGGACACCTGCAACGTCGGCGCGGCCAACGGTGCGGCGTCGTGACGAAGGCCCGCCTGCGCCATGACGGCGGCGCGCTCGCTCTGCAGCCAGGTGCGCGCCATGAAGGCGGTCAGGCCGGCCACGATGACGGCCAGCAGCAGGAAGACGACGCGCTTGCTGTTCATGGCATCGCCCCTTGTGTGCTGGCCAGCTGGACCGCGACCCAGAGGCCGCCCACCGCAATCGCGGGACCATAGGGAAGGCCGCTGCGCAGCCGGGCGCGGACCGTCGAGCCGTCACCGGCGGCGGCGGCAGGTCCGATCGGCGCGCCCGCCAAAATCGCGACACCCATCGCGCCCCCGGCGAGTGCCACGATCGTCAAGAAATCGAGCAGGAACACCGAACCGGCAAACAGCGTCGCCGCCGCGAGCAGCTTTACGTCGCCGCCGCCAAAGGCGCCCGCGGCAAAGGCCAGTGCGCCCAGGAAGAACACGCCGATCGAGCAGGTCACGGCCAGCGCAAGATCGCCCGCGACAAGCGTGCCCGACGCCAGGCCCGCCAGGGCCCAAACCAGGAAGGTACCCACGATCGCCACCGACAGGCGGTTGGCAATGCGCATCGTGCGCAGATCCTGCCAAGCCGCCGCGAGCAGCAGCAGGGCGAAGGCCATCAGGCAGCCAGCTTGAAGAAGCGCAAACAGCGGCATTCTCCCCCATCAACTCACGACGCCGACGGGCGCCGCGCTAAACACGTCGATCGGGTCGGGCCACGAGGACCGCAATGGCCATCGCACCCCGCCCGGTTCGTGTGTCTGTCCCCTCAAAACGCCGCCTGACTGTCCCCTATCAGACGGTTACGCCAATAACTTAAGAAGTAACTTGCAAACGAATGCACAAAGACAAAAAGGACAAAAGACAGACTATAAGAACGTTACAAATGATATTTTCAGTGTTGGATCAAGTCAAGGCCGTAACGCATTCAAAATGAACGGAAATTTGGGTACGACACACTGCTAATAGCGGTCAAAAGGAACGGGCGACCCATTGCTGGATCGCCCGTCGAAGGCCCCTCGAATTCCGGATGCAGTCAGGTCATTGCCTGCGAGACGTTGTTCAGGACATTGCCGACCTTGTTGCCGACCGAGCGCATCGACGCGATCGCCGCGACGGCGATCAGCGAGGCGATCAGCGTATATTCGATCGCCGTGGCGCCCCGCTGGTCTTTGGCGAGGCGACGAAAAATGGACAGCATTTTAGCAGTACTCCCCGAGAGACTCCGGCGCCGCAGCCGCGCCAGCATAGAACCCATCGATTCAGTGAAAGAATCGTACCCTATGACGATTCTCGGGGTCAATTGAAATTAGACTAAATTGTGAAGAAAACTCACTAACTATCTGATTACAGGCGTATTTCCCTCACGGCGAAGCGCCAGGATCGACCGAACGCAGCGGCACGACCTCGCCGGCTTGACCGCTCTGAGCCGCTTGGCGCCGATAGGCCGTCCAGCTGAAGGGGATCAAGCCGACGTAGACCAGACCCAATAGCGAGACACCGATCCAGGGCGAACTGGCCAGCACGCCCATGACCAGCGCCACGCCGAGCAAGGCCGGCAGCACCAGGTGACGCGGAACCCGCCCTTTTTTGAAGGAAAACGTCGGCAAACGGCTGACCATCAGGCCGCCCACGACCACGAGAACCGGCCCGACAACCAGCGGATGGCGGGGCCACGCCGCCTCGATCTCGAAGCTCACCAGCAGGGGAATGAGCGCCAGCAGAGCCCCTGCTGGGGCCGGCACGCCCGTGAAATAGGAGCCTGTCCAGGCCGGCGGCGGCGTATCGGCCAACAAGCCGGTATTGAAGCGCGCCAGGCGCAGTGCCGAGCAGATCGGGAACATCAGGGTCACCACCCACCCCAGCGCCCCACCGTCCTTCAAAGAGGCCAGATAGAGCACCAGCGCCGGCGTGACGCCGAAACACAGGAAATCCGACAGCGAATCGAGTTCGGCGCCGAACTGGCTGGTGACGCCCAGTCGGCGCGCGACGCGACCGTCGAGGGCATCGAAGATCGCCGCCACGATGATCGCGATGACGGCGAGGCGGAACTGGCCCTGCAGGCCGAAGCGGATCGCAGTCAGGCCCGAGCACAAAGCGGCCAGGGTCAAGACGTTGGGAATCAGCCGATTGACGGAAAACCCGCGCAAGCCGCGCCGGCTACGGAAATCCCTGTCCATGAGGGCCTCCTAGAATTCGATGGCTGTACGGGCCGTTTTAACCGTCGGATCAAGCTCGGCCATGACGGTCTCGCCCCCGATCATGCGCTGGCCGGGCGCCACCAGCAAACGCGCGCCCTGGGGCAAATATAGGTCGGTGCGGCTGCCGAAGCGAATGTGGCCAAAACGCTCGCCTGCCGCGACCTGCTGTCCCGGCTTGATATAGGTGATGATGCGGCGCGCCACCCAGCCCGCGATCTGCACGCAGCCGATCAGCGTGCCGTCGGCACGGCGGAGCGCAATGGCGCTGCGCTCGTTCTCGTCGCTTGCCTTGTCGGCGGCGGCATTGAGGAACTTGCCCGGCCGATAGGCCACGACTTCCACCGTGCCCGCACAGGGCGCGCGATTGATGTGCACGTCGAAGACGCTCAGGAAGATCGACACGCGCGTCAGCGGCAGGTCACCGAGGCCGAGTTCCGCCGGCGGCACGGCGTCGACGATCATCTGCACCAGCCCATCGGCCGGCGCGACCAAAACGCTGTCGTCCTGCGGCACGCCGCGCGGCGGATCGCGGAAGAAGTAGATCGACCAGGCCAGCACCAGCATCAGCGGCCAGAACAGCCATGCCTGCCCTGTCAGGGCGCCGACAAAGGCGAGGCCCGCGAAGATGGCGATGAAGCGCCATCCGTCCTCGAGGATCGGAATGAAGAAATTGGCCAGCACGTCAGTTTACCTTGGGTAGGCTGAAATTCTGGCCGGGGTATATCAGATCGGGGTCGCGAATCTGATCTTTGTTCGCGTTGAAGATGATCGTGTACTGCAAACCCTCGCCATAATGCGCGCGGGCGATGTTCCAGAGATTGTCGCCTTTGACGATGCTGAGCTTGCGGGTGTCGCCTGCTCCGCCGGCGGCGGCCCCCGGCGCCGTCACCAGCCGCTCGAAGGCCAGTTCCAGACGGGCGACGGGCTTGCCGTCCTTGCCGAGGCGATCGAGCCGCAGCACGTGCTTGCCTACTTCGATCGGATCGGACGGCGCCATCCGCCAGCGGCTGTCGCTGCCCGACACGGCGTCCGACGCGGCCTTGTCGTCGAAATAAGCCCGCACTGTCGAGCCCGCGAGCGCCTGCCCGCTCAGCGTGACCTTGCCGCGATCGTCATAGTCCAGAGTCGAGAGCTGGAGGTCGTTCGATTTCGGCACGCCCGCGGCCGACGGCGATTGCACCAGCGTGGGCGCACCTCCCGGCGGGACGATCATGACCAGCGTCTCGTCGGCGGTGTTGGATTTCTCGGGAACCACGACGACGACCGACTGTTCCGACGTCACCGGCGCGCGGCCCTCGACATGCTGGACGACGCGCAGCTCGTGCTGGCCGGGCGCCAGCGGCGGATCCTGGATCAGCAGCACCCATTCGCCGCGCGAATCGGCCTCGCCGCGGGCGATCTCCTTGCCACCGTCCAGCAGGACGATCTTGGCACCCGGCGTGGCGCGCCCCGCGATCACGGCACGGCCGTCGCGGCCGATGCGGGCAACGTCGAAACTGGGCGCCATCACGGCCGCCGGCGGCGATTCCGTCGGCTTGACGGCCTCCGGGCGCGATGCCGATGAGGAGGTCGCGGTACTCGGTGCGGGTGTCGTGGCACGCTCGATCGCTGCACGCTCGTGCATCTTCGTGTACCACCCAAAGCCCAGCGCAGCAGCGATCACCGCCGCTCCTGCCACCACCAGCCAGACAATTGTGCGAGACATCGAACTCCCAACGGTGCGACGACTAAGCTATTGGTATCGCGCACTTGCTACACCAAATGATACCATGCCCGCCCGGGGCTGAAAGCCGCCGGATCCCTGTAAATAAAAGAACCGACAGCAAAGACACGATCGTGCCCCTTCCGTCTTCCCTCTGCGTCTACTGCGGCTCCCGCTTCGGAACCGATCCCGCCTACCGCGATACCGCCACCGGCCTGGGCGACCTGATCGCCCGCAAGGGGATAACGCTGGTCTACGGCGGAGGTGGCGTCGGCTTGATGGGTTTGACCGCGAACGCCGCCCTCAAGGGCGGCGGCAAGGTCGTGGGAATCATCCCGAGCTTCCTGCTGAAGCGCGAGGCGGGACACCCGAATCTCACGGAAACCGTGGTCGTCGAGACCATGCACGAGCGCAAGCTGCAGATGTTCGAGCGTTCCGACGCCTTCATCATCCTGCCCGGCGGAATCGGCACCCTGGAGGAATTCTTCGAGATCCTGTCCTGGCGCACGCTCGGCCTGCACGCCAAGCCGATCGTGATCATCGACCAGGGAGGCTACTGGCAGCCGCTGGAGGCGCTCTTGAAGTCGATCGTGACAGGCGGGTTCGCCGACCCGATCAATTTCGACCACGTCGTCTTCGTGAAGGACTTCAAGGACGTGCTGCCCGCTCTCGAGACGATGCCAAGCGGACCGGTCACCGAAAAGACGCTCGACCGCCTCTAAAGGAAGCACATGCCCAAAATCAAGGTGAAGAACCCGATCGTCGAGATGGACGGCGACGAGATGACCCGGATCATCTGGAAGTTCATCAAGGACAGGCTGATCCTCCCGTACCTCGACATCGACCTGAAGTACTACGATCTCGGCATCGAACATCGCGACCAAACCAGCGACCAGGTGACGATCGATTCGGCAAAGGCCACGCAGCAGTACGGCGTCGCCGTGAAGTGCGCCACCATCACGCCGGACGAAGGCCGCGTGAAAGAGTTCAAGCTCAAGGAGATGTGGCGCTCGCCCAACGGTACGATCCGCAACATCATCGGCGGCACCATCTTCCGCGAGCCGATCGTCTGCAGCAACGTGCCGCGCCTCGTGCCGGGCTGGACGCATCCGATCGTGATCGGACGTCACGCCTTCGGCGACCAGTATCGCGCCACAGATTTCCTGGTGCCCGGCAAGGGCAAGCTCACGATCAAGTTCGAGGGCGACGACGGCAAGGTGATCGAACACACCGTCTACGACTTCCCCGGCAGCGGCGTCGCAATGGCGATGTACAATATCGATGACTCGATCATCGGCTTCGCGCGCAGCTCGTTCAATTACGGCCTCAACCGCGGTTGGCCCGTCTACCTCTCGACCAAGAACACCATTCTGAAGCGCTACGACGGCCGCTTCATGGAGTTGTTCCAGAAGGTGTTCGACGAGGAGTTCGCCGACAAGTTCAAGGCCAAGAACATCACCTACCAGCACCGCCTGATCGACGACATGGTCGCCTCGGCGCTGAAGTGGCACGGCGAGTTCGTCTGGGCCTGCAAGAACTACGACGGTGATGTGCAGTCCGACACGGTGGCCCAGGGCTTCGGCTCGCTCGGCCTCATGACCTCCGTGCTGATGACGCCGGACGGCAAGACGGTGGAAGCCGAGGCCGCCCACGGCACGGTGACGCGTCACTACCGCGAGCACCAGATGGGCAAACCGACCTCGACCAACCCGATCGCCTCGATCTTTGCCTGGACGCAGGCGCTGAAGTATCGCGGGACCTTCGACGGCACGCCCGAGGTGGTGAAGTTTGCGACTGCGCTCGAGAAAGTCTGCGTCGCCGCCGTCGAAAGCGGCAAGATGACCAAGGATCTCGCGATCCTGATCGGCTCGCAGCAGGACTACCTCACGACCGAGGAATTCCTGGCGGTGCTCGACGCCAACCTCAAGACCGAAATGGCCACCTGGTAAGCGCCGCATGATCGTCGCGGGCGCCGACGGTTGCCGCACGGGCTGGGTTGTCTGCCGGCGTGATACCGACGGCACTCTCGACATCAGAGTTGTGAAGGCCCTGGCTGACGCGTGCGAGGGCCTTTCCATTCTGGCCGTCGACATGCCGATCGGTCTTGCCGATTCACCGCGTCCCGGCCGCGTCTGCGAGAGCGAAGCGAGAAAGCTGCTGCCCGGCAAGACGAGCTCGGTGTTCCCGACACCCTGCCGCCCTGCGCTCGCCTGCACGACCTACGTGCGTGCCAACGCCACGAGCAAGATAATGGGTGCCGGCCTCACGCAGCAGACGTTCCATCTCTTCCCGAAGCTGCGCGAGATAGACGAGCTGTTGCGCACGCAGCGAAAACTCCGGCGCATCATCTATGAAGCTCATCCCGAGCTTGCCTTTGCGCGCATGAACAAGGGCAAGCCCGTGTTGAGCAAGAAGCGTCAGCCGGACGGCTACGCGGAGCGCCTGAAACTTCTGGCCCGGCACGGCTTCAAGACGAAGGTCGATCGCCTGCCCGACGCGGCGCGCGACGACATCCTGGATGCGATCGCGGTTTGCCGCACGGCCACGTTGATCGCGGCCGGCGCGGCCACTTGCCTCGGCGCAAAAGAGAAGGATCGCCACAGCCTGCCTATGAACATATGGTTCTGAGGATGGAGAAGAAAATCGCAATACTGACGGCCGCCACCATGCTGATTGCGGGCACTGCGAGCGCGCAGACGATCTCTCCCGGCAAGCACGAATACCAAGTCGAGCTGCCTGGAACGAAACTCAACGTCTTCACCTATCGTCCTGCCGATCCCAGGCTCGTGCTGATTGTCTTCCACGGCCTCAATCGCGACGCCGGCCCCTATCGCGACCATGCGCGCGCCCTCGCGGACAAAATCGGCGCGATCGTGGTGGCGCCGGAGTTCGACGCAGCGCGCTTCTCGACCGACCTCTACCAGCGCGGCGGCGTCGCCACGAAGGGCGGCTCACTCATCGCGCAGGGCAAGCGCACAGTGGATTTCATCCAGCCGCTGATCGACTGGGCACGCACGGCCTCCGGCCAACCGTCCCTTCCCTCGGCGCTGATCGGCCATTCCGCCGGTGGTCAGTTCCTGACTCGCGTCGCGGCCTACGCGAAGACCGATGCCACGCCGATCGTGATCGCCAATCCCTCGACATGGGTGCTGCCCAGTCTCCAGGACGCCGTGCCCTACGGCTTCAAAGGCATGCCGGAGTCCGAGTCGATGCTGCGCGTCTATCTCGCGCTGCCGATCACCGTGCTGCTGGGCGGCAACGATACCGGCACGAACAATCTCTCTTCGGAGCCCGAGGCTGTCGCACAAGGCCTCAACCGCCTGGAGCGCGGCCGCGCGACCTTCGAGAAGGCACGCGCGATCGCGCAGCAGCATGGATGGCCGTTCCGCTGGACGCTGGCCGAAGTGCCGGGCGTCGGTCACGACTCGACGAAAATGTTCTCGTCGCCGCAGGCGGCGGCCGCGTTCGGCAAGTAACCATCGTTTCAAGCCCGCTGGCGTTTCATCGCCAGTAACGACCGTAATAGGTGTTCCGAACGGGCGCGCCTAGAGTCGGGCGCATGAATGCAGATCATCCTGTTGCCCATCCTCCGAGACGGCCGCTGCGCAGCCTCCTCAGGATGAGGGCCTTGTCGCACAGCCTCATCCTGAGGAGCGGTCCGAAGGACCGCGTCTCGAAGGATGGGCATGGGCACAATCTCTCTAAATTCGCTATTTTTCGCGCCGTTTCCGCGGAGGCGCGATGAACGACGCGCGCTATCAGTTTGATTCAGCGAGATTTCCGTGAGCGCGAAAGTCTCAGCGGATGTTTTCCGGATGTTTATTAAACATGGCCAGACGCAAGTCTTACTCCGGCTTGATGCCGGCCGCCTGCAACACCGGGCCCCACACCGGCGCCTGCTCGCTGGTCCACTTGGCGAGTTCTTGGGGCGTGCCGCCCATGGCGACGAAACCGCGGGTGCGCAGGTCCTCGCGCATCTGCGGCGTCGCCACGGCGGCGTTCAGCGCGGCGTTCAGCTTGGCGATGACCGGCTGCGGCGTGCCCGGCGTCGCGATCAGCGTGTAGACGATCGTGCCGTCGACGTCGCCGAAGCCCTGCTCCTTGAACGTCTTCACGTCGGGCGCCGACTGCGCGCGCTCGGGCGCCGCCATGCCGTAGGCCTTGAGCTTTCCGTTGGCGAGATACTGCGCGACGGAGGTGAGACTCGACATGCCGAGTTTCACATGACCGCCCAGCAGATCGGTCACCAGTGGACCGGTGCCGCGGAACGGCACGTGCGTGAGTTTGATCTTGTTCAGGATGGCGTAGCGCTCGGTCGACAGATGCATCGGCGTGCTGACACCCGCGGTGCCGTACTGCATGTCGCCCGGCTTCTTGCGCGCGGCCTCGGTGATCTCGGCGAGATCCTTCCACGGCGCGTCGGCGGCGCCCACGAAGATCGACTCCTGCTTGGCGACGAAGCCGATCGGCACGAAGCTCGCGGGATCGAAGCTGAGATGCGCGATAAGATACGGCAGCAGCATCTGGTTGTTGCTGCTCATCAGGATCGTGTAGCCGTCGGGCTGGGCCTTGGCCGTGATCTCGTGGCCGATACTGCCGCCGCCGCCGCCGCGATTGTCGATGATCACCGTCTGGCCCAGCGCCTTCTGGAACGGCTCCTGGATTGCGCGCGCCAGAGAATCGGTACCACCACCCGGCGGGAACGGTACGACGAGATGGATGGGCTGCGTGGGAAAGGTCTGCGCCGAAGCGCCGCCGATGCCGGCTGCACAAGCAGCGAGCATCGCCATCATCGTCCTGAGCATCTTTTTGTTTCCTCCGATGCGAGGAAACCTAGCGCCGTTCTAGGCTTCGCGCATCTTCCGGCACTTCTGCGCTGCGGCTCGGTTCCAGCAGCGATCCATCCAGGCCTTCACCTGGCTGTACTTGTGCAGGTCTTCGAAGAAGATCAGCCGATAGAGCACGCTGGCCAGGTTGAGATCGGCAACGGTGAAGCGATCGGCGGCGAGGTAGTGCTTGCCGGTCCGGGCGCCATCGAGGATCGAGAGGGGCGCGTGCATGCCGGCCACGGCGGCAGCGAGCGCCTTCGGATCGTGCGGCGCGGGCGTCCCGAACTTGATCGATCCCCAAACCTGCGACGGCGGTTCGATCTCCGTCGCCGCCCACAGGGCCCACTGGTAGCAGCGCCCGGCTTCCGCCGCGTTCGCCCACTTCAGCGGGCCGCCATGCTTCTCCGCGAGGTAGAGATTGATCGCCAGCGACTCGAACAGGATCGTGCCGTTGTCGTCGAGCGTCGGCACCTTGCGATTGGGATTGATCGCGTGGACCTGCGGGTCGACGACCTTGCGTTGCTCGAAGCCGACCTGCACCTGCTCGTACGGCAGGCCCAGTTCTTCCAGCATCCAGAGGTTACGGAAGGCGCGCGATTGGGCGATGCCGTAGAGCTTGAGCACTCAGACCATACCGAGGGCGTGCTTGTAGACGTCGAGCAGCGTCTCCTGCTCGTCGCGGTCGGCGGCGTCCATCTTCCGCAGCGATACGATCTTGCGCATGGTCTTGACGTCGTAGCCGACGCCCTTGGCCTCGCTGTAGATGTCGCGGAGATCGCCGCCCAGGGCCTGGCGCTCTTCCTCGAGCTTCTCGATCCGCTCGACGAAGCTCTTCAGGCGGTCGGCCGAGATCGGCCCGGCCTTGGTCTTCTTGGAGACGGCGCTTCCATCCGGCATGTCCAACACTCCTTGATCGCGTTGGCCGGACCATACGGGCGGAGGCCGTGTCGGCTCAATGACGACGGGCCGTGGGAATGCGGGGATAACGTGGAAGCTTTAGCCGTGCTTGTGGCCGGCCTTGTCGAAAGCCTTCTTTTGGTCGCCGGAGGCCTCTTTCTGGTGCTTGGCCTTCCACTCGTCGTACGGCATACCGTAGACGATTTCGCGCGCCTTGGGGTCGGCGATCTCGATGCCCTGCTTGCCCGCCTCTTCGCGATACCAGCGCGACAGGCAGTTGCGGCAGAAGCCGGCCAGGTTCATCAGATCGATGTTCTGGACGTCGGTACGCTCCTGCAGGTGCGACACCAAGCGGCGAAAGGCGGCGGCCTCGAGTTCGGTCTTGGTCTTGTCGTCCATGGGCGAAAACTCCTTGGATCGGATATAGGCTCAGCCCAGCGCCGCCGCAACGGCCGCCCCGATGGCGGGCGCCAATCGATGGCCCCATTTGCGGGCATCGTCCGACGTCCCCATCAGGTCCTGGCGCACTTCCAGCGAGCAATAGGGCAGCTTGCGCGGCCGCGGATGCGCATTCAGCGTGTACTCATAGGCGTCGCGCGCCGAGTAAGGCTCGTTGTCGCCCACGACCAGCGACGCATCCTTGCGCAGTTCGGCGAGCAGCGGTTCGGGCAGGCGCGGATCGTCGTTCCACAGGACACCGACATGCCACGGCCGCTTGAAGCCCCTCATCTGCGGCGTGAAGGAATGCATCACCAGCACGCAGACCTTCCGCCCGCCTTCGGTCATGCGATCGAGCTGCCGCGCGACCTCGCGGTGATAGGGCCAGAAGCAGGCCTCGGCGCGCGCATCGGCCTGTTCCTTCGTGATGCCTTTGTTTCCCGGAACGTGGACGGTGTCGCTGATCTCCGGCGTCGAGCCCTCGCCGTGGGGCCAGCGGTTGCAGTCGATCACCAGCCGCGAATAGCCCGAGGCCACCAGCGGCGCATCGAGCTGCGTCGAGAGCTCGATCGCGGCGTCGAGGCCGCCGATGTCCCATCCGACATGCTGCGAGAGTTCCGCTTCGGTGATGCCCAGCATATTCAGAGACTTGGGCACCAACTTGCTCGCGTGGTCGCACAGCAGAAGCAATGGCGCCTTGCCGTTCAAGTTATGGACGGAGAACGGTGGCGGATCGTCGGGGCCGAGCAGTGGTTGCATCGCGCCCCTATAGTGGGAAGATGCGGCAAATGAAAGATGCCGACGCCCGCGCCCTGTTGCGCGACCTGTTCGATGCCGCCCTTGCCGCCGCGCGCCCAGCGACCTGCCTCGCCCCCTATATCGACGCGCTGAAGCCGCCAAAGGGCCGCACCGTCGTGATCGGCGCGGGCAAGGCCAGCGCCGCCATGGCGCGCGCCCTCGAAGATCGCTGGAACCATCCGCTCGAAGGGCTGGTCGTCACGCGCTACGGCTACGGTGAGACCTGCAAGCGCATCGAGATCGTCGAGGCCGCACATCCCGTCCCCGACGAGAAGGGGCGCGCCGCCGCCGGCCGCATGCTCGACATGGTGAAGGGCCTCGCGGCCGACGACCTCGTGCTGTGCCTGATTTCGGGCGGCGCCTCGTCGTTGCTCGCGCTGCCGGCGCCCGGCCTCACGCTGGCCGACAAACAGGAGGTGAACCGCGCGCTGCTGAAATCCGGCGCGCATATCGGCGAGATGAACACGGTGCGCAAGCATCTCTCCGCCATCAAGGGCGGTCGGCTCGCGATGGCCGCCTATCCGGCGCATGTCCTGTCGTGGCTGATCTCCGACGTCCCCAACGACGATCCCGGCGTCATCGGCTCGGGCCCCACGGTGTTCGACAGTACAACGTTCGCCGACGCGCTGGCGGTGCTGGACAAGTTCAAGATCGTGCCTCCCGCTGCTGTGCTCGCGCACTTGAAGGCGGGTGCTGCCGGCAAGATCGAAGAAACACCGAAGCCTGGCGATCCGCGACTCGCTCATGTCGAGACGGTCATGGTGGCGACGCCCAAGCGTTCGCTCGAAGCCGCGGCATCGCTGGCCCAGGCGCGCGGACTGGAGGTGCTAATGCTAGGCGACAATCTCGAGGGCGAAGCGCGAGACCTGGGTGCCGCGCACGCGCGCCAGGCGCTCGCCATCGCGGCGAGGAACGGCAAACCAACCGTCGTGCTGTCCGGTGGCGAAACCACGGTGACGGTGCGCGGCAACGGACGCGGCGGCCGCAACGTCGAATATCTGATGGCCGAGGCAATCGCCGCCAACGGTTCGCCCGCCGTGTGGGGCCTCTCCGCCGATACCGACGGCGTCGATGGCGCCGAGGACATCGCAGGCGCGATCTTCACGCCGGACACCCTCGCCCGCGCCAAAGCCAAAGGTCACGATCCGAAGGCAATGCTCGATAACAATGACGGCCACGGCTTTTTTCAGATGCTGGGCGACAGCCTCGTCACCGGGCCGACGCGTACCAACGTCAACGACTTCCGCGCCACGTTGATCGCGCCCACTGGGATAGCACCATGACGGTCTATCCGGGTTCCTGCCACTGCGGCGCCGTGAAGGTCGAGCTCACCTCGGCGAAACAGCCGGCCGAGATGCGGATCGGACGCTGTGCCTGCTCGTTCTGCCGCCGCCACGGCGCGCGCACGATGGGCGATCCGGGTGGCTCGGTGGTCTTCCATGCCGCACCCGGCACGGTCTCGCGCTATCGCTTCGGGCTCGGCATCACGGATTATCTGCTCTGCGCCAAATGCGGCACCTATGTCGGCGCGATCATGGAGGACGAGGGCCGCTCGATCGGCATCGTGAACGTCAACATGCTCGATATTCGCGATACGTTCGACCCTGCCCCGCCGTTGCACATCTACGACGGCGAAAGCATCGAGAAGCGGCGCGCGCGGCGCCGAAAGTTCTGGATGCCGGCGACGTTGAGCGCGTAACGTCAGCCATGGCCATTTTAGGTGTCATTGCGGACGACTTCACCGGCGCCACCGATATCGCGGGCATGCTGGTCAAGGGCGGCATGCGCACGATCCAGACGATCGGCGTGCCGGCGAAAGGAA
>CAIWTJ010000294.1 GCA_903915535.1 Enhydrobacter aerosaccus
CATGTTTTCCGCGGCAAGAAAAGGGCTTTCCAATGCGCAAGCTTTTGGCGCCTCACGGCGCAGAACCTTGCGATCCAATAACGCCCCTCAGCACCTAAAATGCTTCAATGCCAATGCGCGAGGGGTTTTTCACGGCCGACGGAATAGCGTCAGGCCTCCGGCGTGCTCTCGAGCCAGCTCCTGGCGGCATCCAGCGAATTGAAGAGACGCATCGGCCGCTTTGCGCCCCCGAGGTTCATGAAGCGCCGGATGAAGAGGTCCGATTCGGGCGCCGTCGAGACGACGGCAATCGGGCCGCGCGGCTCCAGGTTGGCGTAGGCGCTGACCCGGGCGCCCAGCGTCATCATGCCCTCGTCGGAGATCCTGGGCGTGACGCCGCGCATGTCGATCATCTTGCGATAGGGCATCCCCCCTTCGATCACGAGTGCATCGAAATAGTCGAGGATTTCCTGCAGAAGCACGTCGCCCAAGCCGCGGACGTCGACGAAGCGCCTGGTGTGGTCGATATTGAACTGGATCGGCACGTCAGGCTTCCCTCTCGCCGACGGGCCGCATGATCGCGCGCGTCTTCGAGCGGAACACCTTCACCGCGTCAGCGAGGGTAACCAGACCCGAAGTCTGTACGGTGACTAACCGCTTATCGTGATCGATCTTGAAGGTAAGAGGCATCTCACATCCGGGCTGAGGGACCCGGAGTATGAGGGAGCTTGTCAGCTCCTTGCAACCTGCGCGGCCACGCAGAGCCATCGGCCGCCGCGTCTGGCCCAGATGTCGGTGTAGCGGCCGGAGCCCGGGCGGCCGTCGGGCAGGGTGTAGCTGGTGCGGGCATGGATGATGGCGAAGTCGCCCATCACACGCACGTTCACGTCGTGGCAGGCGAGGCCGGAGATCTTCGCCGGGGGCGCGATCTGGGCCAGAAAGCCCGCGCGGTCGACCAGCGACCCATCGGGGTTCGTATTTAGGAAATCGTCGGACAGGAGTTCGTCGAAGCGTTTGGTGTCGGAGCGCTGCACCGAATTGACATAGTCGAGGTTGAGTGCCGTCAGCGTGTCGTGATCGCTCAAGTCTTTACTCCCTCGTGCTCCAGCAGCCACTTCTTGCGCGGCAGGCCGCCGCCGTAGCCGGTCAGGCTGCCGTTCGAGCCGATGACGCGATGGCAGGGCACGACCACGCCGACCGGGTTCTGCCCATTGGCGAGGCCGACGGCGCGCACGGCCCTGGGCCGGCCGATGCGCCGGGCCAGCTCGGCATAGCTGATCGTCGTACCGCACTTGATGGTGCGCAATGCCTTCCAGACGCTGCGCTGGAAGGGCGTGCCCGCGGTCTTCACGGGAAGCTTGTCTATGGCGGCGCGATCGCCCTTGAAATAGCGGCGCATGGCGCTGGACAGGCCGCCGGGATCGCGCGCCGGCGTGAGACTCCAGTTGCCCCTGCCGTACTGACGATCCAGGAGGAGTTTCATGCGATCCTCGTGATCGGTCCAGTCGATGACGCGCAGGTTTCCCTCGGCATCGGCGACCACGATCATCTCGCCCGCCGGGGTGGGCATCCTGTCGATGAGGAAGTCGAATTTTTCACGCGGCATTGGCGGCGAGCCTCAGATGTTGTTCGGCATAGGCGTGCCAGGGACGCCATGCGGCGGGCGCCTTGCTGTCGAGATTGGCGGCGGAGATCTCGCCGTCCCAGTCGCCCGGCGCGCGCACGCCGGGGCGCTTGGCGATCAGCGGCGCGAGCCGGGGATCGCGCGCGAGATGGCTGTCGATGGTGACGATGTCGGCGCCGAGGTCGAACACGCGCTTCACGCGCGCCACGATCGCCGGCAGCGCCTTCACGTCGGGGAAGCGGATGGTGATGGCCACGGCATTGCGTTCTGGCAAGTGCGCCACGGAGACGGTGCCCTTGCGGCCGTCGAGCTCGACTTGCCGATGCCAGATGCCGCTCTCGACCTTCTCGACTCTCTTCGCCGCCCTCGATTGAAGGGCGTCGAGCATGCCCGGCCAGTCGTAGGGCGGGCGATAGGAGAGACGCAGGGTGACGCCGTCGCGTGCCGAGGTGTCCGGTCCCTGCTTGCGGCGCAGCGCGCTGGGCGGCCGGCCGAACAACTTGAGGAAGGTCTCGTTGAAGCGCCGAACGCTGCCGAAGCCCGCGGACATGGCCACTTCCGTCATCGGCAGCTGCGTGTCGTGGATGAGCTGCTTGGCGAACAGCACGCGGCGCGTCTGCGCGACCGCGATCGGCGAGGCCCCGAGATGCTGGTTGAAGAGGCGGCGCAATTGCCGGCCGCCGACGCCGAGCTTTGCTGCGAAGGCCTCGACGCCCGCCTCGCTCTCGTCGAGCACGCCTTCGGCGATCAGTTTCATCGCGCGACTTACGGTGTTGGACGAGCCGCGCCAGAAGGCAAGTTCCGGCGCGCTCTCTGGCCTGCAGCGCAGGCAGGGCCGAAAGCCCGCATCCTGCGCGGCGGCCGCCGACGCGAAGAACCGGCAGTTCTTGAACATCGGCACCCGTGCCGGGCAGATCGGCCGGCAATAAATTCCGGTCGAGGTCACGCCGACGAAAATGCGGCCGTCGAAACGACGGTCATGGCTCTGGAAGACCTTGTAGCAGGCCTCGCGATCCATGATTTCTTCCCGGAATTCCATGGTCCGATAATCCCATGGCGGGCCGCCCGGCGCTCGCGGTTTTCGGACATCAATGGCCCTCGAAACCCCGGGGTCAGTGGATCGGCAGCGACAGAGGCGAAATCTCGTCACCCGCGCGTTGCGCGTAATCGATCTTGGGAGTGTCCCGGATCATGCGCGCCTGCGCCTCCGCAAGTTTCCCGATGGCGGCCTTCGGATCGAGATGCACGGGCTCGCCGTTGGCCAGCACGACCTCGCCATCGACAATCACCGTGCGAACGGCGCGGTCGGCGGCGTGGAAGACGAAGGACCGTAGCGGGTCGCGCGCCGGCTGCATCAGCGGATGGCCGAGATCGATCAGCACGATGTCCGCTGCCATGCCGGGCGCCAGCGCCCCCAGATCGTCGCGGCCGAGCGCCTTCGCGCCGGCGAAGGTCGCGGCTTCGAAGGCGCCCGCCGTGTCGAGACTGCGGATGTCCTCGCTCATCAGGCGGCCGGCCACGATCGCCAGCCGCATCTCCTCGATGATGTTGTGCGGCGCGCAGTCGGTGCCGAGGCCGACATTCACGCCGCGCGC
Source organism: Enhydrobacter aerosaccus (assembly GCA_903915535.1). Lineage (GTDB taxonomy): Bacteria > Pseudomonadota > Alphaproteobacteria > Reyranellales > Reyranellaceae > Reyranella > Reyranella aerosaccus_C. Next base: position 3,199 of record CAIWTJ010000294.1, read on the forward strand.
TCGATAGCGGCCGATATGATCCATGGCGAGGCCGTAGCGGGCGAAGGGCTGCGGGCAGTGCGCGACCGAAGCGCCGGACTCGGCAATCAGGTCGAGGTCCTTCGACGTGTGCCAGCGGATCTGCGGATGGTCGTCGAGCAGGATGCAGTGCGCCAGCACCGTGTCGCTCTTCATCAAGCCGTTCGCGGCGGCCCACTGGATCGGCGTCATGTTGTGGCGGCGGATCATCTCGCGCACCTCCACGACAGACTGGCAGATATGGGTCGAGAAGCCGCGACCCGCTTCGTCGGCATGCTTGCGGCCGGCCGCGAAGAGCTCGGGCGTCACCGTGTCGATCTGGCCGGGGAATACCATCGCGTCGAGCCGCCGCGAATTGTGCGTCTCGGCATCGTCCATCACGCGCTTGGCCTTTTCGAACTCGGCCTGGCCGCGCGCTTCATCCCATTTCCAGGTCACGGTCTGCGGCGAGCTCATGCCCCATCGCGCGGAGGCGAAGGTCGGCGCCGCATAGAAGCGCATGCCGCTCTGCGCCATGGTCTCCAGCCAGCCGTCGAAGGGCACGGTGACGTCGCAGGCCATCGTCGTGCCGGCCCGCAGCATTTCGGAATAGGACAGGACCGCCGCGGGCTGCCGGCCGTCTTCCGGAACCCGGAAGGCCTGCAGGCGCTCCATCAAGCCGGTCATCTGCTGCTCCGGCACGCCGTGGTCTTCGCGCACGCCGCGATAGGCGGCTTCGGTGCTGGGGTGTGAGTGAATGTTGATCAGGCCGGGCAGGGCCAGCATGTCGGTCCCATCGATCGCGTTTTCGCCCGGTCCGGTCGGCCGCGCGCCGGCCGGCGTGATCTCGGTGATCTTGCCATCCTTCAGGAAGAAATCGACGTTGCGGCGATAGACGTGCTGCTTTTCGGCGCCGTTGCGGACGACCGCCCACGAAACGTTGCGAACAGACACAGGACCAGACGTCATTTCCATTCCCCTCGAAGGCATGCTCATTGCATAGTCGCTGAGGGGCTCCGGGAGGACAAGACATGCGTATCCTATTTCGAATGATGGCTGTGCTGGCGGCGCTGGTCACGGCCGGCGTTGCGTCGGCGCAGACGACCATGAAGGTCGTGATGCTGTCGGACCTCAAGATTCTCGATCCGATCTGGACCACCGCGTACATCGTGCGCGACCACGGCTACATGATCTACGACGTGCTGTTCGCGCTCGACGCCAAGCTGCAGGTCCAGCCGCAGATGGTCGATACGTGGAAGGTGAGCGACGACAAGCTCACCTACACGTTCGTGCTGCGCGACGGCCTCAAGTTCCACGACGGCCAGCCGGTAACCTCCGAAGACTGCATCGCCTCGCTGAAGCGCTGGGGCGCGCGCGATGCGATGGGCCAGAAGCTCCTTCAGTTCACCAAGGAAATGACGGCGGTCGACGCCAAGACCTTCACGCTGGTGCTGAAGGAGCCCTTCGGCATGGTGCTGGAGTCGCTCGGCAAGCCCAGCTCCTCGGTGCCCTTCATCATGCCCAAGCGCATCGCCGAGACGCCGCCGGACAAGCAGATCGGCGAGTACATCGGCTCGGGTCCGTTCGTGTTCAAGAAGGATCTGTGGCGTCCGGGCGAAAAGGTCGTCTACGAGAGGTTCGCCGACTACAAGCCGCGCTCGGAACCCGCATCAGGCCTGGCCGGCGGCAAGCGTGCGCTCATCGATCGCGTCGAATGGGTCGTGCTGCCCGACGCGCAGACCGCGGTGAACGCGCTGATCGCGGGCGAGATCGACATGATGCAGCAGCCGCCGTTCGACATGCTGCCGCTGCTCGAAGGCAGCAAGGGCATCAAGATCGTCGACCTCAACACGCTCGGCACCCTGTATGCGCTGCGTTTCAACACGCTGCATAAGCCGTTCGACGATCCGCGCATCCGCATCGCGGCACTCTATGCGCTCAGCCAGAAGGAGTCGCTCGCCGCCGGCGTGGGCAACCCGAAGTACGAGAAGGTCTGCAAGGATCTGTTCGGCTGCGGCACGCCGCTCTCGACCTCCAAAGGCTGGGAGGACAAGCTGGAGGGCAACGCCGCCAAGTCGCAGGAACTGCTCAAGGCAGCAGGCTATGACGGAACGCCAGTCGTGCTGATGCACGCGGCGGACCTGCAGTCGGGCGTGGTCTCACCGGTCTCCAAGGCGTTGCTCGAGCGCGGGGGCTTCAAGGTCGACATGGTGTCGACCGACTGGCAGACCGTGCTGGCGCGGCGCTCGCGCAAGGAGGCGCCGTCGGCCGGCGGCTGGTCGGCATTCGTCACTACGCTTGCTGCCACCGACATCCTCGATCCGATCGTGTCGTTCTTCACCGGTGCGGCCTGCGAAAAGGCCGCGATCGGGTGGCCGTGCGACGACAAGATCGAGAAGCTGCGTGACGACTTCGCCCGCACCACCGATCCGGCCAAGCGCAAGGAGATCGCCGAGGCGCTGCAGGTGCGGCTCGCGGAGTACCCGACCTACGCGCCGCTCGGCCAGTACAACATGCCGGTGGCGATGCGCAGCAACATCAGCGGCAATCTCGAGGCGCCGGCGACGGTGTTCTGGAACGTGACGAAGAAATAAGCCTTCGGCCTCCGCCGAAGCGACGGCGGTCGGTCGCGGCCTATATGACCTCCGTCACCAACGGAGGATCATATGGCCGACATCAACACGCTGAAGCAGGGTCTCATCGTTACCGCCTTCTGGGAAGCCAAGGCGGATGAAGTGGACGCGCTGAAGGGGATCATCCGGAAGTTCCTGCCGCAGGCGCAGGCCGAGCCTGGCGTACTGGCGTTCCAGATTCATCAGTCACTCACCGAGCCGACCAAGTTCTTCTTCTATGAGGTCTTCAAGGACGAGGCCGCGTTCGCCGAGCACAGCCAGGCGGCGCATTTCAAGACGCTGATCCTGGAGCAGGCGGTGCCGAAGCTCGCCAAGCGCGAGCGCACGCAGCATCGCTTCGTCTGAGGTCAGGTGCCCCAGAACTGGTGGAGCGCGGCCGAATCCCCGGCAAAAAGATTGCGATCGTAATGGCTGACGCCGGCGACGATCGTCGTTGCGCCGTAGGCGGGCTTACTCGGACTCTCGTCCGCGGCGTATTGCCAGAGCTTCCAGCCGCGATCCGCCCAGGCAGCCGGCACCTCGGGCGACTCGTGATAGTCCGCAACCCACAGGGGACAGCGCGCGAGGATCGACGCGGGCGTGATGCGGGCGCCGAGGCTCAGGCCCGAGTTGGGCAGCGGATCGCCGTTCGCCCACGTCGGATGCACGTAGACCACGGGCAAGCGCCCGGTCGCTTCCGCGACGGCGCGCACGAATTGCTCGGCCTGGTCGAGCCGCATCGAGTTCGATGGATTGTTCTCGTTGGCCTCGAGGTCGAGGGCCAGGAGTGTCTTCGGTCCGGGCCGGGAGCAGGCGAGGAAGAACGCCGCCTGCTGCGCGCCCGACGCTCCGCCCGTGCCGTAGTGATAAGTGCCCCAAAGCAATCCTGCGGCTTCGGCGGCGGGACGACGCGCGGCGCAGGCCGTGTCGGCATAGTCGCCGCCTTCGCTCGCCTTGTGGATGACGGCGAGAATGCCGCTGCGCTTGACCTGCCGGAAATCGGAGACGTTCACGCCGCGGCTGATGTCGATCACGGCATCGATCCCCATCGAGGCGCGGTCCGGCGGAGGTGGGGCGATCGGATAAGTGTAGGCGGTTTGCGGCGCCCGCTGTGAGGCGCATCCGGCCGTGCTCATTGCAGCAAGGCCCGAGAGAACGTTCCTGCGTGAGATCATGACAGGAGAGAAGCGCAACGGTGTGTCCGTCGCAAGGCGACAGATTTGCGCAATGCATTTTTCCGTCGTCCCGACCAAGGCCCGAAGGGCCGCGCGGAGGGACCTATTTTTCCAACACCCTGATAAGAGATCCCTCAGCTTCGCTCGGGATGACGGGGTGGTTGCGGTCCGCGCTACTCCGCTGCGACCTTGCGCTGCCACGACCCGACGTCGAGGAAGGTGCTCTGGTACGTCGCGCCTTCGCCCATGTCTGTGTAACGGTCCGAACAGAGCATGTTGATCGTGCCGGAGACGGCTTCGCCGACCGGCCGCTGGCCCGGCACGAGCACGACGCCCGGCTGGACCTCGTCGCTGACCTTGAGCACGAGTCCGACTTCGCCGCGCTCGTTGAACAGGCGCACGTCGGCGCCATCGGCGAGGCCGCGCTTCTTCGCATCGTCAGGATGGAGAATGCAGAACGGCTTGCCTTCGCGGCCGCGCAGGAAGGCCACGCCCGAGAAAGCCGTGTGCGCTTGGAAGTATCCCGGCGCCGTCAGCAGGCGCAGCGGCCACTTTGCGGCGTCGGCGCTCTCGATCGCGTCGGGTTCCCAATCGGGCACGGGCGAGAGGCCCTGCGTCGCGAGCTGCTCGGAATAGAACTCGAGCTTGCCGGACGGAGTCTTGAACGGCTGGCCGTTCCATTCGTGGGCGATATTGATCGGCGTGCCGGCGAAGATCGTGGCGTGATCCGCCGCTCCCGCAGGGCCGGTCGCGCCCTTCAGCAATTCCTTCGCGGCATCCTGCGGAGAGAGAGTGAAGATGCGGTCGGTGATGCCCATGCGCTTGGCCAGGGCCTGTGCCACCTCGAAGTTGGAGCGCGCTTCGCCCAGCGGCTTGGCGGCCTGCTGGCCCCACTGCATCCAGTAGGCACCATAGGCGCGATAGAGATCGTCGGTCTCGAGATAGTTCGCGGCCGGCAGCACGATATCGGCGTACTTCGCGGTGTCGGTCAGGAAGGGATCGTGCACCACGGTGAACAGGTCCTCGCGCATCAGGCCCTGCCGCACCTTGTGCACCTCGGGGCAGGTGACGACAGGATTGTTCGCCGACACGTAGAGCGCGCGGATCGGCGGATCCTTCATGTTGAGCAGTTCTTCGCCCAGCCGCAGGTGATTGATCATGCGCGACGTGGCGGGACCCGAGGGCTTGCGGACGGCGTTGTAGTTGAGATCGCAGGAGGCCGCGGTGAGCAAGAGGGCGCCGCCGCCCTTCACGTCGTAGTGGCCGGTGACGCCCGGCAGCAGCGTCACGGAGCGCAGCGCCTGTCCGCCCGCGGCGAGGCGCGTCATGCCTTCGCCCAGGCGAATGAGGGCGGCCTTCGCCTTGCCGTACATCGCCGCCAGGGTCTCGATGTCCTCGACCTTGAGGCCGGTGATCTCGGCCACACGCTTGGGCGGGAACTTCGGCAGGACGTCGCGCTCGACCTTGTCGAAGCCCAGCGTCTTCTTCGCGATGTAGTCGCGGTCGGCGAGGCCGTCGCGCACGAGGATGTGCATGATGCCGAGGGCGAGCGCTGCATCGGTGCCGATCCTGATCGGCAGATAGAGATCGGCGGCCTTGGCGCTGCGCGTGCGGCGCGGGTCGATGACCACGATCTTCATGCCGCGTTGCTTCTTGCCTTCCTCGCACAACGCCCAGAAATGCACGTTGGTCGCGGCGAGGTCGGCGCCCCACGAGAGCACGAGATCGGAATGCACGACCGACTGCGGATCGGCGCCGCCCACGGGGCCGATGGTCATGTCCCACGCCACTTCGCAGCAGGTGTCGCAGACGGTGCCGGCCTGCAGGCGCGAGGAGCCCAGGGCATGGAAGAGGCCGTTCACGAGGCCGCGGTTCATCAGGCCCTGATGGGCCGAGTAGGCGTAGCCCAACAGGGCGAGCGGGCCGCTCTCCTTGATGATGGCTTTCCACCGGGTGGAGATTTCGTCGAGCGCCTGGTTCCAGGTGATCGGCGTGAACTGGCCGGAGCCCTTGGGACCGCTGCGCTTCAGCGGCGTCTTGATGCGCTCGGGGGAATTAACGAGGTCGGAGTCGCGGTTCACTTTTCCGCAGGCGAAGCCCGCCGTGTAGGGCTGGTCGGGATCGCCCTGGATGCGCACGACCTTGCCGTCCTCGACGCTCGCGATCAGCGAGCACATGTCGGGGCAATCGTGGGCGCATACGACTCGAACTTGCTTCACAGACCGTCTCCCCAAATCCGGAAGACGGTACTGTAACAGAGAAGGCGGGAAGTCCCGGCCTTACTTCTTCTTGGCTGCGCCCTTAACGGGTTCGGGAGCTGCACCGGCCGACTTCGAGCCGGCAGCCATCGCCGAGCCGGTCATGCCGAAGCGATCCTTGAAGCGCTGGACTCGGCCGCCACGATCGATGCTCTGGCGCACGCCGGTCCACGCCGGGTGGGTCTTGGGGTCGATATCGAGGCGCATCGACGCGCCTTCCTTGCCCCAGGTCGACTTGGTCTCGAAAGTCGTGCCGTCGGTCATCACCACGGTGATCTTGTGGTAGTCCGGGTGGATCTTGTCTTTCATCGTCTGCTCCTGCGCCTGTGGGGCCGATTCCGACCGGCCCGCGCGATAAGGCGGGGGGTATACAGGCACGAAAGCGTGTCCACAAGTCCGGTTGTACGGGGCCCAAGGGGCCTGATAGACCGGCGCCCACATGAGCGATTCATCCTTCGAGAGCCTGGCCGATAGCCTCCTGGAAGCCCTCGAAGAGGGTCTGGGCAACGTCGCGGACGCCGAACTGCAGGGCGGCGTGCTCACCGTCGAGGGGGACGGGGGCACCTGGGTCATCAACAAACATGCACCTACCCGGCAAATCTGGCTGAGTTCACCCAAGTCCGGCGCCCGCCACTACGCCTTCGACGCGGGCTCCGGCCTGTGGCGCGACACCCGCGGCTCGGGCGACCTGATGACGATCCTGGCGGGCGAACTCGGCGCCGTCCTGGCGTGGCAGCCGGCATGAAGCGCTTTGCCGGTCTCAGACTGCTCGGCCCCTACCTCAGGCCCTATCGCGGCCGGGTGGCGCTCGCGCTGCTGTCGCTGCTGGTCGCGGCGGGGACGGTTCTGGCCTTCGGCGCCTGCCTGCGCGCCCTGATCGACCGCGGCTTCGCCGAAGGGCGGCCGGATGTCCTCAATTACGCGCTGGCCTCGCTGCTGGTCGTGGCGCTGGTCCTGGCGATCGCGTCGGGCGGGCGTTACTACCTCGTGTCGTGGCTCGGCGAGCGGGTTGTGGGCAACCTGCGCCGCGATTTGTTCGCGCACGTGTTGCGCCTGGGGCCGGCGTGGTTCGAGATCAAGCGCTCGGGCGACGTGATGAGCCGCATCTCCGGCGACGCGCAGCTGATCGAGCAGGTGATCGGCTCGTCCGCGTCGGTGGTGTTGCGCAACACGTTGATGTGCATTGGCGGCATCGTGATGCTGGTCATCACCAATCCAAAGCTTGCGCTCTACGTCCTGGCGATCGTGCCGCTCGCGGTGGCGCCGATCGTGATCTTCGGCCGCAAGGTGCGGGGCTTGTCGCGCGAGGCACAGGCGCGCATCGCCGATCTCGTGTCCGAGGGCGCCGAGACGCTCGACGCGGTGCGGACGGTGCAGGCCTTCGCGCAGGAAGACCATGCCAGCCAGCGCTTCGGGATCACCACGGAGCATGCCTTCCGGGCCTCCATCCGCCGTATCGGCAGCCGCGCCACGATGACGACCGTGGTGATCTTCATTGTCTTTGCCGCGGTGGGCTTCCTGCTCTGGATCGGCGGCCAGGACGTCATTGCCGGCCGGATCAGCGCGGGCGATTTGTCTGCCTTCGTGTTCTACGCCGTGCTGGTGGCAAGCTCCGGCGGCGCGATCAGCGAGAGCATCGGCGACCTGCAGCGCGCCTCGGGCGCGGCCGAACGCCTGGCCGAACTGCGCGACGAGGTGCCGGTGATCGCCGAGCCCGCCCAGCCCAGGAGTCTGCCCAAGCCCACTCGGGGCGCCGTCGCGTTCGATGAGGTCTCCTTCCGCTATCCGACGCGGCCGGACAGCCTGGCGCTCGACCGGTTCGATCTCAGCGTCGCGCCAGGCGAGACGGTGGCGATCGTCGGCCCCTCGGGCGCGGGCAAGACCACGGTCTTCAACCTGCTGCTGCGTTTCTACGATCCCGAGTCCGGCAAGGTCAGCATCGATGGGGTCGATATCGCCTCGTTGCCCCTGGCCGAGCTGCGCCGCGCCATCGCGATCGTCCCGCAGGAGCCCGTGCTGTTCACGGCGTCGGTCACGGAGAACATCCGCTACGGCCGTCCCGAGGCGTCCGAGGCGGAGGTCAAGGCGGCCGCGGCCGCCGCGTCGGCCTTGGGCTTCATCGAGGCGCTGCCGCACGGCTTCGCCACCCACCTGGGCGCGCGCGGCGTGCGCCTGTCGGGCGGGCAGCGGCAGCGGCTGGCGGTCGCCCGGGCGCTCCTGTGCGACGCCCCGATACTGCTGCTCGACGAGGCGACCAGCGCCCTCGATGCCGAGAGCGAGCTTGCGATCCAGCAGGCGCTCGACCGGTTGATGCACCAGCGGACCACCCTGGTGATCGCCCACCGTCTGGCGACCGTCCAGAAGGCCGACCGCATTGTCGTCGTGGACGGCGGCAGGGTGGTCGACGTCGGGCGCCATGCGGATCTGGTGCGGCGGGGAGGGCTTTATGCCCGTCTGGCCGAGCTTCAGTTCAGCCCGCCCAGCGTGGCCGCAGCCAGCTAACTTCTTACATTAAGTGTCACCAAATCTGGCTTGAAAATCAGCCAGTTATTGGATATAATTCAGCCATACTTTAGGCATTTTGACACTGACTAGAAGTTGGATGGATCTCATGTTTGCTCGCTTTCCGCTCCAGCCATCTACCCAAAACGATCGTCTCAGCCGGCTGGCCGATTGGTGGCCCGCCGCGATCTTCGGCCTTCTGGCCCTTATGGGCGCGGTTCCCGACGGCAACGCCCAGACTCTCGGCCTGTTCTAAGGCCTAATACCGCGCAAGTTTCTTGCTCGGAGGGGGTGGCGAAATCCGGGACAAATCGCCTGAAACCCCGATGCCAGCGGCATCGGAGATGTCCCAGGATTTCGGTGCACGCCAGCGTCAGGATTTCGCTTTGCGGTCGGCATCGAGGCGGCGCAGCTCGCGCCGCATGATCTTGCCCGTCGTCGTGAGGGGCAGCTCCGTCACGAATTCGACCTCGCGCGGATATTCGTGCGCCGCCAGGCGGGTCTTCACGTAAGCCGCCAGATCGGCCTTCAGGGCGTCGGTGGCGGCAATCTCGGGCCGCAACTGCACGAAGGCCTTCACGATCTCCGTCCGCACCTTGTCGGGAATGCCGACCACGCCGACCATAGCCACGGCCGGGTGCTTCATCAGGCACTCCTCGATCTCGCCCGGGCCGATGCGGTAGCCGCCCGAGGTGATCACGTCGTCGTCGCGGCTCTTGAAGAAGACGTAGCCGTCCTCGTCCATGCGGCCCAGGTCCCCCGTCAGCAGCCAGTCGCCTGCATACTTCTTCGCGGTCGCCTCCGGGTTCTTCCAGTACTCCAGCATGACGATGGGATCGTCGTGCCAGCCCGCGATCTGGCCTTCCTCGCCCGGGGGCAGAACCCGGCCGTCGCTGTCGATGATCGCGACCTTGCGGCCGGGGCAGGCGCGGCCGCACGAGCCTGGTCGGACCTCGAACCATTCGGGCGAATTGAGGGTCATCAGGTTCATCTCGGTCTGGCCGTAGCCTTCGGAGATGGTGGTGCCGAAGGCGTCGCGGCCCCAGGCCAGCAGTTCCTCGCCCATGGCCTCGCCGCCGGTGAAGAGGGCGCGCACGTCGTAGTCCCAGCGGCTCCGGGGCTTTTCGACCTGGCGCATCATCTTGAGCGCGGTCGGCGGAATGAACGTCACGCCGACCTTGTGCTTGGCCAGCATCGCGAAGGCGCGCTCGGGATCGAACTTGGCGAAGCGATGCGCCAGCACCGGCGTGCCGTAGTACCAGGCCGGGAACAGAGCGTCGTACAGCCCCGCGATCCACGCCCACTCCGCCGGCGTCCACATGATCTCGTTGCCGCGCGGCCAGTGGCCGAGCATCTGCTCCACCGCCGGAATGGTGCCCAGCACCATGCGGTGGGCATGGAGCGCGCCCTTGGGCTGGCCTGTCGTGCCCGAGGTGTAAATCAGCAGGGCGGGATCTTCCGCGTCGGTATCGAGGGTGGCGAAGCGGTCTGACGCGGCCTCGAGCAACCGGTCCCAGTCGAGGAACTCGGTATCGTGTGCACCGGCGCCGATCACCACGATCGTCTTGAGATGCGGCAGGCGCTCGCGCACGGCCAGGATCTTGGCCACGTTCGCCATGTCGGTGATGACCGCCGACGCCTCGGCGTTGGCAAGGCGGTACTCGACCGCCTCCTCGCCGAACAGGGTGAACAGCGGCAACACGACCGCACCCATGCGGTAGCCGGCCAGGTGGCAGAGCGTGAGTTCGGCGCCCTGGCTCAGGAAGACGCCGACCCTGTCTCCTTTCGCGACGCCCTTGGCCGCAAGCGCGTTGGCCAGCCGCGAGCTTCCGGCCAGCAGTTCGCCGAACGTCCAGTTGCGCACGCTGCCATCGGCATTCTCGACGATCAGGGCCAGCGTCGCGGGGTTGTGCCGCTCGCAGACCACATGGCCGATGTTGAGCTTCTTGGGCTTGGGCCAGCGGAACTGGCGCATCGCCTCTTCGTAGGGAAGGCCGCGGGGGATCATGTGGCGGGGACTATGCCATGTAGACCGGACTCCGCCACCGGAGGTATTCTGCAGCATGAGCCCAGACGACCACTCCTACGCCCCCGTCCGTGCCGGCCGCAGTCACGAGGAGGGCATCAAGACTGTCCCCTCGGTCTGCCCGCACGACTGCACCAGCACCTGCGCCCTCGAAGTCGAGCGCCTCTCGCCCACGAAGATCGGTCGGGTGCGTGGCTCGCAGCGAAATAGCTACACCGCGGGTGTGATCTGCGAGAAGGTCGCGCGCTACGCCGAGCGCATTCATCACCCCGACCGGCTGATGAAGCCGATGCGCCGCACCGGTCCCAAGGGCTCCAGGCAGTTCGCGGAGATTTCGTGGAGCGACGCGCTCGATATCGTGGCCGAGCAGTTCATCGCCAAGGCAAAGCAATACGGCAGCGAGACGATCTGGCCCTATTACTACGCCGGTACGATGGGCCTGGTGCAGCGCGACGGCATCAACCGCCTGCGCCACGAGATGAAATACTCGCGCTGGTTCTCGACCATCTGCGTGTCGCTGTCGGATGGCGGATGGATCGCCGGCACCGGCGTGAAGCGCGGCGCCGACATGCGCGAGGTCGACGATCATTCGGACCTGGTCGTGATCTGGGGCGGCAATCCCGTGAACACCCAGGTCAACGTCATGACCCACGCGATGAAGGCCCGGAAGCGGGGGGCCAAAATCGTCGTGGTCGATCCCTATCGCACCGGCACGGCCGAGCAGGCCGACATGCATCTCGCGGTCCGGCCCGGCACCGACGGCGCGCTCGCGGTCGCGGTCATGCATGTCCTCTTCAAGGAGGGCTACGCCGACTGGGTCTATCTGCGGAAATACACCGACGCGCCGGACGAGCTGGCCGCCCACGTGGCCAACCGCCCGCCCGAGTGGGCGTCGAAGATCACGGGACTTTCGGTCGACGAGATCGTGTCCTTCGCGCGGATGTACGGCCAGGCGAAGGCCGCCTTCATCCGCTGCCATCACGGCTTCAGCCGCAGCCGCAACGGCGCCGCCAACATGCACGCCGTGACCTGCCTGCCGGCGGTGACCGGCGCGTGGAAGGCCAAGGGCGGCGGCGCGCTCTACGGCCACACCGGCATGTACCCGATCAACAAGGTGCTGATCGAAGGCACCGACATGATCGACAAGTCGATCCGTGAGCTCGACCAGTCGCGCCTCGGGCCGATCCTGACGGGCGACGCCGATGCGTTGAAGAATGGTCCGCCTGTCACCGGCCTGCTGATCCAGAACACCAACCCCGCGATGGTCTGCCCGGAACTCGAGCTGGTGCACAAAGGGCTCCGGCGCGAGGACCTGTTCACCTGCGTGCACGAGCAGTTCATGACCGAGACGGCAGCCTTCGCCGACATCGTGCTGCCCGCCACCATGTTCCTCGAGCACGACGACTTCTACACCGCCTCGGGCCACACCTACTTCCAGGTCACCAAGGCCGTGGTCGAGGCGCCGGGCGAGTGCCGCGAGAACAACTACGTGATCTCCGAACTGGCCAAACGCCTGGGCGCGAAGCATCGCGGCTTCGGCATGACGGCCTGGGACATCATGGACGAATCGCTGAAAGCGTCGGGCATGTGGGACGCCGAGACCAACTGGTCGAAGGGCGGCCAGGATTTCCATCTCGGCTTCGAGACCTCGCACTTCCTCGACGGCTTCGCCTGGCCCGACAAGAAGTTCCGTTTCAAGCCCGACTGGAAGGCAATGGGCCCGCGTGGCCACGAGATGCCGGTGCTGCCGGACCATTTCGACGTGATCGACAATGCCACGGCTGAAAAACCGTTCCGCCTTGTCGCCGCCCCCGCGCGCACCTTCCTGAACTCGACCTTCACCGAGACGCCATCGAGCCAGATGCGCGAAGTGCGGCCGACCGCGATGATGAACCCCGAGGATTGCGCGGCGCTGGGCGTCGTCGACGGCGATCGTGTCGAGGTCGGCAACGAGCGCGGCAAGACCGTCGTTCACACAAAGGCCAAGAGCGGCCAGCAGCGTGGCGTCGTCGTGGTCGAGGGCATTTGGCCGAACAAGAACTTCGAGACCGGCATCGGCATCAATGCCGTGACCTCGGCCGATCCCGGCTGGCCCAACGGCGGCGCGGTGTTCCACGACACCGCCGTCTGGATCCGCAAGCTCGCTTGAGCGACTTCCGGCCGGCGGCCAATCCCTCGATCGTCCAGACCCAGGCGGCACGCACGCCGGGCCGGGCGCATGTTCTGGTGATCGGCAACGAAAAGGGCGGATCGGGCAAGTCCACCACCGCCATGCACATCGCCGTGGCGCTGCTGAGCGACGGCGCCAGGGTCGCCACCATCGATCTCGACGCGCGCCAGGGCACGTTCACGCGCTACATCGAAAATCGCGCCGCCTATGCCAGGCGAAAGGGCCTCGATCTTCCGATGCCGCTACATGCCGCCGTGCAGGCCTCGGGTGACTCGGCCGACGAGAAGGCACGCTTCGAGGCGGCGCTCGAGCCCGCGGTGACGACGGCCGACTTCGTGATCGTCGACACGCCGGGCAGCGACACGCACTTGTCGCGGCTTGCCCACACCTGGGCCGACACGTTGCTCACGCCGCTCAACGACAGTTTCATCGACCTCGACCTGCTGGCGCGCATCGACCCGGAGACGCTCAAGATCGTGCGGCCGTCGGTCTATGCCGAGGCGGTGTGGAAGCAGCGCCAGGTGCGCGCAGTGCAGGGTGCCCGCCCGGTCGACTGGATCGTGATGCGCAATCGGCTGTCGTCGCTCGCCGCGCGCAACAAGCGCGACATGGGCGCGGTGATCGAGGCGCTGGCCAAGCGCATCGGCTTTCGCACGGCGCGGGGCCTCAGCGAGCGCGTGATCTATCGCGAGCTGTTCCTGAACGGCCTCACCTTGCTCGATCTCAAGCGCGGCTCCGGCCCCTCGATGACCATGAGCCACGTCGCGGCCCGTCAGGAAGTGCGCGACCTGGTCACGGCGCTCAATCTGCCGCCGCTGTCTCCAGCCGCGCCATCGGCCGGCCCCGCGACGCCAACAGCCACGCCAAGCCGGCCAGCTGCAGAATGAACAGCGCGCCGAACGCCCAGGTATAGCCGTCCGGCGCGTAGCCGGCCGCCGTCCGGGGCCACAGGTCGACGACTTTGCCCATCGCCCACTGACCCGCGAAGATCACGAGGAAGACCACCAGGTTGCTGCTGGTCGTGACGCGGCCGGCGTATTGCGTGGGAAACGCCGTGACCATCACCGGCATGTACTGGATGGGGCAGGCGCCCAGGAAGCCGAACAGGATCCACGGAAGGAGCGGCTCCGCCGGCGGCAGGAAGGCGAGCCAGCCGCACACCAGCGCAAAGAGCGCGCTGGTCACGCCGGAACTTGCGAAGTCGCTGACGCCCATGCGGCGGCCCCAGGCGGAGATCAGCCCGCTTGCGCCGAAGCCCAGCGCCGTGGCGGCAGTAGCATAGAGCTGGATGTCGGCGCGTTGTCCGCTGTCGGCGATGCCGCCCACGTCGCGCAGCCACGGTCCGATCCACAGGCTGATGCAGCCGATGAAGGCGAGCTGCTGGACCGCGAGCAATGGCTGGATGCGCCAGTAGAAGCCGTCGGTCAGGACGGTCCCTGTCACCCGGAACAGCTCGCGCATCGTGGCGGACCGGTGCGGCGCCGGATGCTCGGGCACAACGGTGAAAAGCAGAGCGGCGGTCGCGAGACAAATGCCGGCCAGCCAGAAGAACAGGCCCTGCCAACTCGTCACCGACAGCGACCACTGGATCGGCCACGTCGCGGCCATCGAGCCCACGCCACCGGCCATCATGTGGAAACCGGTGACGAGGCCCCAGCGGTGCGGCGGATACCACAGCGTGAAGACCTTGATCGCCGCCATCAGGCCGCCGGCAAAGCCCACGCCGATCAGAACGCGGGCCACGATCAGTTCGGGCAGCGACGTGCAGAGGCCGAACAGCGCCGAGCCCGCGGCGGCGACGATCAACAGGAAGACCTGCACCTTGCGCGGTCCATAGCGGTCGAGCGCCACGCCCTGCAGGGGCTGGACCAGCGCGAAGAACAGGAAGAAGGCGGAGGTGAGAAGGCCGAGATCGGCGGCCGTGATCCCGATGTCGCGTTCGAGATACGGGAAGATCACCGCGTTCACGCCGCGGAAGATGTAGGAAAGGAAGTATGCGAACGCGAACGGAAGGAAGACCCGCAGCAGCAGCGTCGCAAACGTCTTGGTGTTTCCCGGCATTGTCTTTTTTGGGCGTCGAAGCGCGACGCACCATATTCTACACCCCCAAAGGGGTCAAAAGATCAATGCCGCAGCTGCGTGACTTCCCGTGACAGCCGCGCGGCGACGATCTCGTGGCCTCGCTCCGTCCAATGCAGATCGGACTTGCGATAGGTTCCGCGCTCGCCTTGCAGGTCCTCGGCAAGATCGACGAAGGGGATGTCGGACTTTTTCAGCGCCGCGATCATCGCCTTGTGCGCCGCGGCGCGTCCTAGCGTGTAGCTGTAGAAGTGCGGCCATGGCCGCCAGAAATCGACAAAGTCGGCATCGGTCGTTCCGACCGGAATGACGGCCACGAGGAACTTCACGCCGTGCGCCTTCAGCAAACGCTCGGTTGCGGCCAGCCACGACATCGTTGCCCTGATCTCGTCCTGCGAGATGGCCGCGTCGGCGGCTTCCGGCGTGAGCGCGAAAGGCGCCGTGCTGTTTTCCATCGAGATCAGGCCGTCGAGGAACCAGCCCTGGAGGTACTCGCGATCGAAGCGTCTGGGCTTGAACTCCTGCCAGAACCGGTCGCCGCCCCGCGACAGTATTTCCTCGATCCGGACCGCGGGCAGGTCGGGGAAATAGTAACGATGCATCATCTTCACCAGCAGCGGCATGCCTTCGGCGTACGGCTTGGCCAACGCCGCAGAGATGACCTCGTGCTCGTTGGGCGCGTACTTGCCGCCCTTCGCACGGCCCGACAGCCTGAGCGCATTGACGACCTGCCAGTCGAGATGCGGTGCGATCGCACCGAGAAGCGAGGGCCGAGGCAGTTCCGCGACGAGGGGAAGCGATGGATGCTCGCCCGGGAAGGCCTCTGCAACGACGTCGTTGCCGGAATAGAAGGTGAGCACGATCGCATCCGGCTGGATCCGCAGGCCAAGCTCCTTGATGCGATAGTAATATTCGATGGGACTCGTGCCGGCGACGCCGAGATTGACGACTTCCACGTCCTGCTGGCCGGCTTCGATCAGACGCCCTTCGACCCGGGCGGGCAGAGCGGCCCGTGTGAAACCACCCTCGAGGAAGCTGTCACCCACGAATACGGCACGGAACGAGACATCGGTGGGCTTGGTAACCGAACGCTCGCGGTCGCGCATCTGCCAGTGGTTGGTCGCGAAGACGACCTCAGGCATGCCCCGGCTCCATTGGGCTTCGGCATCGGCGCTGACAGGAGCGGGGCGCAGCAGGTAGCCGGGCCAGGGCGGCGTGGCGAGCCACGCGACGACCTCGAGGCCAACCGCCACCGTGAGGCCCATCAGGCATCCGTAGACAATCAGGAAACCGGTTCGTCGCATCCTCGCTCCGCCGACAGGGAGGCGCCCGGCCTCAGCAACCCTTCTGTTGCGTGCTGCAGAGCTTGTCGAGCAGCGGCAGCAGCGCCGGGACCACGCCCTTCGACATGGCGATGTCGGCCACGCCGTTGGGATGCGGATCGGGCACGGTCACCCAGAGGCTGGGCGGGCTGAGGTTCTCGACGGTCGGCAGCAGATCGACGAAAGGCACGCCTTGTGCCTCGACGGCGGCGCGCACCTTGGCGGTCACGTCGGCGAACGGATAGGGCTTGAGTTCGTGCAGTTCGGGCACGTGAACGACAAGGAGCTGAATGCCTTCGTCCTTGGCGACCTTGGCGAAGCCCGCGATCGCTTCCTGCGTCTTCTTCCAGCCGGGCGCATCGTCCTTGTAGAGATCGCGATAATACTTCTTCCAGTCCGGCACTTCGCCCGACGAGCGCATGATCGCGTCGAAGCGGTATTTCATCACGACGTAGGCTTGCGAATGTTCCTCGAGCCAGTTGTGATCGTCGTAGACCGGCATCGGCTCGCCGTCGTTGATGAAGTAGATCAGCACGATGATGTCGGGTTTCATCTTCGAGCCCTTGTCCTTGTAGACCGCGAGCTCCTGAGACGTGTTGTAGTTGCCGACGCCGAGATTGAAGCCGTCGACCTTGCGGCCCTGCGCCTTCAGGCCGGCGAGGACCTGCATGGGGATCGTGTCCTTCTCGGCGACGCCCCAGCCCATGGCGATCGAGTCGCCGGAGAAGGCGATGCGCGCGACACCCGGCGGGGCGACCGCGGGGATCTCGGGGCTGCGGAAACCGTGGCTGTCCGTTCGCACGTCCTCGCCCATCAGCTGGGCATGCGCGTTGGGCCGGTGAGCGTGGCCGATATCGGCGCGGTAGTCGCGCTGCTTCACCTTCGTGGCGTATTTCCACATCTCGAGTTCGTACGTCGTGCCGTTGTCGACCAGGAGCCAGGTCATCGGCTCGAGCACGAGCAGGCAGAGGAACGTCACGACGACGAAGAGCAGGGTATTCTTCAGGAAGGACGGCACGGCGATCTCTTGTCTTTTTGGTCGGGAGGGCCCGGAATTTTAGGTCGGGCCTTATACCCGCCTGCCGGGGCAGGGTCATCCGTCCCATAATGTCGCTGTGAGGCGACTATGTGGCCAGTCGCGATTGCGGCCGGCGCGAGGGCGAAGGATGATCCCCGAATGGCCAAAATGCTACCCTCCGTCCCGGCCACCGCGGAATCCTCGACAGATGCGTTTCTGCGCGAAATCGAGCGCCTGCCGTCGACCCGGAGCGGGGGACGCGGGCGGCTGCTGTTCGCCATGGATGCGACCGCGAGCCGCGAGCCGACCTGGGACCATGCCTGCGGCATCCAGGGCGAGATGTTCGTGGCGGCCGATGCGCTGGGCGGCCTCGATGTGCGCCTGGCCTTCTATCGCGGCTTCGACGAATTCAAGGTGAGCCGCTGGACGTCCGACGGACGCGAACTCGCGCGTCTCATGGGTTCGGTGCGCTGTCTCGCCGGCCGCACGCAGATCGGCCGGCTGCTGCGTTATGCCGGCGAACAGCGGCGCGAGAGCCGGCTGGATGCCGTCGTCTTCGTAGGCGATTGCTGCGAGGAGGACGTCGACCAGGTGGGCCACGAGGCGGGCCAACTCGGCCTGCTGGGACTTCCGGTCTTCGTTTTCCAGGAAGGCGACGACCGAACGGCGTCGCGCCTGTTCCCGCAGATCGCCAAGCTGACCCGCGGCGCCTACTGCAAGTTCGACCGCAACAGCCCCGACCAGTTGAAGCGTCTGCTCGGTGCCGTCGCCGCCTACGCAGCCGGTGGGCGCGCGGCCTTGCTGAAGTACGGCAAGGAGCAGGGCGGAGCCGCAGCGCTGCTCACGAACCAGATGAAATAGAGAAGACATCTGTTTCAAGCTGGCTGGCGTTATCGGCTCAGTAACGACCGTAATAGGTGTTGGGCGGCGAGGCGCGTAGAGTCGCGGGCATGAATGCTCACGCCTCCTTCTTCACGTCAGCCCTCGTGCTGAGGAACAGCCCGCAGGGCTATGTCTCGAAAGATGGGCAACACACGGGATGTACGTGCAATTGCCGTGCGTGCACCCGCTCGCGAGCGCTCGCGACTCCTCGCGAGGAATCGGCTCCGTTGCAATGCAACCGGCGTTCTGGGGCGATCCTCGCGAGGAGTGATTTTTACCGGCCGTCTTTAGGCGCCGAGCAGGCGCGCCATCCAGTTGCCGGGCAGAAGGGCGCCGAACCAGACGGCGGTCTTCGTCGGGATCGGGAAGGCGATACGTGCCTTGTTGCGGGCGAGGCCATTGCGGATGATCTTCGAGGCGCGCGCCGACGTCATCAGGAACGGCATCTTGAACGGAGCCTCGGCGGTCATGCGGCTCACGACGAAGCCGGGGCAGATCACGCTGACGCCGATGCCGCTCTTCTTCAGCACGTAGCGGATGCTCTCGCCCCACACACGCACGGCCGCCTTGCTCGCGTTGTACGACGCCGAATAGGGCAGGCCGACGAATCCCGCCAGCGAGGAGACGACGGCGATCTGGCCTCGGTTGCGCGCCATCATGCGCGCGACCAGCGGCTCCACGGTGTTGAGGACGCCGCCCACGTTCACGTCGAGCGTCTTGCGGACGACGGAAAAGTCGTCGAGCGAGGAATTGTCCTTGTCGATCGAGATGCCGGCGTTGGCGATCACGAGGTCGACGGGATGGGCATCGTCGAATTTCGTGAGCCACTCGGCGAGGGCTGCGCGGTCGACGACATCGATCTGCCCGGCATCCACCGTCGCACCCTTGGCGCGGCAGGCGGCGGCGATGGCATCGAGGCGTTGCGCGTCGCGGCCGCTCAGCGCCAGGGCAATGCCCGGTGCGGCATAGTCGAGGGCCAGCGCCTCGCCGATGCCGCTCGAAGCGCCCGTGATGACGATGCTCGTGAAACCTTGCATGGGGGTAACCTTTCGGCGCTTCGCGTTGTATGGGTGGGAGGCGGATATTAAAGTGCGCCGCCGCCATGCGGCCAGTGGAGTGATATTGTGATTGCAAGCATGACCGGGTACGCCCGGGCGCAGGGATCGGATGACTTAAGGCGCTGGGTCTGGGAGGCGCGCAGCGTCAATGGCCGCAATCTGGAGGTTCGCTGCCGGGTGCCACAGGGCTTCGACCGGCTGGAAAACCCGTCGCGTACCGCGGTCGGCAGCCACATGAAGCGCGGCAATGTCTCGCTCGGCCTCACGGTCACCAGTGAGCGGCAGGCCAAGCCTCTGCGCATCAATCGCGCGCTGCTGGCCGAACTCGGCGCCCTGGTCGAGGAAGTGCGCAAGAGCACCGGCGCCGCGGCGCCCTCGGCCGACGGCCTGCTGCGGGTGCGCGGCGTCATCGAGGAAGAAGACGAGACGAGCGGCGAGACCGAGGAGCAACTGGCCGCGCTCGACAAGGCGATCTCGGCGACGCTCACCGAGGCACTGAAGGCGCTGGCGGTGTCGCGCGCCGCCGAAGGCAAGGCGCTCGACAAGGTGATCGGCGGCCATGTCGGCGAGATCGAGGACCTGTGCAGGCGCGCGGCCGAGCGAGCCGCGGCGCAGATCGGCACCGTGCGGGCGAAGTTCGAGGCCCAGCTCGGCGAGTTGCTGGAACGCGCGCCGCAGCTTTCGGAGGAACGATTCGCGCAGGAAGCGGCCCTGCTGATCGGCAAGGCCGACGTACGCGAAGAACTCGACCGGCTCGCCGCCCACATTGCCCAGGCGCGCTCGCTGCTGGCCGATGCGCGGGCCGACAATCCGGTGGGCCGGAAGTTCGACTTCCTCTGCCAGGAGTTCAATCGCGAGGCCAATACGCTGTGCTCGAAGTCGGCGGACATCGAGCTCACGCGCATCGGCATCGATCTGAAGGGCGCCATCGAGCGCATGCGGGAGCAGGTGCAGAATGTCGAATGAAGCCGACACGTTGGCCGTCCAGCGGCGCGGTTTGATGCTGGTCCTGTCCTCGCC
>CAIWTJ010000295.1 GCA_903915535.1 Enhydrobacter aerosaccus
CCGCATCCATCTCGTGCACTACGACTCCAACGACGTCGAAAGCCTGCTCGCCGCCGCCAAGACGGTCGACGGCGACATCGCGGGCGTGATCGCGTCCGCCGTCAAGCACGACTACGGCAAGGACCAGGAGCTGCCGACAAAGGCCTTCGCCCAAGCCGTACGCAAACTGTGCGATGACACGGGCGCGGCGCTGATCCTCGACGATGTACGCGCGGGCTTCCGCCTCGATCTCGCCGGCAGCTGGCAAACGGTCGGCGTGAAGCCCGATCTCGCGGCCTACTCCAAGGCGATCGCCAACGGCTATACGCTGGCGGCCGTCACCGGCGCCAACAAGTTCCGCGACGCTGCCTCCACGGTCTTCATGACCGGCTCCTTCTGGTGCGGTGCGGCCTCGATGGCGGCGGCGCTGAAGACGCTCGAGATCTTCCAGCGCGACAACACGATCGCGCGCATCGAGGCTCTCGGCAATCGGCTGCGCGACGGACTCAACGCGCAAGCCAAATCGCACGGGCTTGTGCTGAAGCAGACCGGCCCGGCGCAGATGCCGACCGTGCTGTTCGCGGATGACGCCAATGTCGAGAAGGGCCGCCTGTTCACCCAGGAAGCGTTGCGCGGCGGCGCGTGGCTGCATCCGCAGCACAACATGTTCCTGTCGTCGGCACACACCGAAGCCGACATCGACAAGGCGCTGCAGGCGACCGACAGCGCCATGGCCGTCGTGAAGAAGAGCTTCGGGCGAGATTAAAATCCGGACAAAGAAAAAGGCGGGCCGATTTTCATCGGGCCCGCCCTGATCTTCCGTAGAAAGCGAGTTAGATCGCTTCCTTCAGATCCTTGGCGACGCGGAAGGCGACCTTCTTCGACGCCTTGATCTTGATGGCTTCGCCCGTCGCCGGGTTACGGCCCATGCGCGCCGGACGATTGCGCACCTGAAGGATGCCGAGGCCCGTGATGCGGACCTTGTTGCCCTTCTTGAGGTGCTTCACGACGAGGCCGACGAAATCGTCGAGGCAGCCGGTCGCGTCCTTCTTCGTCATGCCAGTCTTCTCAGCCAGCTCGGCCGCGACCTTCGAGAGCGGAACGGTCGGTACGGTAGGCTTCTTTGCAGCTGCAGTTGGTGTTGCCATAGTGAGGGGTCCCTTACATTTTTTCGTTTCGCCGGCTTCTTCTGACGCCCCAGTCGATGCCGACAAAAGCTAGGTTTATCCACGTTTCCGCTGCCCGCAAGAGCCGAACACGCAAAAAATGTCGATTTCTGTGGCTTTTTCGGCCATTTGAGGCCGATGACCGACCTTCGACCGACCTACGCCACCGCCGTGAACACCTGGCAGTGCGATGAAAACGACCATTTGAACGTCCAGTTCTATACCGAGTTCGGCCACGAGGCCTCGGCCCATCTGATGACGTCCCTGGGACTGGGCCGCCGCGCGCAGGCCGCCGGAGGCCTCTCGGTGAGGGCGATTTCCGATCACCTCCGCTACCTGCGCGAGTTCAGAGTCATCGACCCGGTCGCGGTGCGCTCCGCTCCCGTCGAGGTCGGCGAACGCCATATCGTCGTCTATCACGAGGTGCGCAATTCCGGCGACGATACGCTCGCCGCAACCGTGCGGCGGCATATTCTGAGCGACAAGCCGTGGCCCGCTTCCTTCCGTTCAGCGGCCGAAGCGGCCTGCATCGAGCTGCCTGTTACGGCCAGGCCGCGCGGCATCACCGGCGTGGCGCTGCCCGACCTGTCCCTTGCCGATTCAGACCGCGTCGGTTTGATCGAAGTCGGTCGCGGCACCGTAAAGCCCTTCGAATGCGACGAGAACGGCGAGATGCTGCCGCGTCACCAGACCGGGCGCTACTCCGACGGCGCGCCGATCGTGTGGAACCGCATGGGCTTCGATCGCGCCGCCATGCAGGAACGCCAGGAAGGCTCCGTCGTGGTCGAGATGATGCAGTATTATCGCCGGCCGCTCTCGCCTGGCGACGCGGTGATCGTGATGAGCGGCCTTGCCGACCATTCCGACAAGACCATTCGCCTTGCCCATTTCCTGTTCGAGGCCGAGACCGGCACGCTTGCTGCTTGTGCCGAGGCGGTGGGCGTGAAGTTCGACCAGAAGGTCCGCAAGGTGATGGCATTCTCCGAACGCGAACGCGCCCTGCTGGCCGACCGCAAACTCCGCTGGTGAGGAGACCGAGATGGACGAGAAGACGAAGACTGCCGCCGGCATCGCCGCCGGCCTGCAGGGTATGAAATACGACGACAAGCGGCTGGCCGAACTCGCCGCCGAAGTCGAGATCCTGAACGACGCGGTGCGCAAGGCCGCCGCGGCGCGCCTCACCTTCGACGACGATCCCGCGGCGTTCGCCAGCGTCATGGCGAAAGAGGGCAAGTGATGCGCAACGAAGACCTCGCGCTGGAAGATCTCAGCGCCATCGCCGACGCCATCGCCCAAGGCCGCATCACCTCGGTCGAGGCGACCGAAGCCTGCCTCGCGCGGATAGAAATCTGGCAGCCGCGCACCAACGCCTTCCTGCGCGTCTACAAGGACAAGGCGCTGGCCCAGGCGCGCGCGATGGATGCCGAGCTCAAGGCCGGCAAGCGGCGCGGGCCGTTGCACGGCGTGCCGATGGCGCACAAGGACATGTATTACCGCAAGGGCGAGCTCTCGACCGGCGGCAGCGCGATCCGCAAGGACTGGACGGCGCCCGTGACCGCAACCGTGCTCGAGAAGCTCGATGCCGCGGGCGTGGTCGAGCTGGGCTTCCTCAACATGGCTGAGTTCGCCGCCGGCCCCACCGGGCACAACGTGCACCACGGCAATGCCAAGAACCCCTGGGACGAAACGCGCGTCACCGGCGGATCGTCGAGCGGCTCGGGCGCCTCGGTGGCGGCGCGCATGACCTTCGGCGCGCTGGGCTCCGACACCGGCGGCTCGATCCGCCTGCCGGCCGCCGCCTGCGGCGTGGTCGGCATGAAGGCGACCTACGGCCGCGTGAGCCGCGCGGGCGCAGTCGCGCGCTCGTGGACGCTCGACCATGTCGGGCCCCTCACCCGCACCGTGCGCGACAATGCCCGCATGCTGGCCGCGATCGCGGGCTACGATCCCAACGACTCGACCACCAGCGAGAAACCGGTGCCCGATTACGAGGCGCTGCTGGACGGCGGCGTCGCGGGTCTGCGAATCGGCCTCGCGCTGCCCAACGACGGACCCGCGCCTCTCGACGCGAAGATCGGTGCCGCCATCCAGGCCGCGGCCGACACGCTGGGCAAGCTCGGCGCCAGGATCACCATGGCCAAGCTGCCGGATTTCACCGCGCTCTATCGCTGCGCCGAAGTCATGGTGAAGTGCGAGGCCGCCGCCATGCACCGGCCGTGGATGGAAAAGACGCCCGAGCTCTACGCCAACCAGGTGCGCACGCGCATGGAGGCGGGCTTCTTCATTCCGGCGACCCAGTACATCGATGCGCTTCGCCTGCGCGCGCACTTCGTGACGGAGTTCCTCAGCGTAGCGATGGACGGCGTCGATGCCGTGCTGCTGCCGGCGATCCCGTTTCCCATCCCGACGCTCGAGGAGACCGACACCGAGAACAAGGGCGGCCCCGCCGTGCTCAAGATGGTGGCGGGCTTCACCGGCCTCACGCGGCCGTTCAATACGCTCGGTATCCCCGCGCTGTCGGTGCCGTGCGGCTTCGACGGGAACGGCGCGCCGATCGGCATGCAGCTCGTGGGACGGCCGTTCGACGAGGCGATGCTCTATCGCATCGGCCACGCCTACCAGGGCGCGACCGACCATCACAGGAAAGTGCCGGTCTAGCGTCTACTCGATGACCTCGGTGATTGTCATTCAATCACCTCGTCGGCCACGCTGACCATGGTCTGCGGCAACTCGATACCCAGCGACCGGGCCGTCCTGAGATTGACCGAGAGGTCGAACTCGGCCGGCTGCTGCACCGGCAGGTCGGCTGCGCGCGCGCCCTTCAGCAAGCGGTCGATGTAGTCGGCCGCGCGCCTGAACTGATCGGCATAGTCGACGCCGTAGGACATCAGGCCGCCCGCCGCGGTGAAGGTCCGGTTGAAGTAGATCACCGGCATGCGACGGCGCGCCGCCGCGGCCACGATGGCGCGGCGATGCACGAGATTGAAGAGATCGGGCAATGCCACCGCGCCGTCGGTGGCGGCCAGCGCCGCCCCGATCGCCCCATCGTCGCCGCACGGCGCGGGCTGCGGCACGATGCCGACCGACGGCGCCGACTTTTCGATCGCCCGCACCATCAAGCCCGCGAACGGCGCGGTCTCGGGATTGAACAGCACGGCCACGCGCGAGACCTTCGGCCTCACCTGGCTCAGCAGCTCCATCCACTTGCCCGCCATCGCGGGATCGAAGTCGGTGAAGCCGGTCACGGTGCCGCCCGGATGGGCGAGGCTTTCGACCATGCCCTGTCCCACCGGATCGGTGACGATCGTGAACACGATGGGGATCGCGCCTGCCTTGGGCCGCAGGGCTTTCACCGAAGGCGTGCCTTGGGCCACCAGCGCGGCCGGCTTGAGCGCCACAAGCTCGGCCGCATGGCGTTCGAACAGCGCCGGCGTTCCGTCCGCCCAACGCCAAACGATTTCGAGATTGGCGCCGAGCGTCCAGCCGCGCGCGTTCAGGCCCTGAGTGAGCGCGGTGATATAGTCCGAAGCGCCGGGATCGTTCTCGCTATAGCCCATCAGCACCCCGATGCGCCGCACCGGGCCCTGCGCAAGCGCGGGCGTCGACGCCAGCGCCGTCGCAAGGGTTGCGAGAAGCCGGCGTCGGCGCATCGCGCTAGACGGCGAGATTGACCGTCACGCTCTTCTTCTGCGTGAAGCTGTCGAGCATGCCCTCGAGCGAGAACTCCTTGCCGAGGCCCGACTGCTTGAAGCCGCCGTAGGACATGCCGGGGGTCTGGCCGCCGCCCTGGTTGACCTGCACCCAGCCCGACTCGATGGCGTGCGCGGCGCGCAGGCCCTTGCCGATGTCGTGCGTCCAGACGTAGGCCGCGAGGCCGTAATGGCTCTCGTTGGCCATGCGGATCGCCTCGGCCTCGTCGCTCCAGCGGATCGCCACCAGGACCGGCCCGAAGATCTCTTCGCGCGCCAGCCTCCAGTCGTTGGAGCGATCGGCGAACACGGTCGGCATGGTGAAGTAGCCTTCCGACAGCGGGCCGGACTTGGGCGGCAGGCCGCCGAACACCAGCTTGGCGTCGGAGCGGTCGAGGCCGTCCTGCACGTACTTGCAGACCTTGGTGTACTGCTTGTTGTTGATGATCGAGCCGATGTCGCTCGCCTCGTCGAGCGGATCGCCGATCTTGAGTGCCGTCACCTTCTTCTCGAGCTTCTTCAGGAAGCTGTCGAAGATGTCCTCGTGCAGGAACATGCGCGAGCCCGCCGTGCAGCTCTGGCTCTGGCGGGTGAACCGCATCGCGTTGATGATGCCGTCCACTGCCCAATCCTCGTCGGCGTCGGGATAGACGATCGAGGGGCTCTTGCCGCCCAGTTCGAGCGACACCGGCACGATGCGGTCGGCGGCCGCGCGCATGATGATCTTGCCGACCTCGGTCGAACCGGTGAACGAGAGCTTGCGGATCTTCGGATGGTTGGCGAGCGCGCCGCCGCACTCCTCACCGTAGCCCGTGATGACGTTCAGCACGCCCGGCGGCACGAACTCGTTGCAGATGTCGGACATCATCAGCACTGCGAGCGGTGCGTCCTCGGCCGCCTTCATGACCAGCACGTTGCCGGCGCAGAGCGCGGGCGCGATCTTGAGCGCGCCCAGCATCACCGGCGCGTTCCACGGGATGATGGCGCCCACGATGCCGATCGGCTCGCGGCGCGTGTAGGAGAGCACGCTCTCGCCCAGCGGCACGGTCTCGCCCTTCAGCTCGCCCGCGAGGCCGCCGAAATAGCGGAAGATGTCGGCGGCCAGCTTGGCCTCGCCGCGCGCCTGGGTGCGCAGCGCATTGCCGGTCTCCATGGCGATGGTGCGGGCCATCTCCTCGACGCGCGCTTCCATCGCCTCGGCGATCCTGAGCAGCAGCTTGCCGCGCTCGCGCGGGACGACGTTCTTCCACGCCGGGAAGGCCTTCTCGGCCGCCGTCACCGCCATCTCGACGTCGGCCGCCGCCGCGCGGGGCACTTCGGCCACCGCGATCCGCTTGCCGGGATTCTCGATGGCGATGATCTGGCCCGAGGCGCTGCCGATCCACTTGCCGCCGATCAACTGGCCCTTGGGCTGATAGGTGCCGGGGGCCGGGCTGAGCTTGGTGGGCGTGATCGTATCCATGGACGTCTTCCTCCGAATTTCGCGAGGGCCGGAGTTTGGCCCGCACGGAAGCCCGGAACAAGAGCGCCCGAAGCGGGCGATCAGGCCTTGGGCGTCGCCAGGATCTCGGCGCAGGCGCGCGCGACGTCGGTATCGGTGGTCTTGCTGCCGGGCATCAGGGCGAAGCCGCTCTTCTCGACCATCGTGCCGCGGTCCCAGGTGCTGGCCTTGGCGAGCTCGGCCAGCTTGGCGGCGGCATCGCCCTGCGCGCGGAAGCGGTCGACGCAGATCGGCGCGAGGGCCGCGACCGTGGCGTCGTGCGCAGCGGTGGCCGACTGCTTCGTGGACGTGCCGCCGGTCACCCAGCCGCCCCAGGAGAAGCCGACGATCATGGCGGCGACGGCGCCGACGAACGCGCCCTGGATCCAGGGCTTCGTGTTGACTGGCATATTCATGGTGAGAGTCCTTTGGTGGTCGCCTCTTCGGCGGGAGCGCACGACTCTCTCAGCCATCGCAGCCGGAGGAACTCCTTGCCGATGGTCTGCAAAACCTACTCTCATATCGCGCAGGCGTCGAAGCTATTTCGCCTTCTTCCGGGCGGCCCTGGCACGCATCTTTTTCGCGGTCAGCTCGCCGTACTTCATGCCCTCGAGCTTGATCCCGTCGGGATCGAGGAAGAACACGGCGTAGTAATCCTCGTAGTATTCGCCCGCCGGGTCGACGATCCGCACGCCATGCCCCTCGAGGAAGCCCTGTAGGGCATCCACGTCGCGCCGGCTCCGCAGCTCGAAGGCATAATGGTGCAGGCCGACGTCGCCGATACGGTATTTCTGGCGGCCCTCCGCCGGCGCGATCCAGTAGCGCGTTCTGCCGTTCGTCCAGCCGATCGTGTTCGGATATTCGTCCGAAACCTCGAAGCCCAGATGCTCGAACAGCTTGCCGTAGAACTCCTTGGACTTCTTGTAGTCGCTGACCCTGATCGAAATGTGGTCAATGCCGACCACTTTCGAGGTGACGTTCGATGTGGGCATGGCGTCCTCCCGTCCCTACATTAACGCCGTATGCGTCTCTCAGTTCTCGACCAATCGGTCGCCATCGCGGGCCGGCCCCAGGGCCAGTCCATCCGCAACACCGTGGCGCTCGCCCAGCACTGCGAAGCGCTGGGCTACGACCGCTTCTGGGTCTCCGAGCATCACAACCACCCCACGATTGTGGGCACCGCGCCCGAGATCGTGATGGCGGCGATCGCGGCCAAGACCGAGCGCATCCGCATCGGCAGCGCCGGGATCATGCTGCCGCACTACTCGGCCTTCAAGGTGGCGGAGGTGTTCCGCGTGCTCGACGCGCTGGCGCCCGGCCGCATCGACATGGGCCTCGGCCGCGCGCCGGGCTCCGACGGCCGCACCGCCTTCGCGCTCAATCCCAAGGCCAACGAGCGGCCCGAATACTTTCCCTCCGACGTGCGCGACCTCATGGCCTGGGTGCGGAACGAACCGCTCGTCGAAGGCCATCCCTTCGCCGCGCTGAAGGCGTTTCCTCAAGGCGACACCTCGCCGGAAGTCTGGATCCTGGGCAGCTCGGACTACGGCGCCCAGGTCGCGGCGCTGTTCGGCCTGCCGTATTGCTACGCCTGGTTCTTTTCCGACGGTGCCGGCGGCCAGCGCGCCATCGATCTCTACAAGCGCACTTACCGGCCGAGCGCGCGCCATCCCAAGCCGCATTCGGCGCTTTGCGTTCTGGCGCTCGCTGCGCCGACCATGGAAGAAGCGCAGTACCACTTCACGCCGCGCGCGCTGTCGCGCATCAACCGCGACAAGAACATCCTGGGACCGCTCGTGTCGCCTGACGAAGCAGCCGCCGCGCCGCTCGCACCGCACGAACAGGCGCGCATGGCGGAGTTCCGCAAGGACTCCTTCGTCGGCACCGGCCCCGAGGTGATGGGCCGCATCGAAGGGCTGCGCGATCAGGTCGGCGTCGATGAGATGGCCATCGTTACCTGGGCCTACGATGAGGAGGTGCGCCTCCAGAGCTACACCGAGCTCGCCAGGGCGGGCGGCTTCGCACCCTAAGCCAGCGCGAACTCCGTTGCGGCGACGCGATGAAGCATGGCTCGCAGAGCCGCGGATTCATTCTTGCCGACCTCATCCTCGAACGACTCTTGGGCCTTCTGCCAGAGTTCGCCGGCCTTGCCCAGCATCCGCCGTCCCGCGGCAGTGATCGAGACCTCGCGGCTGCGGCGGTCCCTGCCGACAACAAGCTTCAACAGACCCCGCTGCACTAGCGGCCGCACGTTATGCCCCAGGGTCGCGCGCCCCATGACCATGATCTCGGCGAGCGGATTGAGAGCAATCGGGCCGCGCCCAGCGATCTGGCGCAACAGCGAATACTGCGTGGCGCGCAGGTCCAGGGGCGCCAGCGCCTGGTCGTAGAGCTGGGTCACGCGGCGCGTCGCCTGACGTAGGGAAAAGCAGTTGCAGACTGGATCCATGAGCATCCCTGATCGATTGTAGAGGAAACCTTGCCTTGCAATACGCTCATATGAGCATAAATTCATCTGATGAATGAAGCCAAAGTCATCGACCACTACGGCGATCACGACTTGCGAGACAGGATGGCCGCCGCGTTGGCCGCCGCAGGATTTGCCGACAGGACGCTCACGCCGGCCGATCTGGCGCCACTCGACCAGTTCCATACCCGCGGCATGGCGGCGACCGTCGAGCTGGGGGCGGCGCTGGCGATCGCTCCGGGAGCGTCGGTGATCGACATCGGCTCCGGTCTCGGCGGACCCTCGCGCTATCTCGCGGCAAAGTTCGACTGCACGGTGAAGGGCGTCGATCTCAGCCCTGCCTTCGTGGACGCCGCCACCTATCTGGCAGGGCGTGCCGGTCTGGCGGAAAAAGTTTCCTACGACTGCGCCAATGCCCTCTCGCTGCCTTATCCGGACGAAAGTTTCGACATCGCGTGGACGCAGCATGTCGCGATGAACATCGCCGATCGCCCCGGGCTCTACGGTGAAGTCCATCGTGTGCTGAAACCCGGCGGCCGCTTTGCGATCTACGATGTCGTCGCCGGCACCGGAGGCCCGATCCACTTTCCCGTGCCATGGTCGCGCACGGCTGACACGAGCTTTCTCGTGACGCCGGACGCCATGCGCGATGCGCTCGAGAAGGCCGGCTTCAAGGTCACGCTCTGGAACGACAACACCCGGATTGCCGTCGACTGGTTCGCCGAGCAGCAGAAGGCGCGCGCGGCGGCACCAGCAGCGCCTCCGCCCGCCCTCGGCCTGCATATCGCAATGGGCGCGGATTTCCCGGCCTTGGGCGCCAACCTCGGCCGCAATCTCAAGGAAGGCCGCGCCGGAATCATCCAGGCGATCGTCGAGCGTTCCTAAATAGCGTCGCGGCGACGGAACGCCACGACACAGGCTGCGTTTCACTCCGCCCCTTCCCGGGGTTGAAGAGGAAACGAAGCATGAGCCACCCCTTTCGCGGCGCCGTGGCGCTGCTCGCTGGACTCTTCGCCGTGGCAGGGACTGCCCAGGCCCAGAGCGATCCGCCCAGCCGGGTCGGGCGGCTGGCCTTCAACGACGGCAGCGTCTCCTTCCACGACCAGGACGAGGCCGGCTGGAGCAAGGCGATCGTCAACACGCCGCTGACGTCGGGCGACGCGATCTGGACAGAGGCCAATGCAGAAAGCGAAGTCTCGCTCGCCGGCACGCGCATCCGTCTCGACGGCTCGACCGAGCTCGAATTCCTGACCGTCGACGATAGCCAGACCCGTCTTCAGGTCGCGCAAGGCCGCCTCGACATCAAGACCTTTACGCTCGACACCAGGACGCCTTACCAGATCGTCACCCCGCGCGGCACGATCACCCTGCAGCAGCAGGGCGACTACTACATCCAGGCCGGCTCTACCGAGGATGCGACACGCCTCGGCGTGCGCTCCGGCGCGGCACAGATCCAGAGCCTCAACGGCCAGACCCTCGCCGTTCGCGCGGGTGAAGTCGGTGAAATCGCCGGCGACATCGGCACGCCTCAATTGCGCACCGTCAACAGTGCGCCGCCACCGCTTCAGCCGCGTTGGGCGGACCGCGACCGCCAGGTGAGCTACGACGCGCCGACGCAGTATCTGTCGTCCGACGTCACCGGTTACGAAGATCTCAATACCTACGGCAGCTGGAGCAACGACAAGCAGTACGGCAACGTATGGACGCCGCGCTCCGTGGCCGCCGACTGGCAGCCCTACCGCAACGGCCACTGGTCGAACGTGCAGCCTTGGGGCTGGACCTGGATCGACGATCAGCCCTGGGGCTACGCGCCGTATCACTACGGCCGCTGGGCCAAGAGCAATAACCGCTGGGTCTGGGTGCCGCCACAGCGCGACGTGCAGCCGGTCTACGCGCCGGCGCTGGTCGCCTTCATCGGCGGCGTCGAACTCTCCGTATCGCTCGGCAACCAGAGCAACGCGCCGGTGGGCTGGTTCCCGCTCGGACCGCGTGAAACCTATGTGCCGGCCTATACCGCCGATCGCGACTACTACAACCGCATCAACCGCTCCGCCGAGATCCAGCAGAACACCCTCGACGATCGCTGGCAGCGGACGCAGCGTCACGAAACGGCGGCAACTCCTGTCGCGAGCGCGCTGCTGAACCATCTGTTTGCGACGGTCGTCCCGTCGGAGACCTTCGTGCGCTCGCAGCCGGTTGCGCGTGCGGCCCTGAAAATCGCGCCGGAAAAGGTCGCGGCCATGCCGGTGGCCGTCGTCGCGGCGCCGCCCGCTCCGTCTGCGTCGCTGGCCGTAAAGCCCGCGACCGCCCCCACGAAAGCAACGGAGCCGACCCCACCTGCCGCCACGGCACCGCCGGCGGCGAGATCGCCCGATCCGAAGGCGGCGACGGCACCCGCCGCCAGGCCTACCGGACCGAAGGCGAGTGAGCCAAAACCCACCGAGTCAAAGCCTGCCGAAGCCAAACCGGCCGACCCGCGCGTGCAGGGCGACGCGAAGGCAAAGGCGGAGGCTCAGGCCAAGGCCGATGCGCAGGCCAAGGCAGACGCGCAGACCAAGGTCGGCGTTTCCACGAACTTGCCTGTCGCCAAGACTGCCGTCACCGACATGCCCGCCCTCGGCAAGCCGAGCGCGGCGGAACGGCCGACGCCGGCGGCACCTGGCCCCAAGATCACGGTGAACACACCGGCGACCACCGCCGTACCGAACGCCGCTCGCCCGCCGCGTGAGGCGCCTGCGCTGGCACCCCGCACCGGTCCTGCGCCACCGGTTCTCAAGGACGACAAGGCAACGGCCGCGCCTGCCAAGCCCGCACCGGCCCAAGCCAAGGCGGTCGAACCGCCGAAGCCCGCGGCCACTCCGCACGAGACTCCTCCCGCGCAGCGTGAGGCCGGGCCCAAGCCGGCAGAGCCCGAGCATGTCGCGCCGGCGACCGATGCCGAAAAGAAAAAAGCCGACGACATCAAGCCGCCGGCCGAAGAGAAGAAGTAGCGACGACGATGGGCGGAGCCTAACGGGGCTCCGTCCAGCTTTCCGAGAAGGCCAGCGCGCAGGTGCTGAAGGGCTGGCCTTCGCGCTCGCGCTTCCAGGGCTGTCCTTTCGCCTCGACGCCGTCGATGGTAAGGCGCGCCGACAGAGCCGGGATGAGCACCGTGCAAACGCCGTAGGGGCGTGAGTTGGGGCCCGTGCCCGGCTGGGTGTGGATCAACAGCGGCTCGCCGATGTCGTACCAGGTGAGCGCGATCTCGCTGTCGAGCGCGGAGACGTGCTCCGTCCAGAAATCGCGCGCGTCGCCGGACTTGCGGAAATCGGCGTCGATGACCGGGATCGTCAGATCCTTGAGCTCGGAATTGAGCATCCCCTGCACCGTCTTCTGCAGCCAGCGCGCCATCGCGATGTTGTCTGAGTAGATGCGCCAGCGACCTTCGGTCAGCTCGCTCTTGATGTAGAGCACGTGGCCGGGTCCGGCCGGGCTAAAGAGAATCCGCCAGAAGCTCGCGTCCGTCGAGTTGGGATCGCCGTCCTTGGACGACAGCCGGATGAAGGGATTCTCCCCGGTGAGGATCGTGCGATTGGGGTCTGCAACGCTCATTTCAAGCTCCTGTTCCGGGGGACGCCGAATATTAACCGCGAATGGCGCTGGGGAACTAGGGCTCGAAGGGTGCGTATCTCCTCTTGCGGAAATCATCACGCTCCAGGAGGGCGCAAATGAACAACGTCTTTCATCGCAGCATTCCCTACTTGATGGCCACGGTATTCGGAACCGGGGTCATCGCCATCGCGGGCGTCGCCAGTGCCCAGACGCAGGCAGATCCGCCCGCTCGCGTGGGTCGCCTCGCGTTTGCGGAGGGCACGGTGTCGTTCCACGATGCGCAGGACTCCAACTGGACGGCGGCGGCGGTGAACGAAACGCTGACCACGGGCGACTCTCTCTGGACGGAGCCCAATGCGCGCAGCGAGATCTCGGTCGCCGGCACCCGGGTGCGACTCGACCAGTCGACCCAGCTCGACATGCTGCAGGTCGACGACAGCGCAACGCGCCTGCAACTCGACCAGGGTCGCCTCGATATCAAGACCTTCACGATGGATACGGCCCAGCCCTACGAGATCGTGACGCCGCGCGGCACGGTGAAGCTCGAGGGCCAGGGCGACTACTACATCGAATCCGGCTCGACGCAGGATCCGACGCGTCTTGGCGTCCGCTCCGGCGCCGCGCAGATCACCGGCATCAACGGCCAGGTGCTGGCGGTCCGCGCCGGCGAAGTGGGCGAGATCTCGGGCGATGCGCAGTCGCCGCAGCTGCACACGATCCAGACCGCGCCGCCGCCGGTGCCGCAGTACTGGGCGCAGCGCGACCAGCAGGTCTCCTATTCTCCGCCGCAGTACATTTCTTCCGACGTCGTCGGCTACGAGGACATGCAGGCCTACGGTGGCTGGTCCAACGATCCCGACTACGGTCAGGTCTGGTCGCCCAACCGGGTGCCCGATGGCTGGCAGCCGTACAGCACCGGCTCGTGGGCCTACTCGCAGCCTTACGGCTGGACCTGGGTCGACGAGCAGCCGTGGGGCTTCGCGCCCTATCACTACGGCCGCTGGGCCAACCGCAACAACCGCTGGTTCTGGGTGCCGCCGGAACGCCGCGAGCGCGCCGTTTATGCGCCCGCGCTGGTCGCCTTCGTGGGCGGCGCCGAACTCAGCTTGGCACTCGGCAGCAACAGCAACCAACCCGTGGGCTGGTTCCCGTTGGGACCGCGCGAAGCCTATGTTCCGCCATACACGAATGATCGCGCCTATTACGAGCGCATCAACAACAACGCGCGTGTCGAGCGCGCGATTTTGGACGACCGCTGGAACCGCGCCGAGCGTCACGAGGCGATCACCGGCAACGATCAACGCGATCACATGGCCAATCGGCGCTTCACCACCGTGGTCCCGGCCCAGGCTTTCGTGAGTTCGCAGCGCGTCGAGCGGGCAGCCATCAAGGTCTCCGCCGACAAGCTCGCGAACGCACCGGTTCTTGCCGTCTCGGCACCGCCCGCGCCGACGCAGGCCAGCGCGGGAGCCAACGCACAGGCGAACGCGCCCAAGGCCGCCGATACACGGTTCAACGGCGTCCAGCAGCTCGGTCGCCCGACGCCGGAGCAACGCCACGAAGCGCCCGGCCCGAAGATCGTCGAGCGTACGGCGCCGCCAGCGCCCGGCGCCAAAGTCGCGCCGCCGCCGCTCGAGCCGCGTCGTGGCGCGCCTCCGCCGGTGATCCAAGGCGAGCGTACGCAGCCGCAACAGCCGAACGCCGCCCAGCCGAACAAGCCGGGTGAACCCAACCGTCCGGCCGAAGCCAACCGCGTCGAGCCGCCGAAGCCCGGCAAGCCGGGTGAGCCCGCGACGCCGCAGGCAAACCGTCCGGGTGAGCCCAATCGTCCGGCCGAAGCGAACCGCGCCGAACCGCCGAAGCCCGGCCTGCCAGGTCAGCCCGCGACGCCGCAGGCCACGCGTCCCGGCGAGTCCAATCGTCCGGGCGAGGCCAACCGCGCCGAACCGCCGAAGCCCGGACAGCCCGCCACGCCGCAGGCCAATCGTCCCGAGCCGCCGAAACCCGGTGAGCCCGCACGCCCCGCGGAAACTCACGCTGCTCCGCCGCAGCCGCAGCACCAAGCCGCCGAGCCGCCGCACGCGGCTCCGCCGCAGCCGCCGCATCAGGCCGAAGCGCCGCGCCCGGCGGAAAATCATGCCGCGCCGCCGCCTCAGCATGTGGAGCCGCAGCACGTACAGACGCCGCCGCCTGTTCAGCATGCGGCTCCCCCGGCCCCTCCGCCGCAGCCCCAGCACGTGCAGGCGCCACCCGCACCGCCCGTGCAGCACGCCGCTCCCCCGCAGCAGGCGCAGGTACCGCATCCGCAGGCAGCTCCTGCACCGGCACCGGCACCGGCGCCGCATCCGGCTCCGGCACCCGCCGCCAAGCCGGATGATAAAGAGAAGAAGTAGTCTTCGCGTCTAGACCTGATTGCGCAGAACCTGGTCGCCTTTCCAAAGGCGTTCCAGGTTCTCGATCAGGATGTCGATCACGTTGTCTTCATAGGCTCGGGTTTCCCCCGCCGTATGCGGCGTGATGAAGACGTTGGGGAGATCCCAGAGCGGCGACGACGCCGCGAGCGGTTCCTCCGCCGTCACGTCGAGCGCCGCGTAGAAGATCTTGTTGCCCTGCATCGTGGCGGTCAGCGCCGCCTCATCGGCCACCTTGCCGCGCGCCACGTTCACGAACATCGCCGACGGCTTCATTGCAGCGAACGCGGCCGCGCTCATCAAGCCCGTTGTCTCGGGCGTGAGCGAACAGGCCAGCACCACGATGTCCGCCTGCGGCACGACTTTCACAAGTTCACCCATTGCGTGGATCGAGTCGGCGCCGTTGGTGCCCTTCTTGGGGTCCTGACGTATGCCGATCACCTTCATGCCGAATGCCTTGCCGAGCTTGGCGAGATGGCTGCCGATGCGCCCCATGCCGACCACCAGCATGGTCTTGCCGGAGATTTCATCCTCGCGCGTCGTGAGGTCGCCGATCATGCCGCGCCAGAACTTCCTGTGCTGATTGTCGCGGGCCTCGGGCAGACGCCGCGCCACCGCCAGGATCAGTGAAATCGCATGCTCCGCGACGGCGACCGCGTTCACGCCCGCGCCGCTGCACAGTTTCACGCCCGCCGCGTTGATCGCCTTGTCGTCGTACTGGTTCATGCCCGAGCTGATCGACTGGATGTATTTCAGCTTCTTGGCGTGCGGCAGAAGGTCGTTCTTCCACATGCCTGACGCGCTCACCACGTCCGCCTCGCCAATGCGCTTCAGGAATTCGTCATAGGAAGATACCTGGAAGGACTTGATGCCGGTTTTTCGCGCATCGAAGCGAGCTTTCATCTGGTAAGCGGCGTGAGCGAAGCAAATGGTCAGATTTTCTTTCGACGGAAACATGGAACTCCCCCTACACAAGATGCGAGAGTAGCCCGAACCAACCTCGAGGGGGAACCGCCATGCGCCGCAATCAACTCCGTGAAGCCCTGTCTGCCGGGAAACCCACCGTCGGCACGCATATTCTTTCCTGCTGGCCCACGCTTGTGGAGCTGATCGGCCATTCCAAACAGTACGACTATGTCGAGTTCACCGCCGAGTATGCGCCCTTCACCATGCACGATCTCGACAATCTCGGCCGCGCCTTCGAGGTCTCGGGCCTGGGCGGCATGATCAAGATCGAGCAGACCCAGTACACGCACCAGGCCATGCGCGCGATCGGCGCGGGATTCCAGAGCGTGCTGTTCGCCGACATCCGAAACGTCGAGGACGCCAAGGCCGCCGTCGATGCGGTGCGCGCCGAGACCACGATGGCGGCGGGCGCCCGGGGCCGCGGACGCCTCGGCGTCGGCATGCGGCGCGATGTCGGCACGGTGCGCGAAGGCGGCCAGCCGATCTACGTCGACGCGCTGAACGACGTCGTGATCGCGATCATGGTCGAGAAGAAGTCGTGCGTGGACGATCTCGAGAACATTCTCTCGGTGCCGGGCATCGACATGGTGCAGTTCGGCGGCTCGGACTTCTCCATGAGCATCGGCAAGCCCGGCCAGCACAACGACCCCGAAGTCGTCGCGGCCGAGAAGAAGACGATCGAGATGGCGCTCAAGATGGGCAAGAACCCGCGCGTCGAACTGCGCGATCCGGGCCAGGCCGAGAAGTACCTGAAGATGGGCGTGCAGCATTTCTGCATCGGCTGGGATGTCCGCATCCTTGCCGACTGGTGGGATACCAAGGGTGCCGAGATGCGCGGCATGCTGGGCGACAAGTCCGCGCCCTCGCTCAAGGTCGCGGCCAAGAGCGGCAACTACTGAGGAGATGGAGTGAGCAAGCCTCCTGTCGCGCAAAAGCGTCCCGCGCCCTTCACCCGCCACGGCGTAACCGTCGTCGACGACTATGCCTGGCTGAAGGACGCGAAGTGGCAGGAGGTGTTGCGCGATCCGTCGGTGCTGCAACCCGACATTCGCGCCTATCTCGAGGCCGAGAACGCCTACACCGAGGAACTTCTCGGTCCGACGGCGGAACTCCAGAAGACACTCGTCGCCGAGATGCGCGGGCGTATCAAGGAAGACGATTCGGGCGTGCCGATGCCCGATGGACCCTATGCCTATGCGTGGAAATATCGTCAGGGCGGGCAGCATGAGCAGATCGGCCGCCAGCCCCGCGACGGCGGCGAGTTCCACACCATCCTCGACGGCGACGCGCTCGCCAAAGAGTCGGAGTATTTCAAGTTCGGCGGCACGCGTCATTCGCCCGACCACAAGCTCATGGCCTGGACGGCCGACGTCCGCGGCTCCGAGTATTTCACGATCAAGGTGCGCGACTGGGCGACAGGCCGGGACCTGCCCGACGAGGTCCAGCGCGCGAGCGGCGGCGTGGTCTGGGGCAGCGACGCCTCGTTCTTCCTGTATGTCGAGAAGGACGACAACCATCGCCCGCTGAAGGTTTTCCGTCATCGCCTCGGCACGACGCAGTCCGACGACGTACTAGTCTACGAGGAGAAGGACAGCGGCTGGTTCACGACGATCGGCGAGAGCGCCAGCGGCCGCTTCTGCGTCATCGGCGGCGGCGACCACGACACATCGGAGCAGCGGCTGCTCGACCTCTCCGATCCGGACGCGACGCCGCGCCTGGTCGCGCCGCGCGAAAAGGGCGTGCGCTACAGCGTCGACGATCGCGGCGATGAACTGTTCATCCTGACCAACGAGGGCGGCGCGATCGATTTCCGCATCGCCACGGCGCCGCTTGCCACGCCGGACCGGCCGCACTGGCGCGAACTCATTCCTCACCGGCCCGGCGTCTACGTGTTGAACCTTCAGCTCTACGCCAACCATCTGGTGCGGCTGGAACGCGCCAATGCGCTGCCTTCGATCGTGATCCGTGACCTGCGCACGGCGGAGGAGCACAAGATCGCCTTCGACGAAGCGGCGTATTCGCTCGACGCCATCGGTGGCTACGAATTCGACACCACCACGACGCGCTTTGCCTATTCGTCGATGACGACGCCGACCGAGGTCTACGACTACGACATGGAGACCAGGCAGCGCACCCTGCGCAAGCGCCAGCAGATTCCCTCGGGTCACGATCCCGCCGCCTATGTCACGACGCGCCTCTTCGCCAAGGCGCAGGATGGCGCCGAGGTGCCGGTTTCGATCCTGCACCGGCGCGACCTCGTGAAGGACGGCAAAGCGCCGCTGCTGCTTTATGGCTACGGCTCCTATGGCATGTCGATGCCGGCGTCGTTCGCGGCAAACCGCCTGTCGCTGGTCGACCGCGGTTTCGTCTACGCCATCGCCCATATCCGCGGTGGCGCGGAAAAGGGCTGGAACTGGTACCTCGACGGCAAGCGCGAGAAGAAGACCAACACGTTCGACGATTTCGCGGCCGCCGGCCGCGCCCTGATCGACAGCAAGTACACCTCGGCCAAACGCATCGTCGGTCACGGCGGCAGCGCCGGCGGCATGCTGATGGGCGCCGTCGCCAATCGCGCGGGTGAGCTGTTCGCGGGGATCGTGGCCGAGGTGCCTTTCGTCGACGTCCTGAACACGATGCTGGACGAGACCCTGCCGCTCACGCCGCCCGAGTGGCCCGAGTGGGGCAACCCTATCACCGACAGGGCGGCCTTCGAGTACATCCTCTCCTACTCGCCCTACGACCAGGTCGCGGCGAAGGACTACCCGAAGATCCTGGCGATGGGCGGCCTCACCGATCCGCGGGTCACCTACTGGGAGCCAGCCAAGTGGATCGCGCGCCTGCGCGCCACCATGACCTCGGGCGGCCCGGTGCTGCTGCGCACCAACATGGGCGCGGGCCACGGCGGCTCGTCCGGCCGCTTCAACCGGCTCGACGAGGTCGCGATCGCCTACGCCTTCGCGCTCTGGGCGGTCGGGTTGGCCTAGCCCGCCAGGCCGAACAGTTCCGTTTCCTCACGCACGCCGCGCAGCCGATGGTGGCCGAGCGACACGAGATGCGGCCGGCTCGAGGTCGCGGAGGCCGCGAAGGCGGCGCTCATCACGAGCGGTTGGCCCAATTCCTTGCACAGGACCTCGATGCGCGCCGCTTCGTTGACCGCCGGGCCGATCACGGTGAAGTCGAGCCGTGCGTCCGTGCCGACGTTGCCGTACTGAACGGTGCCGACGTGCAACGCGATGTCGAGTCCAGGCGTCTCCTTCCCTTCACTCCGGCGCGTCTCCGCCAGTATGTCCATCAGGTCGAGCGCCTCGCTCGCTGCCGCGAGCGCCGAGGCACAGATCTCCGCGCGCCGGCGCTCATCGATGCGGAAGATCGCGAGCAGCCCGTCGCCCAGGAATTTCAGCACCTCGCCGCCATGCTTGCTGACCGGCCGCACCATGCAGGCGAAGCAGCTGTCGAGCAGCGCCATCAACTCGTTGCCGGGCAAGGTGTCGGCGAACGGCGTGAAGGAGCGCAGGTCGGCATAGAGCAGCACCGCCTCGACGCTCGACACCTCGCCGCGGCGGACCGAGCCCGCCAGCACGCGCCGCGCCGGATCGGCGCCGAGGTAGGTCTCCAGCAGCCCTTGCCCCAGTACGCCGATGGTAGAGCCTTTGATGGCGAGGGCGAATAGCGGCAGGACGGCGCGCGCCACCGCGAGATGGCCATCCGAAAAGCCGCCGCCATGATCCGTCGTGAGCGACATCACGACCCCCAACTGGCTCGCGCGCTCCGTCGAATCGGCGCCACCGATCTTGAACGTGAGTTCGCCGAAGGGAAAGGCGCGGCCGAGCCAATCCGTCATGCCCTCGCGTCGCAGCTCGGCAAATACCGGCGATTCACCGGGCGCGCCGGGCTCATCGAGCCTGATCCGCTGCTCGCCAACACGATCGCGCAGCATCGCCGCGAACGGGCTCTGGCGCACGATCGGCGATTCGATCTCGCCATGCTGAAACTCGAAATGCGTGCTGGGCCCCGTGGCCCGGTCCCAGATCAAGCTGCGCGCCCGGATCAGTGGGTGCAGCGTGTTCATGCCGACGAACACGCGCGCCACCGGCACGCCTGCGTCATTCAGGCGGCGGGAGAACCCGTCGACCAGCTCTTCGAGCGGCAAGTTCCGCAGGCCGGAGTCGGCCAGCCAGTGTGCGAGTGCGAGAGGGAACATTGTCGTGACCTTAGCGGGCCTTTGCGGCGAAGGTGAGTGCCAGTAAACTTCGTCCACGAATAAAACCAAAGAACAAGCCAGGGAGCGCCGAAATGCCTTACAAGATCATGATCATGGGCGCGTCCTATGGATCGCTCCTCGCCTCCAAGCTCATGTTTGGCGGCCATTCGGTGCACCTGATCTGCCTGCCGGCCGAAGCCGACCTGATCAACGCCGAAGGCTTCCGCGTGCGCATGCCGATCCGCGGCCGCAAGGAGCCGGTCGTGATCGACTCCCGCACGCTCCCGGGCAAGGTGACCGCGGGCGGCGTCGACAGCGCCAACCCCGCCGATTTCGACCTCATCGGTCTCGCCATGCAGGAGCCGCAGTACCGGTCGCCCGGCGTGCGCGAGCTGCTCGACAGGGTCGCCAAGTCCCGCGTGCCCTGCATGTCGATCATGAACATGCCGCCGCTGCCCTACGTGCGGCGCATCCCCGGCCTCAACCACGACCTGCTGAAGCCCGCCTATACCGATCCGTCGGTGTGGGACAGCTTCGATCCCGAGACGCTCACGCTCTGCAGCCCCGATCCGCAGGCGATCCGCCCGCCCGAGGAGAAGGTCAACGTGCTGCAGGTCACCCTGCCGACCAACTTCAAGGTCGCGCGCTTCAAGGACGAGAAGTCGACCAACATCCTGCGCCAGCTCGAGAAGGACATCGACGCGGTGCGCTTCGACACGCCGGAAGGCAAGATCGAGCTGCCGGTGAAGCTGCGCGTCTATGACGGCATCTTCGTGCCGCTCGCCAAATGGTCGATGCTGCTGGCCGGCAACTACCGCTGCGTGACCAAGGACGGGATGCGCACCGCGCAGGAAGCCGTGCACAGCGACATCGAGACCTCGCGCTCGGTCTACAATTTCGTCTACGACCTCTGCGTCAAGATCGGCGCCGACCCCAAGGATCTCGTGCCCTTCGAGAAGTACGCCGCCGCGGCCGAAAGCCTCACCCGCCCGGCCTCGGCCGCGCGCGCGTTGCAGAACGGCGTGCCCAACATCGAGCGCGCCGACAAGCTGGTGCAGCTGATCGCCAAGCAGAAAGGCCTCAGCCACCCGGTAATCGACGCCGGTGTCGCCCTGGTCGATGCACGCCTCGAGGCCAACCGCAAAAAAGCGGCCGCCTAGGACGTCATACCAGGCTTGGCGGCCGGGCCGCCGGTCGGGTGTCGACCTTCCTGAGGATTGCAGCCAGGCGCGAGGAGTCCGCGACGATCCGCCAGTGATCGGCGATGTCGACGGACTCCATCACCGCCACGCCCGCGTGCAGCGTTGCCGCGGCGTCGATCGACGGGAGGGGTGAATGGCCGATCTTGACCAGAGACGCCGACAGATTGGCGTGGTTGTTGAGTTCGTCGGGTGTCCCCCGATCGTAGATCTTCCGATGCACTCCGACGAGGGCGCCGGCCTCGAGGACGCTTTTGGGCGAGATGTAGTAACAGTCGCTCCGGTAGAGCGAATCGAAAAAGACGCAGGCCGCCAGCCGTTCCAGCACGGCCTCATACGATACGGCGCACGAGGCGAGCCGGTGGCCCGCGCTGAATGTCGCCACGACCAGGGGCGCCGCAGCGGCCCGTTCCAGAAAACCCGTCGTATCGACGCCCTGCCCCGCAAGCCGCTTCTCGACGTGAGGCGGGAGCGCGCCAAGAAATTTCTCGAAGTAATCCTCGTCTCCCAATTTCCCGGGGTTGGTCTCCGTCGCCCGATCGATGGCCGTCCGCGGACACACCAGGATGCAGTTCGCGCCCGACGATGCGACTTGCGAGGCCAATGCCAGCCGCTCGATCTGCTCGGCAAAGGGCTCATCAAAGCCGTGAAAGAATATGACGAGAAAAAATGGCTTCTGCGGATCGAAAGCCGCCGGGACCGTGAAGTACGCCACGTCCTTTCCGGCTTCGTTCAGCGCCGGGAATTCGATGGTCTCGGTGAAGCTCAGGCCAGATTTCGCGAGCGCCACCATCATCCATCCGAGTAAGGATTGTACGCCGAATCCGGATACCACTTGCCTGTAAACAGGCTCGCCTGGCGCGTCAGCGCGCACCTCTGGACATGCACGGAATCGATGAAGCTGTGCGGGATGCCTGGATTTCCCCAGTCGCCGCCCCAGATGAGCTGATGCTGGCGGGCAAGCTGGCCGACCAAAGAAAAGTCCCCCTTCCAGGACGGCTCACCATTGATGCTTTTCACGATGTCGCACGCCAGTCCGTAACCATGCACTCCGACATCGCGAAGCTTGGTTGCTCCCTGATCGAACAGCGCCTTCTGCCGTGCCTGGCTTCGATAGGTCTCGAACACCATGAGAGCAAGCCCTTGAGCCGCCGCATCCGCGATGATTTTCTGGACCGCGTCTCGCGTCACGGGTTCCAGCAGCGCAATATCGCTAATTCTCGCCGTCGAATTGTAGCGCGCATCGGGAACGATCACGTCCGTATAGAAATTTCCCACGAAAAGCGCCCTCCTCCGCTTCGTCTATACCGCCGCCGGGACCATCGTGCCCTTGGGCAGCGCAGCGCAGTGATCGTAGATGTCGCTGGGCCGCGTGAACCAGACCTTGTCCTTCTGCGGGTGCTTGGCGATGTGCTCCAGCGCCTCGCGCAATGCCCGCAAACGATAAGGCTGGCCCACGATCATCGTGTGCAGCGCAATGCCGCAGACCAGCGGCTGCTTGGCCGACTGGCGCAGCAGTTCCTCGAACTGGGCGATGATGAAGTCGCGGAAGTCGTCGCCTGTATGGTGGCGCACCAGGATCTGGGGCGAGTCGTTGACCTCGATCGGGTAAGGCACGCTCATCAGCGGGCCCGAGCGCGTCTTCATCCAGATCGGCTGGTCGTCGTTGGGCCAGTCCATCAGGAAGTCGTAGCCCGTCTCCTTCAGGAGATCCGGCGTCACCCGCGTCGACGCCATCCACGGCGCCATCCAGCCGCGCGGCCGCTTGCCCGATGCCTTCTCGATCGCGTCGCGCACTTCCTCGAGAAAGCGCTTCTCGTCGGCTTCCCACATGCCGCCATGCCGCTCGGCATTGGTGCGGCCGTGGCCGACGAATTCGTCGCCGCGTGCCTTCAACGCGTCGACGATCTGTGGCGCATAGTCGAACACCGTGGTGTTGATCAGGTGCGAGGCCGGCAGGTTCAGCTCGTCGAACATCTCGAGCAGGCGCCAGACGCCGACGCGGTTGCCGTAATCCCTCCACGCGAAGGTGCGCGGGTCCGGCGGCGGGTTGGCGACGGTGAGCAGATGTCCCTCGCCCGCTCCGAAAGCGAAGTGCTCGATGTTGAGGCCGATGTAGACCGCGAGCCGCTTGCCCCCCGGCCAGGAGTAATCCTTGCGCTCGGTGATCGGCGAGTAGGGATAGCGGTCGTGATACGGCAGGCGAATCGTGTGCATGTTAACCCTTCGTGGAAATCTCGGCGTTCATGGTGCGGAAGCGCGCGACCGCCTCGGCATGGAAAGCACGCTCTTCGGCGCCGGCCTCCTCTGTCGGGCGGCGCTCGTCGTCGAAATGACCGTGCCTGTCCTCGCCCCGCACCAACATGGCGGTGACGCGCGAGGGCGCGGTGCAGCGCGCATGCGTCGGGATGTAGCTGATGCCGAGGCCGATGCGCCGGTCGGCCGACCGGTTGGGCCGCGAATTGTGGACGAGATGCGTGTGGTGCAGGGAGAACTGCCCCGCCTTCACCGGCATGAACGCGGTCTTCGTGCGATCGACATCGACCGCGAGCGCCTGCCCACGCGACAGCAGGTTCTCGGGATCCTGCATCTCGGCATGCCGAAGCTGGCCCAGCTTGTGCGATCCGGGCACCACTTCCATGCAGCCCGCCTCGACCGGCGCATCCGTCAGCGCCACCCAGGCGGTGACATGGCACACGGGATCGAGTGCGAAGTAGGTCGCGTCCTGGTGCCAGCTCACATAGGCACCGGAACCCGCATCCTTGGGCCAGACCGTGAGATGGAACAGGCGGATGTCTGGTCCGATCAGATCCTCGACGGCATCGAGAACCTCGGGTGAATGAACGATCTCGTCGACCCACGGAAACAGCAGGTGCGGCTTGAAATTGTGGCCGCGCGTCATCTTCTGGCCCTGCGCGCGCTCGAAGCTCTCGAGCCGCTCTCGCCACGCGCGCGTGCGTTCCGTCGAAAAGGCGTCGACCGGACAGACGTAGCCGTCGCGCTCGTACTGCGCGATCTGGGCGTCCGTGAGCTTCTTGCCCATCAATGCGCCGTCCAGCCGCCGTCGACGAACAGAAGCGTGCCGGTCACGAAAGACGAGTCGTCGCTCGCCAGGAAGAGCGCCGCCTTGGCCACTTCCTCGGGCTGCCCGATGCGG
The DNA here is from genome assembly GCA_903915535.1 of Enhydrobacter aerosaccus. GTDB lineage: Bacteria > Pseudomonadota > Alphaproteobacteria > Reyranellales > Reyranellaceae > Reyranella > Reyranella aerosaccus_C. The sequence goes on from CAIWTJ010000295.1 coordinate 24,307, forward strand.
CCCATCGGATGACGCCGCCGCCAGAAGGCCTTGGCCGCCTCGGGATCGGCCTGGCGCTGCAGCGAGCGCGCCGGCATCGGCGTGTCGATGACGCCCGGCATCAGCGCGTTGATCCGGATGCCCTGCGCGGCATGGTCGACGGCCATGGTCTTGGTGAAAGAGGCGATCGCGCCCTTGGAGGCGATGTAGGCTGCGTTCCGGCCGATGCTCGACTGCGCAAGCTGCGAACCCACGGTCACGATCGTGCCCGCTTTCGCCGCGATCATCGGCTTGATGGCGTGATGGATCCAGAGATAGCTGCCCTTCACGTTGACGGCGAAAGTGCGATCCCAGGTCGCCTCGTCGATCGTATCGACCGTGCCGCCGAGGGAGATGCCGGCCGCCGTCATCAGCACGTCGATGCGGCCCCATTGCTTCATCACCAGAGCCACGCCGTCATGCGCCTGGGCGTTGTCGCTGACGTCGGCCTCGATCGCGAGCGAGCCTGCGATCTCGCCGGAGACCTTGCGCAGTCCTTCGGCGTCGCGGTCGACCAGGACCACATGGGCGCCCTCCGCCGCGAACAGACGCGCCGTGGCGGCGCCAATCCCGGAGCCCGCGCCGGTGACGATGGCGACCTTGTCTTTCAGTTTCATACCGGAAGCTTAGCCCTCCTCGCGGGAACGTCGAAGGCCGGAGCGCGTTGAGCTTTCCGCCATGCGACGTTCAAAGCTCATTGCCACCCTCGCGGCCGAACAGGGCCTCGTCGTCGTCGGCGCCGAGGCGCTCACCCTGCGACGGGTGCGCTGTGGCACGGGTTTCGGCTTCCGTACGGAAGCGGGCGCCGTGCTTCGCGGCGCCAGGGACGTGGCCCGCCTGCGCTCGCTTGCCATGCCGCCGGCCTACGTCGATGTTCGATACGCCGCCGATCCCGCGGCGCACCTGCAGGCCGTCGGCACCGACGCGGCCGGCCGTCTTCAATACCGGTATCATCCGAAATGGACAGAAGTGCGCGAGGCGCTGAAGGCCCAGCGCCTTGGCCGGTTGGCGCGCGCGCTGCCGACGATCCGACGCGCCGTGTCCAAAGCGCTCTCGAGCGACAATGACGACGTCGCGCACGCCATCGCCGCGATCGTGCACCTGGTCAGCCTGACCGCGATCCGTGCCGGCAGCGAAAGCTACGCGCGCGACAACGGTACGCGCGGCGCGTCAACCCTCCTTAAATCCAACGTCAAGATCGACGGCAACACCGTCGTGCTGTCCTTCAAGGCCAAGGGCGGCAAGGCCGTGACCAAGGAAGTGCGCGACGCTCGCCTCGCCCGCGCGCTCACACGGCTGCTCGCCCTGCCCGGCCGGCGCCTCTTCCAGTATCGCGATGCCGTCGGCACGATTCGGCAGGTGCACGCTCAGGAGGTCAACGCCTTCCTGCGTGACGTCGTGGGCCGGCGCATCTCGCTCAAGGATTTCCGCATGCTGACGGCCTCGTCCGGCGCGCTGGCGGCGCTCTCGAATCTCGCCCCGGCCGCCAGCGAACGCGCGCGGCGTTCCCAGCTCAAGACCGCCATGACCAGCGTCGCCGAGGAACTCGCCAACACGCCGGCCATCGCGCGCAAGAGCTATGTACACAACGCCATCGTGGAAGCGTTCGAAGAAGGCAAGCTCGCACGCCTGCGCAAAGGGCCGCGCTCCAGCCAGCGCAAAGCCGCTATGCTGGCAAAACTGGTGGCGCGACACGCGGCGTAGTGGCTTCGACGAGGCGGGTAGGCTAAGCCAGCCGCGATGTCCGTTTCCGCCGCCGCGTCGCGGTCCGCTCCCACTTTCATCATCGTTCTGCTGTCGGTCGCGGCCTTCGCCGCTGCGGCCAACATGCGCGTGCTCGATCCGCTGCTGATCCAGCTCAGCGAAGAATTCCACGTAACCGTCGGCGCCGCCTCGATCGCCACCACGCTCTTTCTTCTGGCCAATGGCGTCTTCGTCCTGGTGCACGGCCCGTTCGGCGATCGCTACGGCAAGCTGCCGGTGGTCGCGATCGCCTGTATCGCGGCCGCCCTGTGCTGCGCGGCGAGCGCGCTCGCCGTATCGCTCGGCATGCTGGCCGGCACCCGCTTCCTGACCGGCGTCACCAGCTCGGCGATCATTCCGCTGGCCATCGCGTGGCTGGGCGACAATGTCGGCTACGAGAAGCGTCAGGCGACGCTTGCCCGCTTTCTCACCGGCCAGACGCTGGGCCTGATGACCGGCTCGGCGATGGGCGGCGCGCTCGGTGACTGGCTGGGTTGGCGCGCGGTGTTCTGGGTGCTGACCAGCATCTACGTCGTGGCGGGCATCGCGCTGTTCGCGGTCATGCGCGCGCGGCCGGATATTGCGCGGCCTGGCGAGCGCGCGGCGGGCTCGATGGTGAGCCAGATGTTGGGCGTGCTGCGAAGGCCGTGGGCGCTCACGATCATCCTCGTTGTGGCCTTGGAAGGCGGCGTCTTCTGGGGCTGCTTCACCTTCGTGGGTACGCACCTGCACCTGCACTTCGGTCTCAGCCTCGCCGCGGTCGGTCTCGCCGTCGCGGCCTTCGGCGGCGGTGGCTTCCTCTATGTGATGACGGCGCACCATCTCGTGCGCCTGCTGGGCGAACACGGCCTCGTTCTGTGGGGCGGCAGCGGCCTCGGCCTCTCCTTCGCGGTGCTGGCGATCGCCCCCAATGCCGTCGTGGCGTTCGGCGCCATCGTGCTGTGCGGCATCACCTTCTACATGCTGCACAACACGCTGCAGACCAACGGCACGCAAATGGCGCCCGAGGCGCGCGGCTCGGCGCTGGCCTTGTTCGCGCTCTGCCTGTTCGTGGGCCAGGCGATCGGCGTGCCTGTCGCCGCGCCGATCGTCGATCGCTACGGCGCCGAACCGATCTTCTGGTTCGCCGCCGTCTTCCTGCCGCTGCTGGCGTGGTACTTCGCGTGGGCGCTCAAGCGGCGCCGCACGCCGGCCAGCTAGTTGGCCGGCGGCACCCGGAACTCGTAGGGCTCCTCGAGCATCTTGGCTTCATCGGCCGTCAGCGTGACCTCGGTCGCCTGAGCGGCGGAGGTGAGCTGGTCGAGGCTGGTTGCGCCGATGATCGGCGCCGCCATGTACGGCTTGCTCAGCATCCACGCGAGCGCCGCCTGGGCGGGCGAGCAGTTCTTGCCCGCCGCCACCTTCTTCAGTCGCTCGGCGATCTCCCAGTCGGAGTCGCGATAGCTGTCCGCCGTTACGTTCGCGTCGTTCTTCGATCGCTCGGTGGCGCCGCCGCCGCCCTTGGTGCGGTTGGCCGCGAGGAAGCCGCGCGCCAGCGGCGAGTACGGGATCAGGCCCACGCCCTGCTCGTGGCAGAGGCGGTTCATCTCCTTCTCCTCCTCGCGCGCGATGAGATTGTAGAGGTTCTGCATCGCAATCGGCCGCGCATAGCCTTTCCAGTCGGCTATCATGATCATCTGCGCGAACTTGTAGGCGGGCATCGTCGAGCCGCCGATGTAGCGCACCTTGCCCGATTTCACGATCTGGTCGAGCGTGTACATCGTCTCCTCGACCGGCGTGTAGGGATCGAGGCGATGGAGCTGGTAGACGTCGATGTAGTCGGTCTGAAGGCGTTTCAACTGCTCGTCGATCGAGGCCAGCAGATGCTTGCGGCCGGTGCCGACGTCGTTCTGCGACGGGCTCTGCCGGATGCCGACCTTGGTCGAGATCACGAGGTCCTCGCGCCGCGCCATCTTCATCAGCGTCGAGCCCATGATCTCCTCGGAGCGGCCGGCGTTGTAGTTGTCGGCGGTGTCGAAGAAGGTGATGCCGACGTCGAGCGCGCGCTTGAAGTAGGCCGGCGCCTCGGTCTCGTCGAACTTGCCCCAGCCGCGGCGGCCCTTGGCGCCCCAGGAATTGCCACCCAGGCAGATGCGGCTCACGATCAGGCCCGAACGGCCGAGCGGTCCATACTTCATCGGTAAAAACTCCCCCTTGCTGGCGGCACTCTAAGCCCCCAACTTCGTGTCATGAAAGTGCTGATCGAATTCTGCGGCGCTTGAGGCTACAAGCCGCAGGCCCTCCGGGTGAGGGATAGCCTCCAGAAAATGGGCGCCGCCGACATCGAGTTGCGCCCCGGCAAGTCCGGCCAGTTCGACGTCACCATCGATGGCGACGTCCGATACAGCCGCGCCAGGACCGGGCGTTTTCCAACCGATGCCGAGATCGAGGATCTGCTCTAGCCCAGCACTTCCTTGTTCACGCAGTGCGCGGCGTTGGGATGGCCGTCGAACACCGACAGGATGTTTTCGACGGCGGTCACCGCCATGCGGTCGCTCGCTTCCTTGGTGACGCCCGCCATGTGCGGGCTGAAGATCACGTTCTCGAGGCTGAACAGCTTGTTGTCGGCATCGGGCGGTTCCTTGTCGAGCACGTCGAGCCCTGCGCCGCGCAGCTTGCCGTTCTTCAGCGCATTGTAGAGCGCGTCCTCGTTCACGATGCCGCCGCGCGCAGTGTTCACCAGGAACGCGTCGGGCTTCATGAGGCCGAGTGTCTCGGCGTTGAACATGTCGATCGTCTCCGGCGCCTTGGGGCAATGTACCGAGACGAAGTCGACCTTGGGCAGGATCGCCTTGAGGTCGGTCACCTTGGTGGCGCCCGCCCTCTTGATCTCAGCCTCCGGCACATTGGGATCGAGCACGTAGGTATCCATCTCGAAGGCGACGCAACGCTTCACGGTGCGCGAGCCGATACGGCCCATGCCGACCACCAGGATCGACTTGCCCGAGAGATCGGCCGGAAGATCGGTCAGGCGATGGCCCCAGCCGCCTTCGCGCACGAGGCGATCGTACTTCTTCACCAGGCGCGCCGAGGCGAGCAGCATGTACATCGCATGCTCCGCCACCGACACGGAGTTGGCGATGCCGGTGGTCATCAGCGGGATGCCGCGCTGGTTGAGGGCGAGCACGTCCACCGCGTCGAAGCCGACGCCGAGGCGGGCAACCACCATCATGCCCGGCGCGGCGTCGAGTTCGGGTTGCCGGAACGGCGTGGCGCCGAGAGTAACGGCATTGGCGTCCTTCAGCTTCGAATGTAGCGAGGCCGGCTTGTCGTCTGTCAGGATCTCGAAGTCGACGTCGTCGCGCTTCTTCAGCACGTCGATGCCGGCCTGCGGCATGCGGCCGACAATCAGTACCTTCTTGCGGTTTTTGCCCGTGTTCATCGCTTCCTCTCGCTGGGTGGGCGCGATCCTAGAGCCGCGCCACTGCCGAGGCTAGGGGAGGTAGTTGAGCGGGAGCCGCGTGGTGGACTTGATCTCCTCCATCGCGAACATCGACGTCACGTCGGAGAGCTCCACTTTGGCGATCAGCCGCTTGTAGAAGGCGTCGTAGGCCTCGATATCGGGCAGCGCGAGGCGGATCAGGTAGTCGATCTCGCCGCTCATGCGATAGCAGTCCATCACCTCGGGGAAGGTGGACACCGCCTTGGCGAAGCGGCCGAGCCACTGGGCGCTGTGCTGGGCGGTACGTACCGCCACGAACACAGTTACGCCCGCGTTCACCGCCTTGCGGTCGAGCAGCGCCACCCTCGACTTGATGATGCCCTGTTCCTGAAGCCGGTTGATGCGGCGCCAGCACGGGGTGGTGGAGAGGCCAACTTTCTTCGCGATCTCCGCCAGGGGCATGTCGGAGTCATTCTGAAGGCAATCCAGTATCTGCTTGTCGAACGAATCGAGCGAAATTTTCGCGGTCATTGGCTATTTCCTGGAATCTGTTTCTCCAGAATGCCGCAACAAGCGTAAAACTCGCAACCCATTTCCAAGGCGCGACGGTAAACTTCCCCGCATGTCCAACCGCTTCACCGACCATCCCGCCTCCGTCAACGAGACCTATTTCCAGCATATGGGCATGGCTTTCGGCTTCGGTAGCCGGATGCTGCTGGGCAGCCTCGCCTGCTTCGTGCATGGTTTCTTCCCATGGATGTGCCTGACCAAGGGCAGCGACACGATACGCGCCCTGCACCACCGCATGGTGACCCATCGCGTCACCCGGCCTGCGCCCGCGCCGTCGCCGGAAATCGTCGCGGCCGAATAGGCCTCTTCCTTCTCTCTGCTCTGCTTCTCTTTGCGTTACCTGCGGCCGCGCAGGAACGCTCGATGGTGCCGGTCACCGTCGATGGCGAGACCGTCAAGCTCGCCGTCATAACCCACAAGCCCGCGGGCAACGGCCCCTTCCCGACCCTGATCTTCCACCATGGCTCGACCGGCTCCGGCACCGATCCGTCGCTGTTCCCTAGGCCCTACGATCCGACCGCCTTGGCCAACTGGTTCACGGCGCGCGGCTGGGCGGTGCTCCTGCCCTCCCGGCGCGGGCGCGGCGGTTCGGAAGGCCGCTACGACGAGGGCTTCTCGATCGACCGCTCGCGTGGCTACAGCTGCGATCCAACCTTGTCGCTGCCGGGCGCCGAGCGCGCGCTGCGCGATATCGATGCGGTGACGCCGGTCCTGCTCGCCCAGCCGTTCGTCGACCGCAACCGCTTCGTGGTGGGAGGCCAGTCGCGCGGGGGAGTCCTCACCGTCGCTTGGGCGGGCCGCCGTCCCGAGATGCCGCGCGCCGCGATCAATTTCGTCGGCGGATGGATGTCCGACAGCTGCCAGACCGTGAACCAGATCAATCCGCCGCTCTTCCGCCAGGGCGCCGCCTTCGCGCAGCCGATGCTGTGGCTCTATGGCGACCGCGACCGCTTCTATGCGCTGGCGCATTCGCGCTCCAACTTCGCCGCTTTCCAGGCCGCCGGCGGCAAGGGCACGTTCCTCGACTTCACGCCACCAGAGGGCGTCATGGGCCACTTCATTTCAGGCTATCCCGCTCTGTGGGGAGACAAGGTTGCGGCCTATCTGGCGGAGCGCGGGCTATAAAGGCCTTGCAACCGCTCCGTCACATCCCACGTTCAAAGGGACAGTGAAACAAAAGGGAGGGCACGATGGAAACGCCACTGAAGATCAGTTTCCAGGGCGGTGACGCCAGCGAATCGCTCAGCCAGCTGATCGGCGAGAACGTCGAAGCCCTCGAAAAGCTCTACGGCCGGATGACCGCCTGCCAAGTCGCCGTGCACATCCCCGACAAGCATCACCGCAGCCATCAGTTCAGCGTCGGCATCCATATGGCCCTGCCGGGCAACATCGACATCAACGTCGATCATGCGCCGCAGGGCGACAACCACTTCGCCGATGCCCAGGCCGCGGTGCACGACGCGTTTCGCCGCGCCAAGCGCCTGCTCAAGGATCGCGCCCAGAAGCAGCGCGGCCACGTGAAGACGCTGCACGAGCGTATCGAGCGCACGGTCGATCAGCCGCCGGAAGCGACCGACGTCTAGCGCCTAGCCACGCCCTTCTCGTCGAGCCGCTCGCGCAGTAGCCCGATACGGTCGCCGCCCCAGAACAGCTCGCCGCCGAAAACAAAGGTCGGCACGCCGAATACGCCCGAGGCTTCAGCCTCTTCGCGTAGGCGGTCGTGCGCTGCGCCGCCGTCACCTGCAAGAAATGCGGAAAAGCCCGGCGGCGCCCCCGCTTCGCTCAGCAGGGCTTCCACCGCCTCCACGCTCTCGGCGTCGAGCTCGCGCTTCCAGAATCTTTCGAAGGCGCGATCGTTGTAGGCGCGGAACACGCCGTGCTGTTGCGCGTAGAGCATGCCGGCGTTGATCGGGCGTGCGTAAAAGATCTTCTTCGGACCCATCAGCGTCAGGCCCTGCTTGTTGGCGAAGCGGCGCGCATCCATGTAGGCGTAACGCACCCGCCGCCAGTGGTGCGGATCGCGCGCCTCGACCGACTGCTGGAACGAGGCGATGTCGAGCGTGTAGGGCCGCCACTCGAGCGCGATGTCGTAGTCCCGCTCGAGGTCGTAAGCCCCCGCCTTCGCGACAAAGGCATAGGGGCTCACATAGTCGGTCCAGAGGATGACCTTAGCGGGCATCCTTCGCCAGTTTGGTTTCCACCACGCGCGACCACAGGGTGGCGCCGAGCGTGATGATCTCGTCGTTGAAGTCGTAGCTCGGATTGTGGACCTCGCAGCCGCCTTCGCCGCCACCGTTGCCGATGTTGATGAAGGCGCCGGGGACCTGCTCGAGCATGTAGGAGAAGTCCTCCGAGGCCATCACGTACGGCCCCTCGCGGTTCATGTTCTCGGGTCCCACGATGTCGGCCGCGACGTCGGCGATGAACTTCACCGCGTCCTTGTCGTTGACCAGCGGCGGGAACACGACGCGCACGTCGGCCTTGGCGCTGCCGCCCAGGGTCCGGGCGATACCTGTCGAGATCGTCTCGATGCGTTCCTTCACCAACTCCATCGTTTCCTTCTTGAAGGCGCGGATGGTGCCGCGCAGGACGGCCTCGTTCGGAATCACGTTGTAAGCGTCACCGGCATGCATTTGCGTCACCGAGATCACCGCCGAATCGAGCGCGGCGATGCTGCGCGACACGACGGTCTGCAGCGCCGAGATGATCTGCGTGGCGATGATCACCGGATCGACGCCGCTCTCCGGCCGCGCGCCATGCGCGCCCTTGCCTGTGATGTGGATGTCGAACAGGCCGCCGCCCGCCATCTGCGGGCCCGAGCGGATCGCGAACTTGCCGACGTCGAGCTTGGGGCGATTGTGCATGCCGAAGATCTGCTCGCACGGGAACTTCTGGAAGAGGCCATCCTTCACCATCGCCTCGGCGCCGCCGCGGCCTTCCTCGGCCGGCTGGAAGATGAAGTGCACCGTGCCGTCGAAGTTGCGCGTGGCCGAGAGATACTGGGCCGCGCCCAGCAGCATGGTGGTGTGGCCGTCATGGCCGCAGGCATGCATGCGGCCCTTGTTCTGGCTGCGGTGATCGAAGGTGTTGTATTCGTCCATCGGCAGTGCATCCATGTCGGCGCGCAGCCCGATCGCGGTGGGATTGTTGCCGACGCGGATCGTGCCGACGACGCCGGTCTTGCCGATGCCGGTGGTGACCTCGCAGCCCCACTCCTTGAGCTTCTTGGCCACGATCTGAGACGTGCGCTCTTCTTCGAAGCCGAGCTCGGGATGGGCGTGAATGTCGCGCCGGATGGCGGTCAGCTCGGCGGCAGCGGCGGCGATCTTGGGTTCGATTTTCATGCTCAGGACTCCAACAGGAAGGATGTGATTACACGCCGAAATTCCTCGGCATGCACGTTCGGAAAGAAGTGCCCGCCGTCGGGAAGGACATAGGACCGGGCGTCGGGGATCAGGCGCACCAGCTCCTCGGTGAAATAGAGCGGCGTCACCATGTCGTCGCGCGCGCAGATCGCCAGCGTACGGGCCTTCACCTTCTGCAATTGGTCGCGCTGGTCGTGAGCGATGATCGCCTCGATGCGCGACACCAGGATATCGGGCTCCGGGATCGTCTCGTGCGCCCTGGCCTCGACGGCTGCCATGTCGGCATCGTGATCGCGCACCCACCAGGGCGAATTGAGGGCAAGCGCGCTCGCCTTCATGTAGGCGGCCGGCCCCATCTGCTTGAGCGTCGCCGCGCGCACCTCGAACGAGCGTCGGAAGAAGGCGTCGGTCTTGGCCCAGGTGGCACTCAATACTAGCCGGTCGATGCGCGCAGGGTGATCGATCGCCAGCACCTGGCCCATCGCGCCGCCGGTCGAGTGACCGCACCAGTGCACCTTGTCGAAGCCCAGCCCGTCGATCAGCTGCAGCGTGTCGTCGGCCATCTGGTCGACGGTGTACTTGATCCTCGAGAGCGTGCTGCGGCCGGTGCCGCGATGATCGTGCACGACGACGGTGAATTTCCGCGCGAGCTCGGCCACGTTCGGCGTCCACCAACGGCCGTCACCGCCCAGGCCCGGAACCAGGAAAAGCGGCGGGCCGTTTCCCAGTTTTTCGTAATAGAGTTCCGCGCCGTCGCGCAGTTTCAGATGCGGCATTTGACGTATTTAACCTCTCATGGGAAGAAAACTGCAGAATGCGTCGATTGTCGATTGCCATCATTGCCCTCGCGGGGCCGCTCTCGGCCTGCGTGCCGCAGAACCAGGGGGCGAATACCGGTTTCACGCCGATCCCGCGGCCCGCGCCCGACGAGGCGACACCTGCCGGCATCGCTTATCTTTGCGAGGGCCATAAGGAAGTGACGGTCGTCTACGCCAAGAACCGCGCCTCGGTGACGTTCGACAAGAAGACGTGGCGCATGGAGTACCAGGAGAGCGGCGAGGGCTTCCGGTATGTCGACGCCCAGGCGCAGTGGGTCGGCCGCGACGATCTCGCCACCCTGCGCGAGAGCGCCAACACCGCACGGCCGATCGCCTATAATTGCCGGCCCACTCGGCGCACTACCTGAGCCACATTCTGAGGACGAGCGACACGGCCAGCACCGTGCCGACGCCTGCAGCCCAAAGGCCGACGAACCAAAGCCACTGATGCACCACGGGCTTCAATGATAACCCTCCGAACCGGTCTTGCCGCGGAACACCCAGTAGGCATAGCCGGTGTAGGCGAGAATGATCGGCACCATGACGGCCGCGCCCACGAGCATGAACTTGAGGCTGGCCGTCGGCGCCGCCGCATCCCAGATCGTGATCGCGCGCGGCACGACATAGGGATAGAGGCTGATGCCGAGGCCGATCAGACCGAGGGCAAACAGGCCGAGCGCGACCAGGAATGGCAGGTACGTGGCCTTGCGGCGGAGACTCACGAAGAAGACCACGGACGCAATCGCGACCAGGAGCGGCACCTGCGCGGTGAACAGTATCTGCGGCCACGCGAACCAGCGCTGGTAGTAGGCGTTGCTGAGGAACGGCGTCGCCGCACTCACCGCGGCCATCCCGGACAGCGTGGCGATGCCGAGCCACGGCGCCAGGCGGCGGCAATGCACCTGCAGGCTGCCCTCGCTCTTCATGATCAGCCATGTGGCGCCCAGCAGCGCGTAACCACAGAGCAGCGCCACGCCGACCAGCAGGCTGAACGGCGACAACCAGTCCCACCAGCCGCCTCCGTAGGAGCGGCCATGCACCACGATGCCCTGCAGCAGTCCGCCGAGCGTGATGCCCTGGGCGAGCGTGGCCACGACGGAGCCCAGCGTGAACGCGGCGTCCCAGTACTTGCGATGCCCGGTGTCGCGCCAGCGGAACTCGAAGGCGACGCCGCGGAAGATCAGCGCCAGCAGCATCGCGATGATCGGCGTGTACAGCGCCGACAGCACGACTCCGTAGGCCATCGGAAATGCCGCCATCAGCCCGCCGCCGCCCAGCACCAGCCACGTTTCGTTACCGTCCCACACCGGGGCGATCGAGTTCATGGCGTTCGCCCGCTCATTCTCCTTCAGGGTCGGAAACAGGATGCCGATGCCGAGATCGAAGCCGTCCATGACGACGTAGGCAAAGATCGCGAAGGCGATGATGAAGGCCCAGACGGTGGGCAGGTCGAAGGCGATCGGCATGTCCGTCACGCCTTCCCTGCCGCGCGGCCCGCAGCCGGCGACAACGGCTTGGGCGCCGGTTCGCCGCGATTCGGCGCATGGGCCATCAGCTTCAGGATGTAGCCGATGCCGGCGCCGAACACGATGAAGTACACCGCGATGAAGGCGAGCAGCGACGAGGCGACGGCCGGCGCCTGCAGCGGCGATACCGAGTCCACAGTGCGCAGCAGGCCATAGACCGTGAATGGCTGGCGGCCGACTTCGGTCGTGACCCAGCCCGCGATCACCGCCACGAACCCGGCCGGTCCCATGACCAGCGCAAGGCGATGCAGCCACGTCCAGTCGTAGAGCTGGCGGCGCACCCGCGCGAGCAGGCTCCACGCCGCGAGCAGCAGCATCGCCATGCCGAGCCCGACCATGATCCGGAACGACCAGAACACGATCGGTACCGGCGGCCAGTCGCTGCGCGCCACTGTATCGAGACCCTTGAGCGGCGCGTCGAAAGAGTGCTTCAGGATCAGCGACGAGGCCTTTGGAATCGAGATGTCGTACAGCACCTTCCCGGACTTCATGTCGGGCCAGCCGAACAGCACGAGCGGCGCGCCGTCGGGATGGCTCTGGAAGTGTCCTTCCATCGCCATCACCTTGGCCGGCTGATGCTCGAGCGTGTTCAGCCCGTGCTGGTCTCCGGCCAGGATCTGGATCGGCGCCACGACGGTGATCATGCCCATCGCCATCGAGAACATGACCTTGGCGCCGTCGGTCTTGCGGCCGCCCAGCAGGTGCCAGGCGCCGACGCCGCCCACGACTAGCGCCGTCGTGAGGTAGGCCGCCAGCACGGTGTGAACGAGGCGATAGGGAAACGAGGGATTGAAGACGATCGCGAGCCAGTCGACCGGCACGAACTGGCCGTTGGGCGCCAGCGCGTGGCCCGCCGGCGTGTGCATCCAGCTGTTGGCGGCCAGGATCCAGAACGCCGAGATGAAGGTGCCGACCGCGACCGCGAGCGTCGCGGCAAAGTGCAGGGTCTTGCCCACGCGGTTCATGCCGAACAGCATGACGCCCAGGAAGCCCGCCTCGAGGAAGAACGCCGTCAGCACCTCGTAGGCCATCAGCGGGCCGATCACCGAGCCCACCTTGTCGGAGAAGACCGACCAGTTGGTGCCGAACTGGTAGGACATGACGATGCCCGAGACGACCCCCATGCCGAACACCAGCGCGAAGATCTTCAGCCAGTATTTGTAGAGGTCGAGATAGACCGCGCGCCCGGTCCACAGCGACAGAAACTCGAGCACGGCAAGGTAGCTCGCGAGACCGATCGTGAACGACGGGAAGATGAAATGGAACGAGACCGTGAAGGCGAATTGCAGCCGCGCCAGCACCGTCGCGTCGAAGCTCTCGAACATCGCGTCCTCCTCCAGGAAAAGGACGTAGGCAGCCTAGCCGAAAAGGTCGAACACTTCCGTGACGATCGCCCGCGACAGACCGGCGCGCAGGCAGGTCTCGAGCAGCACGCGGGCCTTCAGCGGATGCAGCCGGCCGCCCCAGATCAGGCCGCCCTTGCGCAACCCGATCTCCGAACTCGGGCCGCCATAGGTCTGTCGCAGCATCGGCCCGCCGCCGGCGCGCGGTGCCACGACGGTGGGGATCGCCGCCGCAAGTTTCAGCACGCTGTCGGTCGCGCGCTCCGGTGTATGGCCGCCACCCATCGCACCGATCACCGCGCCGCGGTAGCCGAGATGGTCGGGCGCGGTCGTGACGGCGTCGAGCAGACGGCCGGATTCGTCCAGCGACATCCAGAATACCGCCACCGGTGCGGCCTTGCCATCTTTCGCGCCGCCGAGATGTTTCTTCGCGGCCACGATCGCGTCGCGCACGGGAAGCGCCATCGGCACGATCCGATCCTCGACCAGCGCCGCGAGCGGACCGGTCTGCGTCGACGCGAAGGCGTTGATGCGCGTCGGATGGACCTTGAGCACATCGGAGGCGGCATAGACCTCGTCGAGCATGACGACCACGACGCCGAGCGCCTTGGCATGCGCGCGCACCCACGGATCGGCCGCGACGCGAACGGCGGCGAGCAGATTGCCGGGGCCGTCGGGCGAGGTGAGCGAGGGATTGCGCATCGCCGCCGTCACGATCACCGGCTTGTCCAGGTCGAGCAGCAGGTCGAGCAGGAAGCTGGTTTCTTCCAGCGTGTCGGTGCCCTGTGTCACCACGATGCCGTCGGCCTCGAGCCCGCGGATCTTGGTGGCCAGCGCCTGAAGCTGGTCGAACGACAGCGAGTGGCTGCCGACCCGGCTCACCGTCTCGGCCTCGATCTCGGCCACGGACGCGAGCAGCGGCACGGCCGACACGAGATCGTCGGCGCCCAGGCCCATCTGCATCGCGCCGGTGGCATCGGGCCGCGTCGCGATGGTGCCGCCCAGGGCCAGAATATGGATGCGGGGTTTGCTCATGCCGACAACTTCAGCGACTTGAAGAACCGCTCGGCTTCGACGCCCGTCGCACCGGCGGCGCTGCCCAGGAAAGCGAGCGACACGAAGCGCCGCGCCTTCAGGAGATTTGTCTGACGCAGCGCTTTGCCGCCGGCCAGAGCGCCGATGGAATCGACCGCCGTCGCGCCCCCGATCACCCGCCAGTCCGATCGGGTCCACTGGTGCCCGATGAGCTGCTGCGCCCTGCCGTTAAGGGCGGCCTGCAGGATCGTGCGCGGCTGGCTCACATCGACATCGGCGGGATAGAGCGCGGTCTGCGCCACGTAGGAATAGCCGCCCACGTCGAGACTGTAGCTATGGAGCTGAAAGGCCGTGCCGCGCACCGAGGCATCGTTCACGACGCGATGATCCGGGACGCCCGGCATCTCGACGGTGAAGGCATTGTCCTCGACCCGCACGCCATACCAGGCGAGCGGCACCACCAGCTTTGCCTGCGCCTGCGCGCGACCGGCAATCCCCAGCAGCGGCAGACCGAGAAGACCTCGACGACGCAAAGTCATTTGCCGATGCGTTCGGCGCCGAACTTCGCCTTCGCCTGCGCGGCCGTGTAGTAGCCGCGCGCGACGTCGCGGGCGATCGCCTCGGGCTTGCGCCTGGCGGGATCGCCGAAGCCGCCGCCGCCCGGCGTCGACACGCGCACCACGTCGCCCACGCCGATCTCGATGTCCTGGTCCTTGCTGAGATGCGGCGGATGATAGGTCTTGCCCTTCTGGTTGACCTCCACCGTGTTCACGCCGCCCGCGTCGCCACCGCGCGCGCCCTGCGGGCCGCTGCGGCCATGGTCCATCACCATCGACACGCGCGCCTCGCCGCGGCGCAGCTTGATCGCGTAGTTGATGCCGAAGCCGCCGCGGAACTCGCCCGCGCCGCCGGAGCCCTCGCGCAACGAGAATTCCTCGAACAGGATCGGATAAAACTGCTCCAGCACTTCGACCGGCGGCATCTTGGAGATGCCGATCGTCGAGCAGCCGTTCGAAAGACCGTCGCCGCCCTGGAAGCCGCCGTACCCGCCGCCGGTGAAGAGATACATGATGTACGAGCGGTCGCGCTCGGGATCGTAGCCGCCGACACCGAGATTGCCCGACGTGCCGGCGGGCGCCGCGAACAAGAGGTCGGGAATGGCGTGCGTCAGCGCCGCGAACACCGCCTCGGCGATCCGCTGGCTCACTTCCGCCGCGCAGCCCGACACCGGCCGCGGATACTTGGCATACAGGAACGTGCCGTGCGGCTCGACGATCTTGAGCGGTTCGAACGTGCCCGCATTGATCGGCACGTCGGGGAAGATGTGCTTGATGGCGAGATAGATCGCCGACTTCGTCGTGGCGATGACGCTGTTCATCGGCCCGCGGCAGGGCGGACTCGAGCCGGTCATGTCGAAGAGCAGCTCCTCGCCCTTCTTGGTGATCTTCATCTTGATGGTGAGCGGCTGGTCGACCACGCCGTCGCTGTCGACCTGCGATGTGCCCTCGTACACGCCATCGGGAATGTCCGCGATCTTGGCGCGCATCTGGCGCTCGGCACGGTGACGCATCTCTGCGATCGCCTGCTTCACCACATCCGCGCCGTAGCGATCGATCAGCGCGGTGAGCCGCACCTCGCCCGTCGTGAGCGCGGCGGCCTGGGCCTTGATGTCGCCGATGCGCTGGTCGGCGATGCGGATGTTGGAGAGGAGGATCGCCAGGATCTCCTGGTCCATCTCGCCCTTCTTCCAGAATTTGACGGGAGGCAGACGCAGGCCTTCCTGCTCGACTTCGGTAGCGCTCGCGGAAAAGCCGCCGGGCACCATGCCGCCGACATCCGGCCAGTGGCCGGTGTTGGCCAGCCACGCGAAGATTTCGCCCTTGTAGAAGAACGGCTTCACGAAGCGCACGTCCATCAGATGGGTGCCGCCGAGATAGGGATCGTTGACGATGAACACGTCCCCCGCATCGACCCTGCCGGCATAGTGGGATTTCACACGATCGATGACCGCCCGCGTCGAGAACTGCATGGTGCCCACGAAGACCGGCAATCCCAGTTCGCCCTGCGCAATTAGGGAGCCGTCGGCGGCGTCATAAATCCCGTCGGAGCGATCCATGCCCTCCGAAATGACCGGAGAAAAGGCAGATCGCACGAACGCGAGGTCCATTTCGTTGCAGACCTGGATCAGGCCGTTCTGGATGACGGTCAATGTGACGGGATCGAGATTGGACATGCAGAAAACCTAGCACAGGGCGCGCCTTCCTGCGCTATGATCGACGTCCGAATTCCCCACCCTTTTCTGATGGACGGCCCATGAACGCGCCCCTCGCTGCGGACAATCTCGACATGATGAAATTCGCCATCGGCCAGCCGGTCCCCCGCCAGGAAGATCCCACGCTGTTGAAGGGCCAGGGCCGCTACAGCGACGACATCAGCCATGCCAACCAGGCCTATTGCGTGATGGTGCGCAGCCAGGTGGCGCACGGGCTGATCAAGGGTATCGAGATCGACGAAGCGAAGAAAATGCCGGGCGTGCTCGGCATCTGGACCGGCAAGGACCTGAACGCGGCGGGCTACGGCGCGCTCAAGACCGTGATGATGGTGCCCAACCGCGACGGCTCGCAGATGAAGACGCCGACGCGCTACTCTCTCGCCACCGAGAAGGTGAACTTCGTGGGCGATCCGGTGGCCTTCGTCGTGGCCGAGACGCTGGCCCAGGCCAAGGACGCGGCCGAAGCGGTCGTACTCGACATCGAGGCCCTCCCCGCCGTCACCGAAGCGCGCGCGGCGGCCCAGCCCGGCGCACCGGTCGTGTTTGATGACGTGCCCGGCAATGTCTGCGCCGACTACTATTACGGCGACGCCGCGAAGGTGAAGGAAGCCTTCGCCAAGGCCGCGCACGTGACCAAGCTGCGCCTGGTCAGCAACCGCATCGTCGTCTGCGCGATGGAGCCGCGCACGGCGATCGCAAACTACGACAAGGCGACCGACCGCTACACCTTCGAGGCGGGCAACCAGGGCGCCTTCGGCCTCAAGAACCAGATGGCCGCCCTGCTCAACGTCAAGCCCGAGCAGGTCCGCATCCTGACCGGCAACGTCGGCGGCTCGTTCGGCATGAAGGGCTCGCCCTATCCCGAATATGCCGGCCTCTTCCACGCCTCCAAGATCCTCGGCCGGCCGGTGAAGTGGACTGACGACCGCTCGGGCAGCTTCCTGAGCGACCAGCACGGCCGCGACCACGACTTCGATGGCGCGCTGGCGCTCGACAAGGACGGCCGCTTCCTGGCCGTGAGCCTGAAGGGCTACGCCAACCTCGGCGCCTATCTCTCCAATGTCGGCGCCGCCATGGGCGCGCTGGGCGTCACCCGCAATCTCGCCGCGATCTATCGCACGCCGCTGATCGAGGTCGAGACCAAGGTCTGCTTCACGCACACCTCGCCGATCGGCGCCTATCGCGGCGCGGGCCGCCCCGAGGCCAACTACTTCATGGAGCGCCTGATTGCCGCCGCGGCGCGCGAGATGGGCATCGACCAGGTCGCGATGCGCAAGCTCAACCACATCAAGCCGGAAGAGATGCCGTACAAGACCGCCTCCGGCACGACGTACGATTCGGGCGAGTTCAGCGCGCTCCTCGACAAGGCGCTCGACCTCGCCGACGTGAAGGGCTTCGTGGCCCGCAAGGAAGAGAGCAAGAAGAAGGGCCTGCTGCGCGGCCTCGGCATCGGCGACTATCTCGAGGTCACGGCGCCGCCGATGAACGAGATGGGCGGCCTGCGCTTCGAGGACAATGGCGACGTCACCATCATCACCGGCACGCTCGACTACGGCCAGGGCCACTGGTCGGCCTTCGCGCAGGTGCTGACCACCAAGCTCGGCATCCCCTTCCACAAGATCAAG
>CAIWTJ010000296.1 GCA_903915535.1 Enhydrobacter aerosaccus
GAGCGCCTCGTTCGCAATGAGGAGGTCAGGGGTTCGATCCCCCTCAGCTCCACCAACCCACCCCCCGAGGAAGATGCGCCGCAAAGCCCGTCCTACGCCTGCCGAGCTCGGCCTCAGCGCCGCGGAGGGCCGCGTGCTGAAGGATCTACGGACGCCGCGGCGCATCCAGGAATTCATCATCGACGGCCTCAAGACCAACTTCGAGGAAGAAGGCGACACGCTGCGCTCGGTTCAGGGCGTGCTCAAGCACCGTAAGGCGCACTGCATCGAGGCCGCCTTCACCGCCGCCTGCGCGCTCTGGCTGCAGGGTGAGCCGCCCCTGATCATGGACCTCGAGGCGCACCGCGACTCCGATCACGTCATCGCCCTGTTCAAGCGCGGCGGCTGCTGGGGCGCGATCTCCAAGAGCAACCACGTGTGGCTGCGCTGGCGCGACCCGGTCTATCGCACGCCGCGCGAGCTCGCGATGTCGTATTTCCACGAATACACCAATCGGGACCGCAAGAGTCTTCGCACCTACTCGCTGCCGATCGACATGCGCCGCTTCCCGACCGAGGACTGGATCACGAACAAGAACGACTGTTGGGAAACGGGCGCGGCGCTCTGCGACATCCGGCACTACAAGCTCATCACACCCGCGCAGGCACGCGCGCTCACCCCGCGCGATTCCACCGAGATGCGCGCCGACGATCTCGTGCAGTACGAGAGCCGCGATCCCAAGCGCTCGCGGCGCTACTGATGCGCCGCCTGCTGCTCGCGCTTCTCCTTCTGTTCGCCGCCGTTCCGGCCCACGCGCAGATTCCGCCGGAGTGGGAGGCCGCCGCCAAGGTCGCGATCGGTGAATTCGAGACGGACGCGAAGCCGTGGACGCAGGAGACGCGCCAGGGCTGGGCCCTCGCGCGCGCGTGGCGCCAGCACAACAACGGCAACACCGAGATCATCCTGGCGGAGTACCTCACCTTCACCGCGCTCTGCCGCACGAGCGGCTGCGGCGGCAACACGATCGCGGGCAAGAGCATCGCCGAGCGCGCGGCCGAGGTGAAAAGCATCATCGCCGAGAACGGCGGGTCATACGGTCTGGCCGGCGCCGCCCATGCGTGGCTGGCCGGCCTCGACGAGCCCGCGAAGAAGAACGCCGCGCTGTGGGGCAAGGATCTCGACCGTTCCTCGGCCGACTTCGCGACCGGCAACCTCTATGCGCTCGACTGGCTGCTGGCGCGGGCGCGCCCCGCCGCCGAGCAGGGCGCCGCGTTCGCGCGGTACGCTCTGTTCATCCAGGGCCGGGCATGGATCGGCGCCCGCTGCCTCGACATCGCCCGGATCGCGACCGACCTCGACGCGCCGCCGAAGGTCGAGGCCTGCCAGTAAGGCGCTTCGCGCGCCCGCCTACTCGGCGGCGATCTGGGCGTTCACGAACTTCTTGGCGTCGAAATCCTCGGCGACCTTCATGTCGTTGCCGAGCAGCTTCTCGACGTCGATGTTGGCGTATTCCATCACGCCCATGTCGCCCAGCGCCTTCTGCACCTTCGGGCCGAACAGGCCGATCTCCTTGAGGATCGGCACGATGCGGGTGAACAGGCGCGTGCGGAACGCCTGCATGGCGCCCGACTCGTAGGCGAGCTTGTTCAGCTGGTCGACCGGCAGACCGGAACGCATCCAGACCTCGGCCTGGTTGAAGCGGTCGCGCATGAAGTACAGCGCCTCGACCGTGAACTCCTCGCGCTCGGCGCGCTCGGCATCGGAGAGGTGCGGATAGTATTCACGCAGCGCCATGCGGCCGAACGTGACGTGACGTGCCTCGTCCTGCATCACGTAGGCGTTCACCGACGCGGCGAGGTTGTTCTTGGCGGTGTCGCGGATGCGCTGGAAGGCGGCGAGCGCCAGGCCTTCGATCAGCACCTGCATGCCGAGATAGGTCATGTCCCAGCGGCGGTCGGTCAGCGTCTGCTCGAGCAGCTTCTTCAGCGACTCGGTGATCGGATAGGCCGCCTTGAACTTCTCGTGGATCAGCCGCTTGTAGCTCTCGACGTGGCGCGCCTCGTCCATCACCTGCGTGGCGGCATAGAACTTGGCGTTCATGTCCGGCACGGTGTTGACGATCTTCGCCGTCGCGATCAGCGCGCCCTGCTCGCCGTGCATGAACTGGCAGATCGAATGGCACTGCAGGTTGAAGCGCAGCCACTCGCGCTCCTTCTCGGTCATCTTGTTCCAGATGTCGGTACCGAAGATCGGAATGCTCTCGTCGGCCATGCTCATCGGGTTGCCCGGATCGAGCTCCTGGGTCCAGTCGATGCGCGTGGACGTGTCCCACTGCTGCTGCTTGCCCTTCTCGTAAAGGTTCAGCAGGTCGGAGGAGCCCGCGTCGTATTCCCAATTGAAGGCGATTTCCGTGGCGCCATCGAACTTCCACTGCGTCACTTCGACGGGAAGCTGATAGATCTTCTGGGTGCTTTTTTCTGCGGTCATGGCTTGCCTCCCGGCGCTTAAACTTGTCCCATTCGCGTCCGGCACGTTAAAGGTGACGCGCCGGTCATTTTCGTGAAGCTAGCATAAACCGGCGGGAAAATCCGCCGAACTGTTGCACAGAGTGTGAATACGGAAGAATCAATGGCTTACCATCAGTTGCGCATCGCGAAGATCATCCAGGAAACCCCCGACGCCCGCTCGTTCGTGCTCGATGTACCGGCCGACCTCGCCGACAAATTCCGCTACCGGGCGGGTCAGTTCCTGACCTTCCGGGTGCCGCACGGCGAGGGCGCCTTCGACCGCTGCTATTCGCTCTCGAGCGCGCCGGAGGCCGACGGCCAGATGAAGGTCACGGTAAAACGCGTGACCGGCGGCAAAGGCTCCAACTGGTTCAACGACGCGCTGAAGGAAGGCGCGACCATCGACGTCCTGCCGCCGGCCGGCCGCTTCGTGCTGTCGGACAGCGCGCATCCGCTGCTGCTGTTCGGCGGCGGCAGCGGCATCACGCCGATGATGGCGCTGATCAAGTCGGCGCTGAAGGGCGGCGCCAGGCGGATACGTCTCTTCTATGCCAACCGCGACAAGCCCTCGATCATCTTCGACGCCGAGCTGCTGCAACTCATCGCAAGCCACCCGAGCCGCCTGGAAGTCATCCATCACCTCGACGCCGAGCAGGGGCTGACGCAGCCGGCCGAAGTGCTGGGCGCGCTGAAGGGCTTCGAGAGCGCGGAAGCCTTCCTTTGCGGTCCGGCCCCGTTCATGGACATGGTCGAGAAGACCCTGCTTGGCGCCGGCATGCCGCGCGACCGCGTGCGGCTCGAGCGCTTCGAGGCGTCCGGCAACGACGCGGTGCCGATCGAGCAGGCCGAAGGCGACGTCATTCCCGATCACATCACGATCCACTTCGAAGGCAAGGTGCACAAGGTCCCCTACAAGAAGGGACAAACCATCCTCG
Organism: Enhydrobacter aerosaccus; assembly: GCA_903915535.1. Taxonomy (GTDB): domain Bacteria; phylum Pseudomonadota; class Alphaproteobacteria; order Reyranellales; family Reyranellaceae; genus Reyranella; species Reyranella aerosaccus_C. The sequence goes on from CAIWTJ010000296.1 coordinate 3,422, forward strand.
AAGCCGCGCGCGCCGCGGGCCTCAACCCGCTCTCGTCGTGCGAAGAGGGCTTCTGCGCGTCGTGCGCGGCCAAGAGCATCAAGGGCAAGGTCGTGCTCGCCAAGAACGACATCTACACCGACGACGATCTCGCCAATCACTGGATCCTGACCTGCCAGGGCCACTGCTTCGGCCCCGAGGTCGAGATCACCTACGACGTGACCTGAGGGACACCATGAAGCTGCTCGGCACTGCCGGTCTGCTGCTCGTCCTCGCCGCTGCGGCGTCGACGACAACGGGCTGCGCCTCGAGCTGCTCGGCCACACCGGAGAAACTCGCCAGCCTGAAGCGCGGCATGAGCTACGACGCGGCGACCGGGGTGATGGGCTGCCCCGGGACGCAAGTGGGCACGCAGGTCACGCACGACGACATCTCGACCGTCGAATGGGACGGACCCGATCGCGGCATGGTCTCTCGCACGCAGCTCGATTTCCGCGACGGGCGCCTGCTCTCCTTCACGACCGGTAACCGCGGCGGCTGGTGAGCGAGCGTCACCCGCGCCTACAGGCCTTGCTGCTCACCCTGGTCGCCGGCCTCGCCGACGCCGTGGGCTTTCTCACCATGGGCGGCATCTTCGCCGCCAACATGACCGGCAACACGGTGTTGGCGGGCATCGCGCTGGCCGACGGCCACTGGGAACTCGCGGCCCATCGCTTCATTCCCCTCGTCGCCTTCTTCCTGGGCGCCCTCCTGGCGCGCCTGCTGCTGCGCCTGACCCACAAGCCGGCCGTGCCGCTGCTCCTCGAGGCCGCACTATTGGCCGTCGTGGGCTTCCTGCCGGTCGGCCGCGACATCGAACTGATGATCGCAGCCCTGGCGATGGGCCTGCAGGCCTCGGCGATCACCCATTTCGGCACCACCGCCGTCAGCACCGTGGTCGTGACCGGCACGATCGCGCGCATCGCCGACGCCGTGCTCGACAGGCTCTGGTTCGCCGAGAAGCGTCCTCTGCCGCTGGTCGCCACGCCCCGTCTGCTGATGCTGACCTGGGCCGGCTACTTCGCCGGTGCGCTGGCCGGCGCCTTGCTGATCAAGGCGATATCGATGCCGCTGCTGATTCCGGCGGCATTGCTGATCGTCGTGATCTTCCTCTAATCACTCCGCCGCGATCGACTTCTCGACGAACATCTTCTTGTCGAAGTCCTCGGCCACCTTGCCGTCGTTCTCCAGCACCTGGGCGACGTCGATCTTGGCGTAGTCCATCACGCCCATCTCGGCGAAGGCCTTCTGCACGCGCGGCCCCCACAGGCCGATGTCCTTCACTGTCGGCACGACGCGACTGAACAGCCGGCCGCGGAACGAGTTCATGGTCTTGGAATTGTAGTGGATCTCGTCGAGCACCTTGGCCGGCAGGCCGAGCCGGCTCCAGACCTCGGACTGGTTGAAGCGGTCGCGCATGAAGGCCAACGCCTCGACCACGAACTCCTCGCGCTCGTCGCGCTCGGCATCGCTGAGGTGCGGATAGTATTCGCGCAGCGCCAGGCGCCCGAACGAGACGTGCCGCGCCTCGTCCTGCATCACGTACGCGTTCACCGCGCCGGCCAGCGTGTTGCCCGCCTTGTCGCGGATCGACTGGAAGGCCGCGAGCGCCAGCCCTTCGATCAGCACCTGCATGCCGAGATAGGTCATGTCCCAGCGCCGGTCGGTCAGCGTCTGCTCGAGCAGCGTCTTCAGCGCCGGATTGATCGGATAGGCGACCTTGAACTTCTCGTGCAGCAGCCGCTTGTAGGCCTCGACGTGGCGCGCCTCGTCCATCACCTGGGTCGCGGCGTAGAACTTGGCATTCATGTCGGGCACGGTGCCCACGATCTTGGCGCTGGCGATCAGCGCCCCCTGCTCGCCGTGCATGAACTGGCTGATCGAGTTCGACTGGAGATGCAGGCGCAGCCACGCCCGCTCCTTCTCGTTCATCTTGTTCCAGTACTCGGTGCCGTAGATCGAGATCGCCTCGTCCTTCAGCTCCATCGGATTGTCGGGATTGAGCTCGAGGCTCCAGTCCAGACGCGTGCTCGCATCCCACTGCTGCTGCTTGCCCTTTTCGTAGAGCTCGAGCAGCGACGACGAGCCGTCGTCATATTCCCAGTTGAAGGCGATCTCGGTGGCGCCGTCGAACTTCCACTCGGTAATCTCGACAGGCAACGCGTACAGACGCTGGGTGGACATGTCGGTCCTCCGTCGGGTTTTACTTCTTACGGCTGCAGGCGATAGCCGCCGCGGTCGGTGATCAGGATCGTGGCGGCCGCGGGATCCTTCTCGATCTTCTGGCGCAGGCGATAGATGTGCGTCTCGAGCGTGTGCGTCGTGACGCCCGCGTTGTAGCCCCACACCTCGTTCAGCAGAATGTCGCGGCCGACCGGACGGTCGCCGGCGCGGAACAGGTACTTCAGGATCGACGCTTCCTTGTCGGTGAGCCGCACCTTCTTCTTGCCGCCCTTCTCGACCAGCATCTTGGCCGCGGGGTGGAATTCGTAGGGGCCGATCGCCATGACGGCATCCTCGCTGCGCTCGTGCTGGCGCAGGTGGGCGCGCAGGCGGGCGAGCAGGACGTTGATGCGGAAAGGCTTGGTGACGTAGTCGTTGGCGCCGGACTCGAGGCCCAGGATGGTGTCGGCGTCGCTGTCGGCCGCGGTCAGCATGATGACCGGCGCGCGCACGCCCTGGCGGCGCATCAGCTTGCACAGTTCGCGCCCGTCCATGTCGGGCAGGCCGATGTCGAGCAGGACCGCGTCGTAGTGCGCGAGCTTGGCCTTCTCCAGACCCTCGGCGGCGGTGCCGACCTGGATGGTCGTGAAGCCGTCATAAAGGTCCAGCTGTTCGGCCAGGACCGTGCGCAACGCCTGATCGTCGTCGACCAGGAGGATCTTCTTGCCGCGGTTGTTGACCGCGGCCGCGGTGGCGACTGATGTGTCCATGGGTATCTACTTTAAGCCTCGCCATGCTAATAAGAAAGCCATGGCCATTACCCCTACAGCCATCTCCCTGGCCGCCGTGGAACGCGCCCTGGCGGAGCTTCGGCGCGGCGGAATCGTCGTCCTGCGCGCCGAAGACGGCACCGGCGGGCTGGTGATTGCCGCCGAAGCCTGCAGCACGCCGGGACTGCAACGGCTGCAGGGCCTGGCCCAGGAGGCCCCCGTTCTGGTGACGACCCGGCGGCGGGCCGAGGCCATCGGCATGGAAATCCCGCCCCATATCGCCGGCGGCATGGGCGACACCAACAAGCCGATCACGCTCGACCTGCCGGAAGGCGTTCCGGTCGACATCATTCTACGTCCCCACGAAGCCGAAGGCGCCGGCCGCCACGTGGCGCTGCGCCATTTGTCGCGGCCCGTGGCCAGTCACGCGCCGGTGATCGCGCAGACCGCGATCGAACTGGCGAAGCTCGCGCGGCTCCTGCCGGCGGTGGTGCTGGGGCCGCTCAGCAGCGATCCCGGCAACAAGCGCCGCGAGTGGGCGCGCGACCAGGACCTGATCTACGTCGATGCCACCGACGTGCTCGACTACGAGGAGAGCGCCGCGCGCAACCTGCACCAGGTGGCGCAGGCGCGTGTGCCGCTCGAGGGCGCGGAAAACACGCGCATCCTCGCCTGGCGTCCCAGCGACGGCGGCAAGGAGCATCTCGCCATCGTGGTCGGCGAGATCAACCCGATCGAGCCGGTGCTGATCCGTCTTCACTCCGAATGCTTCACCGGCGATCTGCTGGGCTCGCTGCGCTGCGACTGCGGCGTTCAGCTCCGCAGCGCGATCGGCGAGATCGCCAAGCAGGGCTCGGGGGTGCTGCTCTATCTCGCGCAGGAAGGCCGCGGCATCGGCCTGGTCAACAAGCTGCGCGCCTACGAACTCCAGGACGACGGCTTCGACACGATCGACGCCAACGAACAGCTGGGCTTCGACGCCGACGAGCGCATCTACGCGCCGGCGGCCACGATGCTGCTGCGCATGGGCATCAAGCGCGTGCGGCTGTTGACCAACAATCCGGAGAAGATCAGCGGCCTCACGCGTCACGGCGTCGAGGTGGCCGAGAGGGTCGCGCACTCCTTCCCCGCGAACGGGCACAACGAGAATTACCTGCGTACCAAAGCCGAAAGAGCCGGCCACCTGCTCTAAAAAAGTCGTTTGGAGGAAACAAGATGGTCAAGATCAATCGCCGCGCTTTCGCGGCCGGTAGTGCTGCGTTCGCGTTTGCCGCACCGCGTATCGGCTACGCCCAGAAGAAGTACGATCCCGGCGTCACCGACAAGGAAATCAGGCTCGGCCACACCAACCCCTACTCGGGGCCGCTGTCGGCCTACGGCACGATCGGCAAGGCGATCACCGCCTACTGGAACATGGTGAACGACACCGGCGGCGTGAACGGCCGCAAGGTGAACTTCATCACCTACGACGACGGCTTCCAGCCGCCCAAGACCGTCGAGATGGTGCGCAAGCTGGTCGAGGACGACCAGGTCTTCGCGATCTACCAGCTGCTCGGCACGCCGACCAACACGGTGGTGCAGAAGTACCTCAACCAGAAGAAGGTGCCGCAGCTCTTCGTCGCGACCGGGGCCTCCAAGTGGGGCATGCCCAAGGAATTCCCGTGGACCATGGGTTGGCAGCCCGACTACCACACCGAGGCCGTGATCTACGCCAAGCACGCGCTCGCCCTGTTCAAGGACAATCTCAAGGACCTGCGCATCGGCATCCTCTACCAGAACGACGATAGCGGGAAGGATTACTCCGGCGGCTTCCTCGACGGGCTGGGCAAGGAGAACCAGCATCTCGTCACCGCCAAGGTGAGCTACGAGGTGACCGATCCCACAATCGACAGCCAGATCATCCAGATCAAGAACTCGGGCGCCAATGTCTTCTTCAACGACGGCGCCCCCAAGGCCGCGGCCCAGGCGATCCGCAAGGTGGCCGACCTGCAGTGGAAGCCCACGCAGTATCTCGCCAACGTCTCGGCTTCGGTCGCTGCCGTGCTGAAACCCGCGGGCTTCGACAACAGCACCGGCATCATCAGCGCGCAGTACATCAAGGACGCGACCGACCCGCAGTGGAAGGACCATGCCGACTTCAAGGAATGGCAGGCGTGGATGAAGAAATACCTGCCCGACGCCAATCCCGACGACTCGGGCAACGTCTACGCCTATGCCGTGTCGGCCACGATGCGCCACGTGCTGACGCAGTGCGGCGACAACCTCACGCGCGCCAACCTGATGAAGCAGGCCGCCAGCATGCACCAGCTCGAGGTGCCGATGCTGCTGCCCGGCATCAAGATCAATACCAGCGCCACCGACTTCTATCCGATCCAGTCGGTACGCCTGGCCAAGTTCGACGGCGAGAAGTGGGCGCTGTTCGGCGACGTGCTCTCGAACGAGAGCACCTGAGATCGGGCGACCGTTTCCCCGGTTTATATACGGTGTGGAGCGGAGAGAACGCGATCGCTCCACGCTACGGGCTTGATTCATCTTCGCTTCTCGCCTTTGCGCAAGAAAACAATAACGGCGGAAAACCGCCGCTAAACGGTCGACAAGCCTCGATCCCCATCCTGAGGAGGGCAATGTCGTATGGGTGTGACGATGAAATCTTCAGCATGCGCACGAACCTAGGCGCGCTTGCGCGAAATCCCTATTACGGTCGTTATATCCATCCGTTGCTTGTGACATAAGGAACGGAAGGCCCTCACCCCGGCGCAAACCTTGCAAGCAACGGGGCGTCACAGGAGAAAATCTTGAACCGCCGACAGTTGCTTCTCACCTCCGCCGCGACCTTCGCCATCGCCCGTACCGCCTCGGCCCAGACCTGGCCGACGCGGCCGTTGCGCCTCGTCGTGCCCTTCGCCGCGGGCGCAGGCATTCTCGACATCATGGCGCGCATCGTGGGCCAGCATCTGGGCGAAGCCACCGGCCAGCAGGTGGTCGTCGACAATCGTCCGGGCGCCGGCGGCAATGTCGGCGCCGACATCGTCGTGAAGGCGGCCCCCGACGGCTACACGATGCTGATGGGCAATACGGCGGCGCTGGTGGCGCCCTATCTCATCGCCCACATGACCTTCGATCCGCTGGTCGACCTCGTGCCGGTCACGCAGGTCAACTCCGCGCCGCTGATGCTGGTCGTGCATCCGTCGCTGCC
>CAIWTJ010000297.1 GCA_903915535.1 Enhydrobacter aerosaccus
CCGAAACCCTTGGTGGCGTTGAACCACTTAACCGTACCTGTAGCCATGTCTAGTATCCTATCGAGTGTTTGTGGCGAAGACGCCGCCTGCAAACTACACCCCCGGGCACCCCGGGGTACATACGAAAACTTCGCATATTCATGCAATTAACGGTCGTTATTGACCACAATTCCTCCTTTTTTGGAGGTCCGATGGTTGAATATGTACCGAACGAGACTCCAGACGCTTCCCTCACACCTTCTTCACCATCACTTCAATTAAACTCGGGCCATCCGTCTTGGCCAGCGCGGTGTCCAACGCGGCCTCGAAGCCCGCCACCGTGTCGACGCGCTGCGACGCCAGGCCGAATCCCTCGGCGATCTTGGCGATGTTCATCGGTGGGTCGTTGAAGTCCATGCCGATCGGCGTGTCGTTGCCGTGGAAGAGCTTCAGCCGGTTTTTGAGAATCTGGTAGCCCTCGTTGTTGGTGATCACGAAGATCACCGGCAGCTTCTGGTTGGCCGCACTCCAGAGCGCGGTGATGGAATACATCGCGCTGCCGTCGCCGATCACGGCCACGACGCGGCGCTTCGGTTCGGCAATCTGCACGCCCACGGCCGCGGCGATACCCCAGCCGATGCCGCCGCTCACATTGCCGAAGAAGCTGTTCTTGTCGCGGAACGGGAAGTAGCTGGGCAGCGTCATCGTGCTGGTGAGGCCTTCCTCGACCACGATCGCGTCCTTCGGCAGCTTCTCGCACATCCGCATCATGACCCACTCGGCCGGTAGCGGCTTCTCGGTCGGGGCGGCGAGCCTGGCCTTGCGCGCGGTCTTCTGTGCGCTCCAGTTCCTTTGCGCCATTTCCGCCAGCGCTGCCTTGGCCTTCGTCGCGAGCGACGCGCCGCCCAGCTTCTTCAGGAGCGGGATCAGCGCCTTCAATGTCTCCTTCACGTCGGCGCGGAGCGCTATTTCGGCCGGGAAGTTCTTGCCCATTTCCCAGTCGCGCAAACCGATCATCGCGACGGAAGTGGTCTCGGGCAGCGGCTCGGTCTCGCTCCAAACCGACATCTTGAGCACGTCGGCACCGACGCAGAACATCAGGTCGTAGTCGCTCAGCACCTTGCGCACGTATTTCTGGTCGCGGTTCAGCGCGCCGAGATAGGCCGGATGCTCGGACGGGAAGTGCGCGCCCCAGGCCACGGTCTGCTGCAGCACCGGCGCGCCCAGTGTCTCGGCGAGTTCGGCCGCTTCGGCGAAGGCATCGGACGTGGCGATCTCGTGACCGGCCAGGATGACGGGCGCCTTGGCCGACAGCAGCCGCTTCGCAAGCTGCTCGAGGGCGGCATCGCTGGGACGAACCGCCGTGTCGACATGCGTCGCCGCGCCCATGTCGATCGCGGCTTCGTTGTTAAGGATGTCGCCGGGCAGGGAGATGAACACCGGGCCGGTGGGCGCCGTGGTCGCGATCTTGGCGGCGCGGCGCAGGATGCGCGGCAGGTCCTCGATGCGGCTCACCTCGGTGGCCCATTTCACGACCGGCGTCGCGATCGGCACCAGCGGCGCGTAGAGCAGCGGCTCGGTGAGGCCGTGTCCCTGTTCCTGCTGGCCGGCCGTCACGATCATCGGCGTGCCCGACATCATCGAGGTGTAGATCGAGCCGATCGCGTTGCCGAGGCCGGGGGCCACATGGACGTTGCACGATACCAGCTTGCCCGACGCGCGCGCATAGCCGTCGGCCATGGCGATCACCACAGCTTCCTGCAGCGCCAGCACGTAGCCCATCTCCGGCGCGGAGGAGAGCGCATGCATGATCGGAAGTTCCGTGGTGCCGGGATTGCCGAACATCTTCACCACGCCTTCGTCGCTCAGCACGCGCAGGAAGGCGTCGCGGCCGGTGATGGTGTTGGGTTTCTTGGCGACGTTGGTGTCAGGCATCGGTTCCTCCCAGGCTTTCCTCACGCTAGCATATCGCCATGTCGATGGACGCCCTCCGCGCGCGCCTCTCCCGCCTGCCGATATGGCGGGGGCAGGTCGCGCTGGAGCCTTTGCAGGGCGGCCTCACCAACATCTCCTTCGTGGCCACCGATGCGAGCGGCAAGTACGTCGTGCGCTGCGGTGACGATATCCCCGCCCACCACGTCTCGCGCGAGCGCGAACGCGCGGCCTCGCGCGCGGCCTTCGAAGCGGGCCTGTCGCCTGAGGTCATCCATGTCGAAGAAGGCATCACCGTGCTGCGCTTCATCGCAGCGCGCACCTTCACCGAGACCGATCTCCGCGCCGAGGCCCCGCGCATCGTGGCGCTGCTCAAGACCTGCCATCGCGAAGTGGGCCATCGCCTGCGCGGCGCCGCCAACATGTTCTGGCCGTTCCATGTCATTCGCGACTATGTGCGGCTGATCGATGCCGACGCGAAGTACCTGGCGCTCGCCGACCGGCTCGAAGCAGCGCAGGTGCCGCTGCCGATCGTGTTCGGCCATAACGACCTGCTGCCCGGCAACGTGCTGGACGACGGTGCGCGGCTGTGGCTGATCGACTGGGAGTATGCGGGCTTCGGCACGGCGATGTTCGATCTCGCCAACCTGTCGTCCAACGGCGAGTTTGCGCCGGCCGACGAAAAGGCCCTGCTCGATGCCTATTTCGACGGCAAGGCGGATGACGGCCTGTACCGTGCCTTCGCCGCCATGAAGGCCGCCAGCCTGCTGCGCGAGGCACTGTGGGCGATGGTCTCCGATGTCCACCTCAAGACCCCCGGCGCCGACTACCGGGCCCATGCCCGGACCTATCTCGCCCGGTTGGACCGGCTCATGGCCTGACGCTTGCATGGCTTGTCCCGAGATTTGGGAGGCCTTCATGAAACGCCGTGTTTTCAGTGTCTTGTCCTTGATGGCGGCGGCCGCGTTGCCGCTTCAGCCGGCGTTCGCCCAGGAGAAGGTCCTGCGCATCGCCATGACCGCCTCGGACATCCCGACCACCTCCGGCATGCCGAACAACGGCTTCGAGGGCATGCGCTTCCTGGGCTTCCCGATCTTCGAAGGGCTGATCGCTTTCGACCTCACGACCACCGGTCCGGTCAAGCTTGTGCCGGGCCTCGCCGAGAAGTGGGAGCAGGATCCCGCCGACAAGAAGGTCTGGATCTTCCATCTGCGCAAGGGCGTGAAGTTCCACGATGGCACCGACTTCAACGCCGATGCCGTGATCTGGAACCTCGAGCGCATCTTCAACAAGGACAGCGCCCAGTTCGAGGCGAACGCGACCGGCATCATGCGCGCGCGCATGCCGTTGCTCGCCAGCTACAAGAAGATCGACGACTCGACGGTCTCGATCACCACGAACATGGTCGCCTCGTTCTTCCAGTGGATGATGCCCTACATGCTCTTCACCTCGCCCGACTCCTTCGAGAAGGGCGGCAAGGACTGGGGCAAGGTGGCCGCAATGGGCCCGGCCGGCACGGGTCCGTTCAAGATCACCAAGGTCGTGCAGCGCCAGTCGGTCACGCTCGCGAAGAACCCCGGTTACTGGGATCCCAAGCGCATGGCCAAAGTCGACCAGGTGATCCTGCTGCCGATCCCCGAGGCCAATACGCGCCTCGCGGCGCTTCGTGCAGGCCAGGTCGACTGGGTCGAGGTGCCGCCACCCGACGGTATTCCGTCGCTGAAGCAGGCGGGCTTCGTGATCTCGACCGGCTCCTACCCGCACGTCTGGCCGTGGATCTTCAACATGGCCGCCAAGGACAGTCCCGTGAAGGACGTGCGTGTGCGCCAGGCGCTGAACTACTGCATCGACCGCAGTGCCATCGTCGCGCTGTTGAACGGCACGGCCGAGCCGTCGGTCGGCTGGCTGAAGCCCAGCGAGCCGGGCTTCGGCAATCCCGAGAACAAGTACACGTTCGACGCCGCCAAGGGAAAGAAGCTGCTGGCCGAGGCGGGCTACGACGCGAAGAAGCCGCTCAGCCTCAAGGTGATGGTCTCGACCTCGGGCTCGGGCCAGATGCTGCCGCTGCCGATGAACGAGGCGCTGCAGGAGAACCTGAAGCAGGCCTGCAACGTCGACGTGAAGGTCGATGCCGTCGAGTGGCAGGTGCTGCTGAACGTCGGTCGTGTCGAGGCCGACAGTCCGCAGCTGAATGGCGCCACGGCGCTCAACGTCTCCTCGCCCTCGAGCGACGCCGGCGCGATGTATCGCTACTTCGCCGCCGTCAACGCCGCCCCCAAGGGCTTCAACTTCCCGCAATGGAAGGATGACAAGTTCGAGGAGGCGATCGCCAAGCTTGCCGAGGCCGGCGATGAGGCAACCTACGCGAAGTACTATGCCGCCGCGCACGAACGTCTGGTCGACAATCCGCCGTGGCTGTTCATCGTGCACGACCTCAATCCGCGCGCCTTCAGCAAGAAGGTATCAGGCTTCGTTTCACCGCAGAGCTGGTTCGTGGACCTGACGCTGGTCGACCTGAAGTAAGGGTTCAGCGACGGTCGGGCGCGGCCGGTGTAGCTGGATGCTGGATGGTCACGTCCATCCTCTGCGTCGGCTCGGGCCCCTTGGCGATCTGCGTATTGAGGCCAGGTGTGCCGAGCGCCACGTAGCCGCCGAAGAGGACGAGCGCCAGCAGCGCACCGACGACGACGTAAAGGCCGCCGCCCGCCCTGCGGGTGACGGTGACGCTCGTGGGCCTGTTGTCGCGATCGGACATCGGTACCTCCGCGTCAGTCCTGCGAGACGCTGCCGTTCGGATCGACGCTGACGGCAATCTCGGTGCCGCCGCGCATGGCGCGGCCGTGCCAGGAGCCGTCGGGCGCCCGCACGAGAGCCCGGACATTGCGATAGCCGTCCATCTCGATGCTGTTCTTCGCCATTGCATCGCTGGCTGCTGCGGAGTCCGGCTGAACGCCGGTCGTCTTCAGGGCGGCCGTCCCGGCAGTCTCCATGACGGTGCTCGTGTCGAAATACTGGTCGTGCTTGCCGACCAGAAGCGGCACTGGCGCCTGGAGGGTCTTGATGTTGCTGGCGACCGCGGAAGGCACCGGCGCAGGCGCCAGACGCGTCACGGGCCGGGCAGCGGCTGGCCCGGTCGTGGCGGCAGGTGCCGGCGCGATCAGATAGGCGCTTGCCAGCATGCCCGACGCCAGGGCGACCAGGACGAGTGTTTTGGGATGGGGCTTCATGGAAGGTCAAACGTCCCATGTGCTGGGAACGTTCCCGGCCGGTCGTGCTCAATTGTCAAAAGGCGCCGACCGGCTCAATCTTGCCACACCAGGAGGAAACCAGAATGGACGGAGTCGACTACGGCCCCGAAGAGCGGGCGATGCAGGAATACCTGCGGGCCGGTGAGAAGCGGGCCTTTGCCCTCGGCAATCGCGGGCCCATCCGGTTCACGGACAAGGGCGAACTTCACCCCGAGATCGTCGAGGCCTATTGGCGCTGCGGCTTCTACGTCTTCGAAGGGGCGCTGAGGCCGGAAGAGCTGGCCGACATCGAGCACGACCTCCGCGACATCCTCGACCGGCTGCCGGTGGAGAAAGGTGCCGCCCTCGACGCCAAGGGACGTCCGGCGCTGGCGGCGGACTGTCGGGGACCGAACCTCCAGTGGGCGCGGCCGCTCAGCGACCCCTGGGGTGGCACCGCGGCCGCCAACGGCCGTCATCCGGTCAAGATGCACGAACCCACTGCCGCCGCCGGCCTGCCGAGAGAGGTCGTCTTTCTCATCCTGGGCTCGCTGCAATTCTCGCCCGCCTCGCTGCGCGTCTACGGTCATCCCGGCCTGCTGGGCGTCGCGGCAGCGATCAACGGCTCCGACTTCGCGCCGTTCAACGAGGCGCTCTGGATCAAGGAACCGGGCAAGGGCGCGTCTGTCGCCTGGCACCAGGACGGCACCACGCATTGGGACAGTCCCGAGTGGGACGAGGGCATCCACGGCTTCAACTTCATGGGCCAGCTCTACGGCTGCACGGCGGCCAACGGCGTGTGGGTCGTGCCGGGCTCGCACAAGCTGGGCAAGATCGACATCAGGAAGCTGGCCGAGCGGGCCGGCACCGATCGCCTGCCCGACGCCGTGCCGATCATCTGCGCGCCGGGCGACGTCGCCATGACCAACCGTCAGGCGCTCCATGGCTCGTTCGCCAACACCAGCAAGGACTGGCGCGTGACGGTGAACTTCGGCTTCCATCGCCGGAAGTCGGTGCTGGGTGTGACCGCGGGCGGCATCCACAACAGTGCCGCGACCTACGATGCCGACCGCATCCGCGAGCGCGCCCGGCTGATCGGCTACGGCATCGATGCCCGTCGCCAGCGCTTTCCCGACGAGACGCCGTTCGTCTACAAGCCGCACGCCGACGAAGGCCTGGTTTATCGTTGGGATGAAAAAGCCAAGGCCGACCTGAAGGACTACAACCTTCTCGATCTCAGTATTTGATCGGCCGGGAAAGCAAGGTTGTCATCCTGAGCGCAGCGAAGGATCTAACGCTTCAGCGAAGTACCGCGGTGCCAATACACGGTCCTTCGCTGCGCTCAGGACGACAGCTATAGTTTGCTATCCAACGTCCGCTCACCCGGAGCAGGTGTCAGGTGCCACAATAGGTTCGGTATCGTCGCGCTTCGTCGGCCGACTGCGGCGCGGCATAGGCCTCGAGGCCGGGCCGTTCCTCGAACGGCTTGGCCAGCACGGCGACCAGGCGCTCGAACGGGCCGTAGTCGTCTTCCTGGATGGCCGCCGCCAGCGCTTCCTCGACTTTGTGGTTGCGCGGGATGTAGAGCGGGTTCGCCGCCAGCATTGCGGCGCGTCGCGTTGCCTCGTCCTGCGGCTCCAATGCAAGGCGCTCGCGGTACCTGATCTCCCAGGCATCGTATCCGGCCGGCTCCTCGAACAAGCCGCGCACCGTGCCGTCGCTCAGGCGGCGGAAGGCCTGCGTATGGTCGGTGCCGTTGTCGGCCAGCAGCTTCAGGAACGACTGCGCCAGCTCGGCGTCGTTCTCCTGCTCGGTGAACAGGCCGAATTTTCGCCGCAGCGCGGCGAGGTAGGCCGCACCGAAGATGCCGCCGTAGGACTTGAGCACGTCGTTGGCGATTTCGACGGCGGCATCCTGATCTTCGGCGAGCAGCGGCAGCAGCGCCTCGCCCAGCCGCGCCAGGTTCCAGCCCGCGATCTGCGGCTGCTTGCCGTAGGCGTAGCGGCCGGTCTGGTCGATCGAGCTGAACACCGTCTCGGGATGATAGGCGTCCATGAAGGCGCAGGGGCCGTAGTCGATGGTCTCGCCCGCGATGGAAACGTTGTCGGTGTTCATCACGCCATGGATGAAGCCGACGCCCAGCCACCGGGCGACGAGCTGCGCCTGGCGCTCGATCACCCGCTCGAACAGCTCGCGATAGCTTTGCGTGCCGGGATAGTGGCGCGCGATCACATGGTCGGCCAGCAGCTTCAGCGCTTCCTTGTCGCCGCGTGCGGCGAAGAACTGGAAGGTGCCCACGCGGATATGGCTCGACGCCACGCGCGTCAGCACGGCGCCCGGCATCACGTTCTCGCGGATCACCGGATCGCCGGTGATCACCGCGGCGAGTGAGCGCGTCGTGGGAATGCCCAGCGCAAACATCGCCTCGCTGATGATGTACTCGCGCAGCACCGGGCCCAGCGCCGCGCGGCCGTCGCCGCGGCGCGAGAACGGCGTGGGACCCGAGCCCTTGAGCTGGATGTCGCGGCGCACGCCCGTGGTGTCGACCACCTCGCCCAGCAGGACGGCGCGGCCGTCGCCCAGCTGCGGCACGAAGTTGCCGAACTGGTGGCCGGCATAGGCCAGCGCGATCGGCTCGGAACCTTCGGCCACGCGGTTGCCGGCCAGGATCTCGACGCCTTCGGGCGAGGCCAGGAACTCGGGATCGAGACCCAGCTGCAGCGCCAGCGCCCCGTTGAGCTTGACCAGCTTCGGGGCGGTGACCGGCGTCGGCGCGAGCCGCGCGTAGAAGCGGTCGGGCAGGCGGGCGTAGCTGTTGTCGGTGAAGACGGGAGGCATGCCCTCTAGATAAGCGGTGGCAGGTTTTCTGCAATGACCGTTTCAGCAAGGCTGTTGTCGACCGCCTGCTCGAAGGTGGCGCCGGGCGAGACGAATCCGCCCGAAATCAGCCCGTCGCGCAGCCGGTTGTAGCCTTCCTTCGGCAGGATCGGGTTCTTGCCCCAGATGCCCAGCGCCTTGTAGCGGGTGCAGACGGCCTCGAGGATCGCGGGCGGCAGGTCCTTGAAATAGGACGCGATCGTGTCGGCGATCTGCTTCGGGCTGGCCTGGGCGACCCACTTCTCGGTGCGGTCGATCGCGCGGACCATGCGTAGAAGCTCGTCGCGCCGCGTCGTGAGCGTGCCGCGGCGGGCGTAGAAGCAGGTGTAGGAGGTGTGCCCGCGATGCGCCGCCTCGTGCCAGATGTGGCCCGCGCCCTCGGCCAGCAGCAGGCTGGGGAAGGGCTCGAAGACCTGGATGACGTCCACTTTGCCCGCCTTCAGCGCCGCCATGTTCTCGGCCATCGTCTGGCCGGTCACGCGGTCGACCTTGGCGGGATCGATGCCGGCCAGGCGCAGGTCATGCTGCAGGCAGAGCCAGGGCGTCGGCACTTCGCTCACCGTGGCGAGCTTCGCCGACAGGAGATCGCTCAGCTTGAAGTCGGGCTTGGGAACGCGACCCATCAGCAGGAAGGGGTCGCGCGTCACGACCTCGCCGAAGCAGACGATGTCGCAATCCGGCACGTGCTGGTAGGTCTGCATGACCCGCATCGGCCCGCCCCAGCTCACGTCGACGGTGCCGTCCATGACCCGCAGCGCCGTCTTGTCGGGATGCGGGGAGCTCACGAACTCGATCTCGACGCCCTCCTTGTTGAAGGCATCGCGCGCGAGGGCGACATAGAACGGCGCGTAGAAGACGCCGCGAAGAGCTTCCTGGAGGATGATGGTCATGGTCGACAGGATGCGCGCTGGCTTGCTAAGCCGGCAAGACAATTGGGAGTGTCGATCGTGCCGCACATCAAAACGTCCGACGGCGTGAGCCTCTACTACGAAGAGACCGGTACCGGCGATCCGCTCCTCTTCATGCACGAGTTCGGCGGCCACCATCTCAGTTGGGAACCGCAGGTGCGCTACTTCTCGCGGCGCTATCGCTGCATCACCTACGCCGCGCGCGGCTGGCCGCCCTCGGACGTGCCGGACAAGGTCGAGTCCTATTCGCAGGCGCGCGCCGCCGACGATGCCGCCGATGTGATCGAGGCGCTGGGCCTGAAGTCGCCGCACATGGTGGGCCTGTCGATGGGCGCCACGGCGGCGCTGGAATTCGCCATCCGGCATCCGGGCGTTGCGCGCTCGCTGGTGATCGCCGCAGGTGGCGGCGGCGGCAGCTCCGATCCGGCGGCCAAGGCGAAGTTCCGGGAAGAATGCGAGGGCTTCGCGCAGCGCATCGAGAAAGAGGGCATGGCCGCGATGGCCGAGCTCTACTGCACCAGCTCGGCGCGCACGACCTACCGCTACAAGGACCCGCGCGGCTGGGCGGAGTTCAAGCAGCAGTTCGCCGACGGCTCGGCCAAAGGACACGCGATGACCATGCGCGGCGTGCAGGGCGCTCGGCAGCCGTTCTTCGAGCGAACGGCGGAACTCGCGAAGATCGCCGAGCCGATGCTGGTGATCATCGGCGACGAGGACGAATCGACCCACGGCCTCGCCGTCCATCTCAAGCAGCATGTGGCGCGCAGCGGCGTGCTCGAGATGCCCAAGACCGGCCACACGATGAACCTCGAGGAGCCGGCCGCCTTCAATTCAGCGGTGCAGGACTTCTTCCACGCCGTCGAGCGCGACCGTTGGCCGGCGCGCGGCGCGGCGACCTACACGCTGATCCCGCCGAAGGATCTGTCGTCCCGAGCCTAGCGAGATCCCTCGGCTTCGCTCGGGATGACGCTTCGCGTCACTTCGGCAACTCGGTGAGCTTCACGGACGCCGGACGCACGGCCTTCAGCAGGTCCATGTAGACGTAGCTGCCGTAGTCGAGCGGCGCCTTCAGCTTCTTCTGCTCGGTCAGCAGGTGCGCGGAGTCATTGATCGCCTCGAGCGAGCGCGGCGTCCATTCCATGTCGTATTCGAGCTTGGGCATCAGCTCGGTCGCGAGCTCGACCGGCATCTTCAGGAACTTCGCGACCATCTTGGCGGCAGCGGGCCGGTCCTTGTTGATCACGTCGTTGGCCTCGCACAGCGCCTTGATGAACTTCTCGGCGGTGGCCTTGTTGGCCTCGATCCAGCCGCGGTTCATGTAGATGAAGTTGATGTTGTTGTAGACGCCGGCATTGGTCGCCAGCGCCTTGGTGCCCTTGATGCCCGCGAGCGCGCGCGTCGGCCACGGCTCCCACACCGCGAAGGCGTCGATGTCGCGGCGCTCCAGCGCAGCGACCATTTCCGGCGCCTCGATGTTGACCAGCGTGTAGTCGGCGAAGGCGAGCTTGCGCTTGTCGAGCAGGCGGCGCCAGAAGATCTCCGCGCCGGTGCCGAGGGCCACGCCGATCTTCTTGCCTTTCAGTCCCTCGAGCGAGTCGATGTCGCGGGCGATCACGCTTTCCCAGTTGGCGAGATAGGTGCCGTCGGCCACCGCCACGATGTTCTTGTCGACCTGGTGGTTGATGACGCCCGCGAGATCGGAGCCGTAGGCCGCCTGGACCTGGTTGTTGACCAGGAAGGGCACCATCGCCGAGCCCGAAGGGCCGGTGTTGATCGAGACGTCGAGGCCGTTCTTCTCGAACAGGCCGCCTTCCTTGGCGACATAAAATTGGGCGAAGGCGGGATCGACGCCGGTCGCGATCGTCATCTTGGCGTTCTGGGCACTGGCGGTGCCTGCAAGCAGAAGAGCGGTGGCGGCGGCGAGAAGTGCCCTCATGATGTCCCCCCTCAGGTAACGGGCGAGAAGCGCCCGGCGAACGTGTAGATCCCCCAGCGGAACAGGCGGTCGGCGGTGAAGCCCAGCAGCCCGAGCACGAGCAGGGCGACGAAAATCTGGTCGACCAGCATGTACATCCGCGAATCCCAGATCATCCTACCCAACCCGTTGTTCGCGGCAACGAGTTCGGCGGCCACGATGGTCACGAAAGAGTTGGCCATGGCGAGCCGCATGCCGGTCAGGATGTAGGGCACGGTGGCGGGGAAGGCCACGAACAGGAAGACCTGCGTGCGGCTGGCGCCCAGCGAGCGCGCGGCGCGGATCTTGTTGGGCGCCACGGCGGAGACGCCGGCCGCGGTATTGATGATGACGATGAAGATCGTGGTGTAGACGATCAGGAAGATCTTCGAGCCCTCGCCGATGCCGAACCAGATCACCGCGACGGTGATCAGCGCGGTCGCGGGGATGAAGCGCAGGAACTCGGTGTAGGGCTCGAGCAGGCGGCGCACGATCGGGAAGGAGCCGATGGCGAGGCCCAGCGGAATGCCGAGCAGCGAGCCGCCGGTGAAGCCGGTCGCGATGCGCCCGAGGCTGGCCGAGGCCTGTTCCCACAACGTGCCGTCCTCGGCCAGCTCGATGGCCTTCAGGAACACCTTCCACGGCGGCGGGAACAGCACCGAGTTCAGGATCCAGGTCGCCGCGACATGCCAGATCGCGAACAGGCTGGCGAAGCCCAGCAGGTAGATGCCGACGCCGCGGCTGGCCTTTCCCATCACTGCTGCCTCTGCAGGGCGAGGGCCACCTCGTCGCGGATCAGCTCGTGGACCTGGCGGTAGACGGCGGTGAACTTGTCGTGCGTGCGCTCGCGCTCTTCCTCGCTCAGCGTCACGGGCACGATGCCCTTCAGCTTCGATGCCGGACCCGCGTTCATGACGCCGATGCGGTCGGCCAAAATGATCGCCTCGTCGATGTCGTGCGTGATGAACAGCACGGTCTTGCCGGTGGCCTTGCAGATGCGCTTCAGCTCGCGCTGCATGTCGGCGCGGGTATGGGCGTCGAGCGCGGCGAACGGCTCGTCCATCAGCAGCATCTGCGGCTCGTTGGCCAGCACGCGCGCGATCTGGATGCGCTGCTTCATGCCGCCGGACAGTTCCGACGGGTGCTTGTGGTCCTGGCCCTTCAGGCCCACCAGCTCCAGATAGTGCCGCGCCTTCTGCTCGCGCTCGGCGCGCGACACGCCGCGCATGCGCAGGCCGAACTCGATGTTGCCCATGGCCGTCAGCCAGCCGTAGAGCGAGTCGTCGCCCTGGAACACCACGCCGCGGTCGGCGTCGGGCCGGGTCACCTTCTTGCCCGCGAGGCTGATCGTGCCCGAACTCGCGGCCTCGAAGCCCGCGACCATGTTCAGCACCGTGGTCTTGCCGCAGCCGCTGGTGCCCAGCAGACAGAAGAATTCGCCGGCCGGAATGTCGAGCGAGAAATCCCGCACGGCGACGTAGTCGCTGCCCTTCAGGGAGCGGTAGACTTTACTGACGCCGGTAAGTGCGACGAGGGACATTGCGTCCTTCGTAAAGCATTTTCTGCGCCATGGGAATTTTGCATTAGGAAATATGCCGCTCCACTGGAAGATCGACCCGGCCCGCCGCTTCATGTTCATGCGCGGCAGCGGCGACGTCTCGTGCGCCGATGTCGAGGAGCTGATCGAGGCCATCGTCGATGGCGGTGCGCTGGGCTACGACAAGCTGTGCGACGGTTCCGCGGCGTCGACGTCGATGAGCGAGGAGGAGATGCTCAACCTCGGCATGCGCTTCCGGGCGATCCATGCCGGCGCCACGGTGGGCGCGCTCGCCATGGTGATGCCCGTCGATCGCGGCGACCGCATGGAGCGCATGCTGGGCATGATCGCCGCCGCCGAGCGGCCGATGCGCGTCTTCACCGACCTCGACAAGGCGCAGGCCTGGCTCGAGAAGAAGATCGGGCGGCGGCTCAGTCCCTGAACGGGTCCGTCATCAGGATCGTGTCCTCGCGCTGCGGGCTGGTGCTGAGCAGCGCGACCGGGCAGCCCACCAGCTCCTCGACGCGGCGCACGTACTTGATGCAGGTCGCCGGCAGCTCGGCGAAGGAGCGCGCGCCCTGGGTGCTCTCGCTCCAGCCTTCGAAGGTCTCCCAGACCGGCTTGAGCTTGGCCTGCGCGCCCATGGTGAAGGGGAAGCGCTCGATGCGCTTGCCGTCGAGCTCGTAGGCGACGCAGACCTTGATCTCCTTCTCGCCGTCCAGCACGTCGAGCTTGGTGAGCGCGATGCCGTCGATGCCGTTCAGCTTCACCGCCTGGCGCACCATCACCGCGTCGAACCAGCCGCAGCGCCGGCGGCGGCCGGTGTTGGTGCCGAACTCCTTGCCGCGGTCGCCCAGCCCCTGGCCGATCGCATCCTTGAGCTCGGTCGGGAAGGGGCCGTCGCCCACGCGCGTGGTGTAGGCCTTGGCGATGCCCAGCACGTACCCCACCGAGCCGTTGCCCATGCCCGAGCCGATCATCGCCTGCGCCGCCACCGTGTTGGACGAGGTGACGTAGGGATAGGTGCCGTGGTCGATGTCGAGCATCGTGGCCTGCGCGCCCTCGAACAGGATGCGCTTGCCCGCGGCGCGCAAGCCGTCGAGCCGTTCCCACACATCCTCGGCGAACGGCAGGATCTTGGGCGCGATCTCGAGCAGCTCGGCGGTCAGCTTGGCCGGATCGACCAGCGGCTTGCCCAGGCCCTTGAGCAGCGCGTTGTGATGCGCCAGCAGCGTGTTGACCTTGAGCGGTAGCATGTCGGGCTCGGCGAGATCGCCGACGCGGATCGCGCGGCGGCCGACCTTGTCCTCGTAGGCGGGGCCGATGCCGCGCCGCGTCGTGCCGATCTTGATGATGTCGGGCGCATCCTCGCGCCAGCCGTCGAGGTCGCGGTGCAGCGGCAGGATCAGCACGGCATGGTTGGCGATCTTGAGGTTGGCGGGCGTGACCGACAGGCCCTGCGCCGTCACCTTCTCGACTTCCTGGAGGAAGTGCCAGGGATCGATCACCACGCCGTTGCCGATGATCGAGAGCTTGCCCTCGCGCACCACGCCCGACGGCAGCAGCGCCAGCTTGTAGGTCTGGTTGCCGATGACCAGCGTATGGCCGGCATTGTGGCCGCCCTGGAAGCGCACGACGACTTCGGCGCGCTCGCTCAGCCAGTCCACGATCTTGCCCTTGCCCTCGTCGCCCCACTGGGCGCCGATCACTGCCACATTGGCCATTTGCCCAACCCTTTAAAGGAGGTCCTTCAGACACGAAAACGCCTCCCCGGGCGGAGTCCGGGGAGGCGTGATTGTGAATAGCACGCCGGGGCGGGCGGGCAAAGAAAAAGCCATCCACCGGGCGGTGGCGCGCCCCCGCTCAGAGAAGGCGCGGCTTGGTGAGGTTGACCGCGAGCTGGGTGAAGATCGTGGGCAGGTTCGCCACGGTATTGGCCGTGATCGGCGCGGCGCAGGTGTTGTTGGTCGAGAAGAACTTGGACGTGTCGCTCGCCGCCGCCTGCATCGCGGTGCAGGGATTGTAGGTGTCGCCCGAGCTGCAGCCCGAGGTCGGCGCGCCGTAGGCCACGGCGTAGACCGTCGTGCCGGCCGCGGTCGCCGTCTGCGCCGCGGTCACGTACTGGCCGCACTGCTTGGACACCTTGCTGCTCTGGTTGTTGAGCTGGGCCTGGGAGGCCCCCGAGTCGCCGTCGCTCAGCAGGATGATGACGTTCTTGTAGCCGGCGACGACGGGAAAGGCCGCCTGCGCCTTGGTGATGACCTCGGCGAGATAGGTGCCCTCGCCGCCCTTCGCGGAGATGCAGGCGGCAAGCGACGTGCCGCGATCGCCCACGGCCTGGACGATCGCCGAGGTGTCGGTGAGCGTGCCCGAGCCGTTGTTGAAGCTCGAGGTGAAGCTGCCGATCTGGTAGTAGATCGTGCTGCTGAGGTACGGCACCGACGAAGGCTGCGTCGGGCAGGGACTGCCGGGCGTGTATTTCGTGCCGGTGCCCGGAAAGATCATCAGCCCGACATTGGCCATCGTGGGCTGCAGCACCTTGAGAATGCTCTGCACCGAATACTGTGCGCACTGGAAGCGGGTGGGCGAGGTGACGCCCGGCACCGTGCAGCCCGTGTCCCCGGTGTTCATCGATTGCGTCGAGTCGAGGACGAACATGATGTTGAGCGGCGTGCCCGCGCCGCCCGCCTTCGCCGCGCGCGCCGTCGCCGTCATCGTGAAGCTCGTGACGCCGAACGCCTTCAGGAAGTGGGTCGTGTAGGTGCCGGTCTGGGTGACGGTGACGACATTGGGGCTGGACGACGAGCCGGAGGGCAGGTTGGTCGTCGCCGTCACGCAGCTCAGCGACGCCGTGGCCGTGCCGAGGGTGAAGCCGGTGGCGCTGTTCGTCTTCAGCCAGTTGGTGACCGCCGTGGACACGGTGGTCGACGTCGCGCCCGACTGCGCGAGGTTCTGGGCGCCCGCCAGCGCGGCCGCCTGGATGGACGACTTGAACGCCTGTCTGGCGGTCATCGCGCCGCCGACGTCGATGCCGAGCCCGATCATGCCGATCAGGCCCGACGCCATGACGGCAAACAGGATGGCGGTCGTGCCGCGGCGGTCGCGGCGCAGCGCGCGGATTAAAGGCACCATGGCTATTGCACCATCTGCGCGCTTTGCCCGACGAGATTGCATCCCGAAGGGGCGTAGTTCACGCCCATCACGCTCAGCGAGCACGGATACGACACCGTCACCGATGCCGTCGCGCCCGACGTGAGCTTGGTGGTGCAGGTGGCGTCGGTCGTGCAGGCCGAGCCGCCGATCGTGACGGTGGTCGTTATGCTCGACGCCGTCAGGTTGGGTGCCGCGCTCTTCACCGCCGCCGTCGTCGTCGTGTAGGGCGTCGTGCCGCCGCGCGCCAGGGCCAGGGCCAGCGCGCCCTGGGTCGCTGCGTTCGAGACGTTCATGTATTGCTGCATGCCGATGCCGAACTGGAACATCGCGAGCAGGAGGGTGGCCAGCACCGGCGAAACGATGGCGAACTCGAGCGCCGCCACGCCGCGTGTGTCCTTCGATAGCTGTCGAGTGATCGTCATCGTGCCCCTTTGATCTCGCGGGCTATCTAGCTCCTTGCAGTGCCGGAGCAGTATCTCAAAGGTGTTTCAATGTTTTTTGCATCCGACGACGCGCCTCAGGACGCGAAGTCGATGCGGTTTGTTTTGAAATTGTCAGGGAGCGCGACACGGCGCGATCGCTGGGCGCGCGCCACTTCTGTGGGCGCTCATCGTCTTCCGGACCGCGAGCCTCCGGCTCGCTCATGAGCGAGTGCGGATGATTGACCTGAGGTCAATCATCCTGAGGAGGCTCGCGGTCCGGAAGAGCATGATCAGCGAATCGGATAGCCCACCACGACCCCCGCATGGTGACTAACTGTCTCAATTATACTCCTCCTCCTCAAGCACATGCTCCAGCGGATCGTATTCGTGGATCGTCTCGTAACGCACGCCGTCGTCGTATGAAGACGGCGGTCGCGGTCCGTGCCCTCGCCATCCCAGCATCTCCTCATGCCATTGCTGCGGAAGAAGCGGCGGGGCGGGAGCGGGCGGCGGTTTGGCAGGCGCAGCTTTTGCCGGCTTGGGCGTAAGCTCGACGGGCTTCGCAGGAGGCACCACCACCTCTGCCGTGGCTTTTCGGGGCGGGTCCTTTGCCCGCGTAGCCGCCGTCTCGTTGATCATGTCGGCTAGACCCTTGCCACGCGTCTTCGTTTCCTTGGCGCGGTCGAGGCGGCTCAGCCTGTTGCGGGGCTGCATCATCGCGCGTCCGGCTTGCCCGCTGCCGCCGTCTGGATCAAGGCGGCCAGGCTGCCGTCGCCGCCGCCCTGCCTGTCCCGCTCCGCGTTGGCCCTCTCGACCTCGCGCAGGCGGCCCTCGAACTCGACGGTGTCGAGCGCACGGCGGCGATAGTCGAGCATGGCGGCAAAGGCCATGCCTTCGCGCGGGGTGATCTTTCCGGCGGCGGCCGCGGCGATCACCGCGGCCTGGGCCTTCGCGAGGCCGCGCGCGTCGTTCACCGGCGGCAGGTCGATCGTCACCGTGCGCCGGCGGCGGCGCCAGATGCGCTCGACGAGGGTGGCGGCCTGCATGTCGCCCTGCTTTGCCTTTTGCATGGCCATGGTCTGGATCTCCGCGATGTCGGCGGGGGAAAAGGCGATGTCGGCGTCGATGATGGTCGACGTGGTTTTCACGGTCCTGCTCATAGCAATCCTTTCTCGCGCGCGCGGTCGCGCAGGCGGTAGGCTTCGGTGCGGGAGATGCGGAGCTCGCGCGCCATGCCGGCGATGCTCGCGCCCTCGGCCAGCAGCGCCACGGCCCGGTCGATGGGGCGCCGGCGCGCCGGGCCGCAGTTCCAGCGCACGGTGTTCGCCGCGTCCGTTTCCATGCGCGCCTCGATCGGCTCGACGGCGGGGCCGTACAGGCCGCGCGCCTTCTCGAAATGGATCTCGAAGCAGGCGCCCTCGCGCGCGGTGTAGTCGTCCGGGCGGCGCATCGACATGACGAGGTCGAGCACGTCCTCCCGCCGGCCCGTGCCGCGCTGCAATCCCTTCTTGTTGGCGTGGTGGACCAGCAGCATCGCGCGGCCGAGGCGCCGCTGCAGGATGAGGAAGCGTTGCAGGCTGCTCCAGCTGTCGGGATCGCCCTGGAAGGAGGCGAGGCTCGAGAGATTGTCGAGCACCACCAGCTCGGGCATGCCCCACGCCTCCATCAGGCTGATCTGGCCGTCCTGGCGCGCGAGGTCGGGCAGGGCGCCGGGATGCAGGTCGGCCAGCATGAGGTCGAGCGTGGGCGGCGCGGGGCCGAACAGGGCGAGGCGGCGCTTCATGTCGACCGCCGCCATCTCGCCGTCGACATAGACGACGCGGTGCGGGCGGCTGGCGCGCCAGTTCAGGAAGCTGCCGCCCGAGGCGGCGGCCCAGGCGATGCCCAGCGCGAAGAAGGTCTTGCCCAGGCCGCGCGGGCCGTAGAGCAGGGCCAGGCTCTTCTGGCTGAGGATGGGGTCGAGGATCGTCTCGCGTTTCGGCAGCTGGGCGGCGGCGAGGGCGGGGGCCGCGATGCGGCGGGGCATGGTGATCAGGGTCATGCGCCCAATATGGCGAAAATCGCAATTAATTCAATGCGTATTGCGCGTAATTATCTTGCGCAGAGGGGGTGGCGGAATCCGGTACAAATCGTGGGAAAAGCCCGTGGCATATGGATCGGAGGTGTCCCAGGATTTCGGTGCACACCCGCGTCATCTTTTTTCCGGACCGCGAGCCGGGTGCTCGCGGCGGCCCGGGCGGGCGGCGTTACTGCTGAACGCGGTAAGGGACGTAGTGCGCCGATGCCTGGTTGTCGGGCAGGTAGGTCGCCGTGATGTGCAGCGGCAGCGGGGCGTGGTCGACCTTCACGGCGGCCACCTGGTCGGCGAGGGACATCGGTTGGACTTCCGACTGCTGATACGAGGAGCAGGCAGCGGTGCTCAAGAGGACGAGGCCGAGGCAGGCGGGGATGCGGAGGGACATTTGTATCACCTTGATTGTTATGTCCCGGGTGAACGCGGCCCTCCGCCGGAAGTTCCGCCTCACGCCTTCGGCGCGTGCGCCTCCAGGAACATGCGGACATGGCGCACCGCGAGCGGCACCGTCGCCGCTTCCTTCTTCCACGGATAGAGGCTGACCTGCGCGTTGGGCGAGAGCAGCGCCACTTCCATCGCCACCTTGTACGGGTGCGGCGGGCTGTCGTCGGGCAGGACCAGGATCGGCGTCTTGCAGCCCTTCACGAAGTCGCGGCTCACGGTGAACACGAAGTCGGGGTTGGTGTTGTACATCTTGTCGAGGAAGGTGCTGACGTCCTTCATCGTGTAGGACGGGTTCTTCTTCACGAACTCCGGGCCCCAGCCCTTCATGTTGTTGTCGTAGAACTGCGTCGGCAGCTCGGGGCGGAAGCCCGAGGGCTGCGCCAGCACGGCCGCGACCACGCGGTCGCCCACGCGCTTGATCAGGTTCCAGATGAAGGGCTGGCCGATGCAGTAGCCCACGACCATGAATTTATCGATGCCGAGATGATCCATCAGCCCGACATGGTCGTCGGTGAAGGCGTCCCACGCGCGGTCGGGTTCGAGCGGGCCGGAGGAGCTGCCCGGCGGCGCGTTGCGTAGGTCCAGGCAGATGCAGCGGAACTTGTCGGAGAATTCCTTCTGCGCGTTGAACGGATGGCCGGGACCGTCGAGGCCCGCGATGGTCGAGTTCAGGCCGCCGCCCGGCATGACCAGGATCGGAAAGCCCGTCCCCCGCTCGGTGTAGTTGATCTTTACCGGGCCTCTTTCATACGTCGGCATGGTGTTTCTCCCCTGGTCTTCGGATGGCATAATGACCGGGGGAAGAGGGAGACGTCGACACATGCTGCGCACGCTTTTCATCGCAATTTCGCTGAGCGTTGGCCTGACCTGGGGGCTGGCGGTGCCGGCGTGGGCCGGGCCGCTGGAGGATGGGGTCGCGGCGTACAAGAAGCGCAACTACGAGGTCGCGATGAAGCTCCTGAAGCCGCTCGCGGAGGAGGGCAATCCAGTGGCGCAGGAAACCGTCGGCCGCATGGTCGAGCGCGGCAAGACGGTGCCGGCGGATTTCCGCGAGGCGCTGGAATGGTACCAGAAGGCCGCCGACCAGGGCGATGCGCTGGCACAAGGTCATGTCGGCCGCATCTATCGCACCGGCTTCTTCAACGGCCGCGCCGACTTCGGCAACGCGCTCAAGTATTACCGCATGGCCGCCGCCAAGAATATCGCCGTGGCGCAGCTTGGCCTGGGCTCGATGTACAAGGCGGGCGAGGGCGTGCCGGAGAACGAGGCCGAGGCGGTGACGTGGTTCCGCAAGGCCGCCGACCAGGGCGATGCCGCCGCACAAATGAACCTCGCGGCGATGTATCGCTACGGCAAGGGCGTGCCCAAGGATCTCAAGGAGGCGCAGCGGCTCTTGAAGCTCGCCGCCGCCGGCACCGATCCCGAGTACGACGAGGACGTCTTCGTGCGCGCCAAGCGCGAGCTCGATCAGATGGCCTCGGAAGCCGGCACAGGGAGACTGTAGAAGAATGGCCACCGCCGCCGCCGCCAAGATCACGCCCCGCATCCACGAGGTGCCGGACGATCTGCTCGCCGCCATCGACTATTGCTACGACCAAGGCTGGACCGACGGCCTGCCGGTCGTGCCGCCGGTGGTCGATCGCGTGAAGGCGATGCTGGCGGCCGACGACCGGCCGCCCGAGACGGTGATTGCGCTCCATCCCGCGACGGGGCTCGACCTCTCGCTGCATGCCGCCGCCGTCAACGCCGTGATGGCGGGCTGCCTGCCGGATTATTTCCCGGTGCTGGTCGCGGGCTTCGAGGCGATGGAGAAGGCCGAGTTCAATTTCCACGGCTCGACCGCGAGTACCGGTGGCTCGGCGCCGCTGCTGGTGGTGAGCGGACCCTATGCCGACGCGATCGGCATGAACTCCGACGTGAACCTGTTCGGCCCGGGCAACCGGCCGAACGCCACGATCGGGCGCGCGACACGTTTGATCCTGCGCAACGTCTTCCAGATGATCCCGGGCATCTCCGACAAGTCGACGCAAGGCAACCCGGGCAAGTACAGCTTCTGCATCGCCGAGCGCATGCGCGGCAATCCCTGGCCGGCGCTGGTCGAGACGCAGGGTTATGCCAAGGGTGCGTCGAGCGTGACGGCCTACGCCGGCGGCGGCTTCTGCAACGTCGAGAACCACGGCGGCAACACGCCGGAGCACATCCTGTCGTCGGTCGCCGACGCGATGGCGAACTACGGCTGCATCACGCTGGGGCAGAGCGTGGTGATCCTGGCGCCCGAGCACATGGGCATCATCGCCGCCGCCGGCTGGAGCCGCGAGAAGGCGCAGGATTATCTGTTCAGCCAGGCCAAGCGCTCGGTCGACGGCATGAAGAGCGTGGGCAAGTTCCGCGACCGCGAATACGACGCGCAGCACGGCGAGGGCGCCTCGCCGCTCGCCGAGCAGGGCTTCATCCATCGCGGCATGCGGCCCGACGACATCCTGATCACCATGGGCGGCGGCGATGCCGGCGGCCATTCGTGCTTCATCCCCTCGTGGAGCCGCGGCCGCGGCTCGATCATGCAGCACGCCGAAATAAGGAAAAGGAGTTAACGCCATGCAGCTCTACTCACCGATGTCGACGGCGCCCAAGCGCAAGGCGGTGCGGGCGCCCGCCCTCGCCACGATCGACGGCATGCGCATCGGCGTGCTCGAGAACGGCAAGCTCAACGCCGAGGAGATGCTGAACGAGGTGGCGCAGCTCTTCGTGCAAAGGAACGGGTGCACGATCCGCACGCTCGCGTCCAAGAGCAATGCGAGCGCGCCGGCCCCGGGCAACACGCTGGTGAAAGTCGCCCAGGAGGTCGACTTCCTGCTGACCGGCCTCGGGGATTGAGGGTCCTGCTCAACGTGCAGTCTGCACGATGGAATTACCTTCGAACAACTCGGCAAGCGCGCCGTGGTTCTCTGCACCGTCCCGTTCCAGGTGACGGCCCGCAACATCGCCAAGGTACTCGGCCTGCCCGACTACCCGTTCCTCTCGGTGCAGCACCCGATCGGAAGCTGCACCTTGCCCGAGCTCAAGGCGCGGGCGGAGATCGCCTACCAGCAGGCGCTGCCCATTCTGCTGCAGCCATAGAAAAAGATTCGGAGGGACCGTCATGAAGTTCGGCATTTTCTACGAGCTGCAGCTGCCGCGGCCCTGGAAGGAAGACGACGAGCTCAACCTCTACCAGAACGCGCTCGAGCAGATCGAGCTGGCCGACCGGCTGGGCTACGACCACGCCTGGCAGGTCGAGCATCACTTCCTCGAGGAATATTCCCACTCGCCGTCGCCGGAGTCCTTCCTCGCCGCCGCCAGCCAGCGCACCAAGAATATCCGCCTCGGCCACGGCATCCTGCAGCTCACGACCAACCACCCCGCGCGCGTCGCGGAGAAGGTTGCGACGCTCGACCTGCTCTCCAAAGGCCGCTGTGAGTTCGGCATGGGCGAGAGCGCCTCGATCACCGAGCTCGAGCCGTTCGGCGTCGACTTCGACAACAAGCGCGAGATCTTCGAGGAGGCGGTCCGGGCGATCCTGCCGATGTTCAAGCCGGGACCCAGCGAACATCACGGCAAGTACTTCAACATGCCGCTGCGCACGGTGGTACCCAAGCCGATCCAGAAGCCGCACCCGCCGCTGTGGGTCGCCTGCTCGCAGCTCGACACGCTGGCCAAGTGCGGCGAGTGGGGCATGGGGGCACTGGGCTTCCAGTTCGTCTCGGCCGACGCCGCGCACGCCTGGGTGCACGCCTATTACAACGCCTTCGTGAAACGCCAGAAGAAGCTGGCCGACTATCGCGCCAACCCGAACATCGCGCTGGTGTCGTTCTTCATGTGCGCCAAGACCGACGAGGAGGCGCGCGCCCGCGCCGAGGGCGACACGTTCTTCCAGTTCTCGTTGCGGTTCTACGGCCAGTCGTCGGGCCGACGCCGGCCGCCTGCCGGCACGGTCAACATGTGGGACGAGTACCAGAAGTGGAAGGCGGCCAATCCCGAACAGCATGCCGCGGCGCTGCGCGGCGGGCTGATCGGCTCGCCCGAGACCATTCGCAAGAAGCTGCGCCGCTTCCAGTCGTCCAACATCGACCAGGTCGTGCTGCTGAACCAGGCCGGCCGCAACACCCACGAGCACATCTGCGAGTCGCTCGAGCTGTTCGCCACCGAAGTGATGCCCGAGTTCCAGGCCGGCCATCCCGAGCTGCTGAAGTGGAAGGAGCGCGTGCTGAACCGCGAGCTCGACCTCGAGGAGATCGACACCACCGCCTTCAAGGACCGCTACGGCGGCACGATGAAGGCGATGACGCCGGCGGCCGCCGCGGTTCGGGCAGCAGACTAAAACTCCCCATCACGCGTTCGTGTTGGTGACTCGCGTTCGGGTAACCGGCACCATCGGCGGGCAACTGAAGGGGAAGAGACATGCAGCGGACTTTGTTCTGGAGCGGACTTTGCGCGGCGGCACTTTTGGCCCAGCCGGTCCTGGCGCAGGCGCCGGAGATGTCGCTGACGCGCCTCGATTGCGGAACCCCGCAGCCGCCGACGATCGTGAACCAGCGGTTCTCGGACACCTATTCCATGGGCGACCTGAAGGTTCAGCTCGTCTACAGCTGCTATCTCGTCAAGCACGGCGACGATTACCTGCTGTGGGACACCGGCTTTGCCATGAACGCGCCGAACACCGCTCCCAAGGTGAGCCTGGTCGACCAGCTGGCGCAGCTCAAGGTCACGCCCGACCAGATCAAGTTCGTCGGCATCAGCCACTATCACGGCGATCATACCGGCCAGGCCGGCTCGTTTCCCAAGGCGATGCTGCTGATCGGCAAGGGCGACTGGGACGTGCTGACCAATCCCACGCCGAACCCGGCCGCAAATCCCGCGCCGTTCGCCGGCTGGATCAAGGACGGCGGCAAGGTCGAGCCGCTGCCGAGCGACAAGGACGTGTTCGGCGACGGCAGCGTGATGATGCTCAACACGCCCGGCCATACGCCCGGCCATCACAGCCTGATGGTCAAGCTGAAGGAAAAGGGTGCCGTGCTCATCACCGGCGACCTGGCGCACTTCCACGAGAACTACGACACCAATGGCGTGCCCACCTTCAACACCGATCGCTCCCAGACGCTGGCCTCGCTCGACCGCTTCAAGAAGATCGCGGCTGGCACCAAGGCGACCGTGATCATCCAACACGATGCTCGCGATATCGACAAGCTCCCGGCCTTTCCGGCGGCGGCGAAATAGCCCTGGATCAATAGTCCGAGACGATCTCCTGGTGCCTTTCTTCCATCGTCTCGGCGACGACGGCGACGATGCCGATCGCCACGACGATCATGAGGGCAAACAGGATGAAGCTGCGGACGACGGAAGGAGCCATGACGTTGTAACGGCGCAACTGCCGCGTCGTTGCGGTGCGATAGGTGACGGCCGCGTCAGAGCGGCACGGCCTCGCCGTCGATCAGCGCGTGACTGCAGCGCAGGCGTTTGGCTTCGGTGCGCACATCCTTCGCACCGTCGACCGCGCGCACCACGGCATAGCCCTTCTCCTGCCAGGATGCGGCGTCGTGCCATGGCGTGTTCTTCGTCACGAAGAGGCGCGGCCGCTCCGGCGGACTTTCCGACGCCGCCAGTACGGCGCTCATGTAGAGCGTGAAGCCGGTCGCGGGTTCGCTCGTGCCGTCCTCGGGATAGCCCGCGGCATAGCGGCCGCCGCGCGCCAGTTCCTCGCGCCCCTTTTTAGCGAACACGGTGAACGACACGCCGGTCTGGTACTCGAGCCCGCGATACTCGACGGGATCGAGGGTGAGGGCGAGGTCGGGATCGGCGGCGCGCACCAGCGTCACGACTTCCGCGAGCCGCGTCACCTCGGCGGCGCCCGCCACCGGCAGCTTGAGCTTCGCAAGCTGCGCCACTGCCTTGTCGACCGGGCCGGTCGCGCGCAGCAGACCGACGAACAGGTCGCTCGCCTTCTTGTCGCCGAGCGCGGCTACGATCGCCGCCTCGTCCTTGCGGTCGAGCGCGCGGCGCAGCTTGGCGATCGTGTCGGCCGACAGTTGCAGGCCGGCGGCGACGGCCGCCACGAGCATGGGATGATTGAGGTCGACGGTGAGGCCGGCAACGCCGATCGCGTGCAGGGCGTCGACCGTCAGCAGGACGGCCTCGGCATCGGCCTCGGCGGTGTCGACGCCCAGCAGCTCCGCACCGACCTGCGCGAACTGGCGCTCGGGCTTCAGCTGGTTGCCGCGCACGCGGATCACGTTGCCGCCGTAGGAGAGTCGCAGCGGCCGCGGCTCGTGCTTCAGGCGGGTAACGGCGATGCGGGCGACCTGAACCGTCATGTCCGGCCGCACGCCCATCATGCGCTGGGATACCGGGTCCATCAGCCGGAAGGTCTGGGCGGCGAGCCCCGCGCCCGTGCCGCCCAGCAGCGATTCCTCGAACTCGACCAGCGGCGGCTTCACCCGCTCGTAGCCGAACGCGGCAAAGCGCTCGATGGCGATGTCGATGGCGCGGGCTTCCCGCGCGGCGTCGGGCGGGAGCAGGTCGGCCAGGCCTGCCGGCAGCAGGCCGCGATGGTCGTTGTCGTTGGCGCTCATGGAAGGGTTGATAGCCTAATGTGGACGGGAAAGGGAGGGAGCGTTATTGCTCCCCGGGAATGAGCCTGACCGACCGGCCCGCATTATCTGTTGTCGCCCCCTGTTTCAACGAGGAGGGCGTGCTGCCCGAATTCGTGAAGCGGGTCGGGGCCGTGCTGGACAAGGTGGGCGGGAGCGCCGAGATCGTGCTGGTCGACGACGGCTCGCGCGACGGGACCTGGGCCGTCATGGGCGAGGCCGCGGCGCGCGATCCAAGGGTCGTCGCGGTGCGGCTGATGCGCAATCACGGCCATCAGCTCGCGCTCACGGCGGGGCTCTCGGTTTGCCGCGGCGAGCGGGTGCTGATCATCGATGCCGACCTGCAGGACCCGCCCGAACTTCTGTCCGACATGATGGCGCTGATGGATCAGGGCGCCGACGTGGTCTACGGCCAGCGCCGCGTGCGCGAAGGCGAGAGCCTGTTCAAGCGCGCGACGGCGGCGGCCTTCTATCGCGTGATCGGCCGCCTGACCGACGTCGAGATCCCGTCCGACACCGGCGACTTCCGCCTGATGACGCGCCGTGTGCTCGACCTGTTGCTGGCGATGCCGGAGCGCCATCGCTTCATTCGCGGCATGGTGGCGTGGATCGGCGGTAAACAAGTGCCGCTGCAATACGACCGCAAGGCGCGCGCGGCCGGCGAGACCAAGTACCCGCTGACCAAGATGGTGCGCTTCGCGATCGACGCGATCACAGCCTTCTCGGTCGTGCCGCTGATGGCCTCGATGACCATCGGCTGGATCATGGCGATCGTGGGCTTCGCCTTCTTCGTCTATTCGATGATCGGATTCGTGCTCGGCTACAATATTCCCGGCTGGACCTCGCTGATGGCCGCGACTGGACTTTTGGGCGGCATGCAGTTCCTGATGCTGGGCATCATCGGCGCCTACCTCGGAAGGCTCTACGACCAGAACAAGGGCCGGCCGCTGTTCATGATCCGAGACATTATCGGCGGCGATCGCAAGTGACCGCCGAGTTCGACAAGCATGCGGCCTCATACGACGGCGGCCTCGATAACCCCATCAAGCGGATGATGGGCGATTCGGCCGATCAGTTCATTGCCGTGAAAGCCCGCTGGCTGCTGCGGCGCGAGCCCGGCCTGCGGACCGGCGGGCTGGCGATGCTCGACTATGGCTGTGGCGCCGGCGACCTGATGCGCGTGCTGGCAGGGATGGGCACGAAGGCGTCGTTCACCGGCTGCGACGTGTCGGCCGGCATGCTGGGCGAGGTCGGCCGGCGCTGGCCGAAGGCATATGGCACGGCGCCCGCCACGGCAGTGCAGGAGGGTGCCCTCACGCCTTTCGCCGACGGCCAGTTCGACGTCGCCACCATCAGCGCGGTGCTGCACCACGTGCCGGTCGAGGAACGCGCCGCCGTCTATGCAGAGCTGGGCCGGGTCGTGAAGCCGGGTGGCCGCATCTACGTCTTCGAGCACAATCCGCGTAACCCTTTGGTGCGCTATGTCATCGCCCGGACGCCGATCGACGAGAATGCCATCCTGCTCGATGCCCGCGAGGTACACGAGGGGCTGCTGGGCGCCGCACGATACGAGCTCGAGACGGATTACCTGATGTTCATGCCGCCCGGCCTGGCCTTCCTCAGCCCGATCGACCGGGTACTGGCGTGGTTGCCGTTGGGCGCGCAATATGCGGTTGCAGCGCGTAAACCTGCCTAGACAAGGGAGCAGAGCGATGGACAAGGAGAAATTCGAAGCCGAGCTGAAGCGCGACGGATACGAGGTGAGCCTCAGCACGACG
This sequence comes from Enhydrobacter aerosaccus, assembly GCA_903915535.1. Classification (GTDB taxonomy): domain Bacteria; phylum Pseudomonadota; class Alphaproteobacteria; order Reyranellales; family Reyranellaceae; genus Reyranella; species Reyranella aerosaccus_C. The sequence goes on from CAIWTJ010000297.1 coordinate 26,909, forward strand.
CCAGGCGCCAAGATCAATCCCGAGCATCATCATCCGTTCGACGTGCGCGCCCTGGTGCTGAAGGGCGCCATGAGCCTGACGCGCGATGGCAGGACCGAGACCTACAAGGCCGGCGAGACCTTCTCGATGCCGCGCGGCTGCGCCCACTTCGAGAGCTATGGCGATGGCGAGACCGTCACCCTGGTCGGACGCAAGCACTGATCTGATCTTGTGAGGCTGCCGGGGCAACTTCTTCTCGCCTTCGCGCTCTCCCTGCTGGCGTTGGTGGGGCTGATCGGCTGGCTGCAGAACGTCAACATCATCACCGGCAACGGCCTCTACAAGGCGATCGAGGCCGGGCCGTGGATCGCCGATTTTGGCCATGCCCGGCTGAACGACTCGAATTATCTCTACTTCCCTCTGTACGGCGCGCTCGCCAAACTGCTCGACCTGCTGGGCATCATGCGCGGCGTGGCCTTCAAGCAGTTCGCCTACCTCAACGCCTTCTTCGCGAGCCTCACGGTCGCCTGCCTCTACGCCTTCGTCCACCGCCTGACAGGCAGCGTGGCCACGGCAATTCTGGCCACGCTGTTCCACTTCGGCAGCGGCTTCTTCCTGCTGCTGGGCGTGATCAGCGAGGACATCATGCCGGGCTACTTCCTGATCCTGGTTTCGATGCTGCTGGCGGGGCTGTGGTTCGACCGGCCGACTTACCGGCAGATCGCGATCGTGAGCACGATCTTCACCTTCGGCTGGCTGGTCGAGTGGCGGCTGATGTTTCCGACTCTGCCGGCGTTTGGGCTTGCTCTGCTGTTGTCGGAAGGCGACTGGAAGATTCGGGGGCGACGCGTCGCGATGCTGATCGCCTCCGTCCTCGTGAGCGCTACTCTCATCGAACTCTGCTGGCAGGGCCATAACGGCGCCCTTGGGCTGCCCGATGTACTGCACCCGGATATCTGGACACAAGGTAGGGGTTAAGCGGCTAGCCTGAACGCGCCATGATCCCAAGCGGTTCTGGCGTCGTTTGGACTTCGGTAGTCGTTCTTTGCGATCAGCCACTGGGCATTGTAGCGGTCGA
>CAIWTJ010000298.1 GCA_903915535.1 Enhydrobacter aerosaccus
AAGGATGGGCTCCGCAGGGGCCGAACAAAAGGATGCCACCAGCAGGGGGCAGGAAGAACAGAAAAGGAAGGACACGATGACGTCAGACAGTATAGCCTGATCCCAAGACCTCAACTGTCCACGGAAACGGGGTAGGTCCAGGCCGGGGCTTGGAGCGGATAGTAGAAGTTGCCGGCTTTCGTGAGATCGAGTCGACGACTCGGACTTGGCAGCGAGACACTGATCACGATCATCCCGCTGGCTTTTCGGTAGTAAGCAGGAAAGGCCACATTAGCGAACTGGGTCGGAAGCGGAACCGATCGAAAGAATTCCAGTTCCTCAAACCTAGATACGTGACCGGGCTCGTCATCGCCTTGGTCTGTCAATCGCCCTTTTCGACTAAGCGCTGTTACTCCTTTCATGCGGCAGGCGACGCGTTTCGCCTTCTGCTTCCAGGTAAGAGTCCTGCCGTTTCGGTCCGAGCGTAGGGTCAGCGCACGAAGGCCCGGCTTTCGACCGCCCACAGCAAGCTTTAGGAGTGTGGCCAACATACTCGTAGCCATCGCGTCAAAGGCGCTCTTCTCCGCCTCCAACGTAAACGGTTCGAGCTTCTCGAATGCCTGGCTGCGGTACGGAACCTGCAGCCGGACGCCCGTTTCACCCCACCAGGCGGAGTCGGGAAGTCTCCCCGTTTCGAGCTTGGGAAGGTTTAGGAGCGCAACGTATCCGCCGGAACGGACGTAGATCTGATCTCCGAATAGGAACAGGGAGCGCAGACCGAAGTTTTTGGAGCCGATTCCGTTGGTTTTGGGAGCGACACTACCTGCAGCTCCCTCACCCACTACCCTACCTGTTCCAATGATGACCGAAAGTCGCTTCCAGCCGTCAGCATTTATATTGCGGCCGTTGCCAGTAATAACCAGCGCGTCCTGGCCGAACGAGACTGTTAGATGATCGCCGCCCCCATCAAACTCGTTCTGGACCAACTCCCGAAGCACGTCGCTCGCGTCGTGACCGGCAACAAACTGTTCGACAACACTCGCGCCAATCTGAGTACGGAGTGCGCCGCCGAAATCAGGCGGAGACCATGCTTCGGGTTCCGTAACGGCCATGATGTCCCCTATACGGCTCAATTGCGCGGCCGGCGCCTCTCAAAGGTTTCAATGCGAGCGGCGAGCCGAGAATGCAACGGAGATGGCTCAATTTCTTGATGCTGATATTTGTGCCGTGAAGTTTCCGGAATATATGACGGATGGTCCTGGCTACTACGGTGAACTGTATTTGCTCATGGGGGGTGATTTGGGAACGCCACTCATGCTCATCCGGAAGAACGGCGAGCTCAAAATAAGCCAGTCAGCAGAATGAACCTGAAGGAGTTTGCCAGTCTGGGCGGGAAGGCCCGCGCGAAGAAGCTCTCAAAGAAGGATCGGTCGGCAATAGCTAAACTGGGCGGAAAGGCCAAAGCCGCAAAAATTAAGTGAAAAATAAAATATTTGAGGGCGCGCTCTTCCAATTGACATTGATGAGGAACCGAACCCGCGCGTCGAACCTTAACGTGGGTACGCATGTGGGTACGCTAAAATATACGCCGCGAATTCTTTCGATATCATAAGTACTTACCGCCCCACTTCGATTCCGTCTCGGCACCACTACTCACCAAAACTCATCTATGCTCAAAGCTCCCGATAAGTCGGGCGCTTTTTTGCTCTTCGGCTACTCACAATGAGGAGGTAACCCGCGCGAGATCATGTCCGGTCCCGAGGGCAAGCTTCACAACACTCGCCGTTGCAAACATGCTCTCCGAGCTCAGAAAGTACCGCGTTGGACTGACAATGGCCCATCAGTATCTCTTTCAGCTTGAGCCGGAGATACGTCATGCCGTGCTCGGCAATGCCGGAACACTCATTTCCTTTCGGGTGGGAGCCGAGGACGCCGGGTAGCCGAACCCTCGCACATTGACAGCCTTAAAGCTCATCGCCTTGGCTTCGCCTGCGTGCCGAGAACCTCATTTACGACAGCCTGCGAGACACGAAGCGTTCGGGCGATGGCTGATGGTTTCATGCCTGTCTGAAACGATGCCAGGATGAGGTTCGCCTTGCCCGCCGGAATTTTGGCATCTGAAGCCTTCGCCGTTGCGATAGCCTTTGGCCCTGGAACTTTGATATCAAGTCCGCCTCTACTGCGGCGTTTGATCTCTGCATCAATCGCCCGCTGTAGCGTTTCGAGTTCGATATCTCCGAGGCCCTGCAGCGTCGTCGGGAGATTTTTCGGCAGCGTGACCCTGGGCGGCGCCGTTGGTTCATTCACCGACGTCGAGCCGGCGAGCCCTGGGATCAGGGGGTGCCGTGTGGCCTTCGTTGATTTTGGCAATGCCATCGCGCCGAGGTTGCCGCACCGCGGAGCTCGGAGCAACATTCGCTATCGTTGAAGTCTGAGCCCGAACCAAAATCGTCCCTGGCAACGGATACCCACCTTGGCCCACCAGACGTCGGCGGCGGCGACCGCGGCAGCCTGACCAAACGGCGAGCGACAGGCGTCTTGCGCCCAGATCGGGTTATCCAGCCAGTTCCAACACGCCAGCCAGCATGAAGCGAAACGTTGTGCCGTGGTTTACTGTGCTGCTGACCGTAAGCTCGGCGCCAAGCCGCTCTACGAGGTCACGGCAGAGAAGAAGACCAAAGCCACTGCCGCGCTCACCTGCTGTTCCGGTCGTGGAAATGAGTTGGTCCAGTTCGAACAGGCTGGAAATCCTGTGTGGAGGCATGCCGACGCCCGTATCGGTAACTTCAACTTCAACGAGATCGTTGCGCGGACACGCGGTGATTGTGACCGCCCCGCCGGGCGGGGTGAACTTGACGGCATTGTTCACGAGATTGCGCAGCACCGCGGCCAGCATGTCGCGATGCCCGCGCACCTGGACGCCCGAACAGTTGACAACGAGGGATATCCTCTTCTCGGTAGCCGCCTCCGCGGCACCTTGAACCGTTTCGCGTGCGATCTCCTCAAGGTCGATGTCAGCAAGCGAGGTCGTCGTCGTATCCATTTGCAGGCTCGCCCACGCGAACAGACTTCCCATCAATGCATAGGCTTGGCCCGTAGCTTTCTGGATGCCTTGGGCGCCACGGTCGATTGTCGCGACATTCCCCGCCGATACCGCTTGGCCTAAGGCGTCCGACCAGCCTAGCAGCACTTGGAAGTGGTTGCGGAGATCGTGAGCTATGATCGAAAACAGAAAAGTCTGTTGCCGATTTAGTCTGTCGAGCTCGAGCGATTTCTCTTCGGCCTCGCGACGCGCCAAGTTGAGCTCGGTTAGGTACTCTCGTCGCGCGTTCGCGTGGCGGATTGCCCGAGCGAGACTTGAGGGCGTCACCTCGGCCTTGGTCAGAAAGTCGAGCGCGCCCGCCCGCATCAAACGAAAGGCGATCTCCTGGTCGGTCTCGCCCGTTAACATCAAGACCGCTTGGCTCCCACCCGCCGGCGACAGCAGTACCGCCAGGAGTTCAAACGCATCAACGTCGGGGAGGCGATAGTCGAGCAGCACGCAATCAAACGCCTGCTCTTTAGCGCGACGAAGGCCGGTCGCGCCGTTCGGCGCCTCGACGAGGTCGTGCCCGAGTCCAGACTTCTCAAGGGCCCTCCGCACCATCGCCCGGTCGACCTTGTCGTCATCGATCAGGAGAATTCGGGTCATGGCAGCCATGTCTTTACTTAGGAAATTCGACGATTTTCCAATAATGCTCCAGTAACGCCACGGCTTGCATAAAGGTGTTGGCAGGATCCTGCTTGACGATATATCCCGCAACATTCTTTTCGTAGGCGCGGGCCTTGTCCTCCTCGGCCCTCGATGTCGTGATCATGAAGACGACCGACGTCTTCAGATCCTCGTCGGCACGGATCGCCTCAAGAAACTCAAGCCCGTTCATGCGCGGCATGTTCAGGTCGAGCAGAATCAGGTGCGGTTTGGCGAGTTTGGCCTGACCATTCTCGCCGCGCAGAATCTCAAGGGCCTCGATGCCGTCGCGCGCGACCGTGATCGGATTGCCGATCCGGCTCTTTGCGAAAGCGCGCTTCAGACCCTGGACGTCGACTTCATCGTCTTCAACCAGGAGAAGATTCACCATCGATATCATATGTATTCCCCTCGTTACTGTAGGACCAAGCGAAGTGAACCGCGAGGCCTTTCCCCGTCCGTCCCTCGCCTAGCCAAATCTTTCCACCTTGACGCTCGATCAACTTCTTCACAATCGCAAGACCCATTCCGCTTCCCTCAACCTCATCTCGGGGTTTGAGTGTCTGAAACATGCCGAAGACGCGCTCACGGAAGCGCTCCGGGATGCCGGGTCCGTCGTCCGTAATGATGAATTCGATGGCGTCTGGCAGCGCAAGCGCTTCGATCCACACATGTCCATTTTCTGGGCGGTCGTGGTGCTTGATCGCGTTGCTGATCAGGTTCTGCAGCACCTGGGTTAGGGGCGCACGAGCCGTCCGCAAGGTTGGCAGGGTCTCGCCGCCGACAATGCAGAAGCCCTGCGGCGGGCTGACGAGAAGGGCAAGCTCTCCGATCAGCTCCCTGGTATCGACCAGATCGTTGGCCGTTTCGCCGCGCCCAGCGCGGGAATAGGCGAGCAGATCGTCCAGCAGGTTCTCTAACCGCTGCACGCGGCTCTTCAAGAGGTCCATGTTGGTGCGCGTCTCGCCCGTGAGCGAGGATTCGAGATCTTCCTCAATCCAGCTCACCAGATTCTCGATACCACGCAGCGGCGCCTTCAGGTCGTGCGAGGCCACATAGGCGAACTGCTCCAGTTCCTCATTGGAGCGCAGGAGATCTTGCGCCTGCTCCGCGAGGCGAAATTCCAGTTGCTTGCGGTCGGTGATGTCGGTCCGGACCGCGGCGTAACCGAGGAGTTTCTCGCGTTCGCCGAGGATCGGTACGATCGTGGTGTCGACCCAATAGAATGAGCCATCTTTCGCACGGTTTCGAATTTCGCCACGCCACTTCTTTCCGTTGGCAATGTCGCGAAACATATCCTTGAAGAATGAATGAGGATGGAGTCCAGAATTTAGTATTCTATGATTCTCGCCAACTATTTCTCCCAACGAATATTTCGACAATTTAAGAAACGTGTCGTTCGCGTACTTTATAGTTCCCTTAACATCGGTTATGGCGATGATTGAGTTCTCATCTAGCACGCCATAGCAAATATTTTGCGCGAATATCGATTGAAACTGTTCGTCGGTCAGTTCTCCCTTGAAGGGATTTTCACGCAAGTTGCTTGGAAGAAAATTCGGCGTCATGCTGGTAATCCTAGTCCAATTGCCCGGCCCCGTCAGACAAACGAATATCGGGACAGGAACACCTGTCACTATTTCCCCGTCCCCGTGTCCCCGCGTTCTGTCGTCTATGTACTGCACCCGGATATCTGGACACAAGGTAGGGGTTAAGCGGCTAGCCTGAACGCGCCATGATCCCAAGCGGTTCTGGCGTCGTTTGGACTTCGGTAGTCGTTCTTTGCGATCAGCCACTGGGCATTGTAGCGGTCGA
>CAIWTJ010000299.1 GCA_903915535.1 Enhydrobacter aerosaccus
CATGTTTTCCGCGGCAAGAAAAGGGCTTTCCAATGCGCAAGCTTTTGGCGCCTCACGGCGCAGAACCTTGCGATCCAATAACGCCCCTCAGCACCTAAAATGCTTCAATGCCAATGCGCGAGGGGTTTTTCACGGCCGACTCTTTAAGGACGGTCTCACTGTGGCCCATCCTTGAGACGGCGCTTCGCGCCTCCTCAGGATGAGGTCTTTGCCGGTCGATCCGCCGACAACCTCACTCTGAGGAGCGAGCGCAGCGAGCGTCTCGAAGGGTGGGATGCAGATGGAGTCTCACCGTCTCAAACGCCAAGGCGTGAGACGGTGAGATTCTCGAACTAGGGCCGTTCGACGCACATCGCGATGCCCATGCCGCCGCCGATGCACAGAGTAGCGAGGCCCTTCTTGGCGTCGCGCTTCTGCATTTCGAAAAGCAGCGTGGTCAGCACGCGCGCGCCCGAGGCGCCGATCGGGTGGCCGAGGGCGATCGCGCCGCCGTTGACGTTGAGCTTGGCGGGATCGACGCCCAGCTCTTTGCCGACGGCCAGGGCTTGCGCCGCGAACGCTTCATTGGCTTCGACGAGGTCGAGGTCCTTCACCGTCCAGCCCGCCTTCTTGAGTGCTGCCTGCGAGGCCGTGACGGGGCCGATGCCCATCACCTTGGGATCGACGCCCGTGGTCGCCCACGACACGATCTTCGCGAGCGGCTTGATGCCGCGCTTCTTGGCTTCGTCAGCGCTCATCAGCACCATGGCAGCGGCACCGTCGTTGATGCCCGAGGCGTTGCCGGCCGTCACCGAGCCGTCCTTGGCGAAGGCGGGTTTCAGCTTGGCCAGGGTCTCGGCCGTCGTGCCATGACGCGGGAACTCGTCGGTGTCGACCACGACGTCGCCCTTGCGGGTCTTCACCGTGACCGGGACGATCTCGTCCTTGAAGCGGCCGGCCTTCTGCGCCGCCTCGGCCTTGTTCTGCGAGGAGGCCGCGAAGGCGTCCTGCTCGACGCGGGTGATCTGGTACTTCTGCGCCACGTTCTCGGCGGTGTTGCCCATGTGATAGCCGTTGAAGGCATCCCACAGCCCGTCCTTGATCATGGTGTCGACCATCTTGAGGTCGCCCATCTTGGTGCCGTCGCGCATGTAGCCCGCGTGCGGCGCCTGGCTCATGCTCTCCTGGCCGCCGACCACCATGATGTTGGCGTCGCCGTTGCGGATCGCCTGCCAGCCGAAGGCGACGGCGCGCAGGCCCGAGCCGCAGAGCTGGTTGATGCCGAGCGCGGTCTTCTCGACGGGGATACCGGCGTTGACGGCGGCCTGGCGTGCCGGGTTCTGGCCCTGACCGGCGGTCAGGATCTGGCCCATGATGACTTCGTCGACTTCCTCGGGCTTCACATTGGCGCGCAGGAGTGCGCCGGTGATGGCGGCCTTGCCCAGGTCGTGGGCGGGCACGTGGCCGAAGGCGCCGTTGAAAGAGCCGACGGGCGTGCGCGCTGCGCTCGCGATGACGATATCGGATGCCATTGAACTTCTCCTAACAGGCCCTGCAACCTCAAGATGGGGATGTTATAGACGCGCCGCCATCCCCTGCAAGGAAGCTAGGCACGGCGGGTGAAG
>CAIWTJ010000300.1 GCA_903915535.1 Enhydrobacter aerosaccus
CAACGCCGTTCAGCGTCAATTGCAGGAAATCGCTCACGCGTACCCGTTCGTTTCCATCCCGTGCCCGCCGGTCTAACGCCGCCGTGACGAATGGACTATGAAGGGCCTATCGACAGTGTCAACGAGGATACCGGGTAGCCGCATGGCCAAGCCGCCGCTTACAACCGCCGAAGAGCGCATCGCGCTGTTCCAGAAAATGTTCTCCGATTCCATCCCGCACAACAAGGCGTTGGGCATCAAGGTGGTGGCCGTGGCCCGGGGCCTGGCCTCGATGCAGCTCGACTGGCGCGAGGAGTTCGTGGGCAATCCCGAGACTGGCGTGCTGGCGGGCGGGCCGGTCACCGCGATGCTCGACGGCTGCTGCGGCATGGCGGTTGCCACGATGCTCGCCAAGCCCGAACCCTTCGCGACGCTCGACCTGCGCATCGACTACGCCAAGCCCGCGGAGCCCGGAAAGCCCGTGATCGCCGAGGCCGAGTGCTACCGCATCACGCGCTCGGTCGCCTTCACGCGCGCGTTCGCCCACCAGGGCGACCCGAAGAATCCGATCGCGGCCGCGGCCGGCACTTTCATGTTGGGCACCAAGGGCAAGGTCACGCGTCCGGTGATGGCCAAGGAGTTCCTGAAGTGAGCGGCGAGCTGATGAAGCGCCTCGCGGAGGCGCGCAAGAAGGGTGAGGTGGGATTGCTGGCCGACGCGATCCCCTACGCCCGCTGGATGCAGATCGCGCCTGAAGACGGCACCGGCGAACTGCTGACGCGCATGCGCTTTCACGGCGAGCTGATCGGCAACACGTTCCTGCCGGCGATTCACGGTGGCACGCTGGGCGCCATGCTCGAGATGGCCGCGATCTTCCACCTCTTGTGGGTGACCGAGACGACCACCGTCCCGAAGATCGTGAACATCACCGTCGACTATCTGCGCTCGGCCGGCCCACGCGACGTGATCGCCGCCGCCAAGGTGACCAAGCAGGGCCGCCGCATGGTCAACGTCTTCGCCGAAGCCTGGCAGGACGATCGCTCGCGTCCGGTGGCGTCGGCCTCGGCGCACTTCCTCGTGCAGTCCGACGACGAGCCGTCGTCGCTCTGATCTTCCGGACCGCGAGCCTCCGGCTCGCTCGGATTGATGAGCGATCCGGAGGCTCCCGGTCCAACAGACATGAGCCTGAGCGCTGCCGAGGCGGTTACTAAAAGTAACCGCTAAAATAGCGAGAATATAGCGGGCGAGATCGCACCGTGCTTGATCCGGCCCACCGTCCGGCGTCTCCCATGATCCCCGCGCTTCTGGCCTTGGCCACGGGCTCCGGGTCCCCGCGACCTGATATTGCGTTTACCGCAATCAAAAGTCAAGGATTGAACTGTTCCTTGAGGATGCGCTCCTCGAGGTCGTGCTCCGGGTCGAACAGCAACGTGAGCTCAATGTCGTTCGCCTCGGTCACCTTCACGGTCTCGACGTTGGCGACATCGTCTGAGTCGGCGGCGGCGGCGACCGGGCGCTTGCGCGGGTCGAGCACTGTGAACTCGACCTCGGCGTGGCGCGGCAGCAGCGCGCCG
>CAIWTJ010000301.1 GCA_903915535.1 Enhydrobacter aerosaccus
ACGTCGTGCTCACCGCCGTCGGGTACAACCTCAGGCTAATCCTGCGCTGGTTCAGGGCTTTTTTATGCCTACTCGCCGCTGCCCTCGGCTTCGCCCTGCCGATGAACGGCTGCGCTTAATCCGCGTTCTTCACGGCCGACGAACTATGGTCGCGTTTCAGGTATACGGGCCAGCCGTGCCGATCGGCGAAGTCCGATGCGTCGTGAAGATCACGCACGACCTTGTGGTCGGGACAGACGATGCCCAGCGACGCCGCAAGGTCGAGCATGCGGACTCGGCGCCCGATGGGGCTTGGCGTGCCGGACGTACCGACAGATCGCTCCATCAGCGACCGGATTGCGGAAGGTACTCCCGCGCACTGGGGATGGGTCAGAACGAACTGTACGAAGCGCACGGCATATTCATCGGCGGGGACAAGGAAGTCAGGCGCAAATCGGTCGATGGCGTCCCAAACCGATTTCATCCGCCCGCGGCGCACGTCGCGCACCGAGATCGCGAAATGACGGTCGACGTATCGCGACTTCGCCGCGATGAATTGCGGCTCCGAGATCAGGCCGACTTCGAACCCGGCGTCCCGCAGGGCCGCCGGCAAGCGCGCGACGCCGTGCCAATTGTCCAAAAGCAGAAGCAGCACGCGCGGGCGGCTCACGCGAACCCCAGTTTCACGTGACGGTGACCCTGCGGCGCATCGCTCGATGCCCTGCGCACCCCACTCCCCATGCAGATTCTTTGACGGACCCGGTCTGGTCCGGCAAGTTCTATTACTGCACTTTAACTGCAGTGTTGGGAAAAGCCACAAAAAAAAGAGGGCGAAGCCCCGATTGTCGCCGCGAGACGCTGAGGCTCAGGACCAGAGGTCGAACAGGCGCTTGTGCTCGTCCAGCGCGAAGCGATCGGTCATGCCGGCGATATAGTCGGCGACCAGACGCGCACGGACGGCCCGGTTGTCGGCGCCCTCCGCCCGCTCACGCCACGGCGGCGGCAGGCAGTTGGGCTCGGCGAAGAGCAGGCCGAACAGGTCCATCACCACGCGGCGCGCCTTGGAGTGCGAACGATTGAGCAGCCAGTGCTCGTACATCCGCGTGTAGAGAAACTTCTTGATGGTGCGATCGGTCGCGACCATCTGCTCCGAGAAGGCGACGACAGGACGGCCAAGGGCGCGGATGTCGGCCACGGTCTTGGGGTTCGCCTCGACGAGACGCTTGCGGGTCTCGGCCAGCACGTCCTCGACCATGGCGTTGATCACGCGGCGCACCGCCTCGTGGATCAGGCGCGATTGCGCGATGCCGGGATATTTCTTCTCGACCAGCAAGAACATCTCGCCGACCAGCGGCAAATCGAGGAGATCCTTCACCTCGAACAGCCCGGCACGAAGACCGTCGTCGATGTCGTGGTTGTTGTAGGCGATGTCGTCGCTCAACGCGGCGACCTGCGCTTCCGGACCGGCGTGCCCGTCGAGCTCGAGATCGTGGTCGCGGCAATATTCGACGATAGCCGCCGGCAGATCGGCGAGCACGCGGTTGTCCTTCAGCAGCGGACCATTGTGCTTGACCGCGCCTTCGAGGGTCTCCCACGTGAGATTGAGGCCGTCGAACTCGGCGTAGCGCTCCTCGAGCTTGGTGAGGATGCGCAAGGTCTGGGCATTGTGGTCGAAGCCGCCGAACGGCTTCATCGCGGCGTGCAGCGCATCCTCGCCGGCATGGCCGAACGGCGTGTGACCGAGGTCGTGCGCCAGCGCCACGGCCTCGGCGAGATCCTCGTCGAGGCGGAGCGTGCGGCAGATCGTGCGCGCGATCTGCGCCACCTCGAGCGAGTGCGTGAGGCGCGTCCGGTAGTGATCGCCCTCGTGATAGACGAAGACCTGGGTCTTGTGCTTCAGCCGGCGGAAGGCCGTCGAGTGGATGATGCGGTCGCGGTCGCGCTGGAAGGGGCTGCGCGTGGGCGCGGCCTCCTCCTTGTGCAGCCGTCCCCGGCTCGCCCACGGCAGGGTGGCGTAGGGTGCGAGCGCCTGGTGTCGCCACAATTCCTGAGCCGTGTCCTGAGCCGTCGAATCGGGGGCCATCGAGGCTGTTTAGCCGGTCGCGGTGGCTGCAACAACCTCGTGCGTGCCCGCCCAGATCATGGTCCCGGCGACATAGACGATGATCGCGAAGCCCAGCCAGGCGACCCAGTGATGGCGGTCGAGGATGCGGGCGATCAGGTTGGAGGCGACCGCCATCAGCAGGACCGAAAGCGCCAGGCCGATCCACAGTACCGCCTTGTGGTCGCGCGCCGCGCCCGCGACCGCGAGCACGTTGTCGAGCGACATGGAGACGTCCGCCGCGATGATCTGCAGCATCGCCTGCCCCGCGGTCTTGGGCGCCTTCGCTTCCCCGTCGCCGTGCCCGGTCTCGCCCTGCCTCTTGGCACGCAACTCACGGTACATGCGCCACGCGACCCACATCAGCAGCAAGCCGCCCGCGAGGGTGAGTCCGATGATCTGCAGTAGCTGCGTCGTCATGAGGGCAAAGCCGATGCGCAGCACCGTGGCTCCGGCCACGCCCCAGAAGATGATGCGACCGCGGTTTTCCTTTGGCAGGCCCGCCACCGCCATGCCGATGATGATGGCGTTGTCGCCCGACATCACCAGGTCGATGAGGATGACCTGCGCCAGCGCCACCAGCGCGTCGCCGCCGAAATGGAGCCCGAGCTGCTCCATCGCCTAGCGCCGCCGGACGGTGAGGATCACGTGCGGTCGCCGAACCGCTGGCCGCGCCGCGTGAGATAAAGACCGAGAATCACGACCAGTCCGGCGCCGAACGCCGCCAGCGAACGCTCCGCGTGCGGCAGGATCGAATCGAAGAACGCGGCGACGGAACCCGGCCTCACCAGGTGCAGGACCTCGCCGGCCTTGCCGTATTTCTCGAAGCGGCCGTCGCCTGCGATGACTTCGCCGCCGATCCAGCCGATCAGGCCGGCGCCGACCAGCGCCACCCACGGGTGGCGGTCGAGCAGCCGCGAGATCAGCGTCGCGCCCAGCACGATGATGGGAATGGACACCACCAGGCCGATCATGATCAGCGGGAAGTTGCCCCGCGCGGCGGCGGCGATGGCAATGGCGTTGTCGAGGCTCATCACCGCGTCGGCGATGACGATCGTCATGATCGCGGCCCACAGCGAGGCGTGTGCCTTCACGTCACTGCCTTCGTCCTCCTGGGTGACCAGCTTCACGCCAATCCACAACAGCAGCAGGCCGCCAACCAGCTTGAGATAGGGTACGCCCAGCATCACGCCCACGATCGCGCAGAACAGGATGCGCAGCACGATGGCGCCCAGGCTGCCGAACAGCACCGCGCGGGTGCGCTGGCGGTCGGGAAGATTGCGGCAGGCCATCGCGATCACGACGGCGTTGTCGCCGGACAACACGACGTTGGCGAACATGATCTTGCCCACGGCGATCCAGAAAGCGCCGGACAGGATGTCGATGAGGGCGAAGTCAGCCAGCACCATCTCGAGGAACGGCAGCAGATCGGCAAACTTGTCGATTTCGGTGATATCCATCTCAGGCCTCGTTACAGACTATGGGGCGGGAGAGAATCAGGCCTTTTCGGCACGCGCCTTGTTGCGCCGGGCGATCGTGAGGCCGACGAGGAGCACCAGGATGGCGCCGGCGATCGAGCAGACCAGCTCGGCGTCGGGGACCATCCTGTCGAGCCACGCCGCCAGCGTGCCGGGTTCGGTGAACTCGACCAGCTTGCCGCTCGCATCGAGCTTCTCGCCGCGGCCGTCGTCGGCAATCACGCCGCCGGCGATCCAGCCGATCAGCGCGGCGCCTACCATGGCGACCCAGGGGAAACGGTCGAGGACGCTGGCGATGATGGTGGCGCCCAGCATGATCACCGGCACGCTGATCACCAGGCCGATCGCGATCATCGTCATGTCGCCGTGCGCGGCGGCGGCCATTGCGATGGCGTTGTCGAGGCTCATCACGGTGTTGGCGACGGTGATCGTGCCGACTGCGGCCATCAGGGTGCCGTGCGCCTTGATCTTGCCGTCGGCCTCTTCCTCTTCTTCGGTCAGAAGCTTGATTCCGATCCAGAGCAGCAGCAGGCCACCCACGATCTTGAGGTAGGGGATGGTCAGCAGGAAATTCACGATGGCGCAGAAGATGACCAGCGTCACGATGGCGCCCAGGCTGCCCAGCAGGATGGCGGGGCGTTTGTATTTTGCCTCGAGATTATGCGCCGCCATGGCGATCACGACGGCGTTGTCGCCGGACAGGATCACGTTGGCGACGATGATCTTCCAGAGCGCCGCCCAAAAGATGGCGGACGAGAACACGGGGATCGAAAAATGCACAGTTCCCTCCACACTTCCCTAGGCTTCCATTGCCGGGCAACATATCGGAATCGCACACGCTGTAAACGACGATTCTGGAAGTGAAATCGGCCTTATGACCAGCAATACCGGATATCAGAAGATGTTTCCCGTCTCCTGGACGGAGCTGCATCGCGACGCCCGTGCGCTCGCCTGGCGGCTGGCCGATCTCGGGCCTTTCAAGGGGCTGGTGGCGATCACGCGCGGCGGGATGGTGCCGGCGGCCATCATCGCGCGCGAGCTCAGCATCCGGCTGATCGATACGGTCTGCGTCTCGACCTACGACCGTATGGAGCGCGGCGCCCAGGTCGAGCTCCTGAAGGGCACGGCCGCCGAGCGGGACAAGGGCAAGGACTGGCTGATCGTCGACGACCTGGTCGACACCGGCGTCACTGCACGGGCGGTGCGCGCGCTGCTTCCGCAGTCGCATTTCGCCACCGTCTATGCGAAACCCGCCGGCCGGCCGGTGGTCGACACGTTCATAACCGAGGTGAGCCAGGACACCTGGATCCTGTTCCCCTGGGACCAGGAAGCCGTCATGGCCAAGACCATCCTCGAGTTGAAGGGCAAATAGAGAATGAAGCGTCGTGTATTCGCAGCCGGCCTGATCGCCGCGCCGTTCGTGAGGTCCGCTCATGCGCAGGCGTGGTCGCCCGCCGGGCCGATTCGCCTGGTCGTGGCCTATCCGGCCGGCGGCCCGACCGACGTGATCGCCCGCATCGTGGCGGCCGACATCGCGACACCGCTCGGCCAGCAGGTCGTGATCGAGAACCTGTCGGGCGGTGCCGGCGCGATCGGCACGAGGGTCGTGGCCAAGGCCAAGCCCGACGGGCTCACCATCACGTTCGGCAACAACCAGACGCATGGCAACAACATGTTCATGCTGAAGGACCCCGGTTACGACGCGGTAAAGGACTTCGCGCCGCTCGCCGGTGCCGGCGCGTTCGAGCATGTGTTCGTGGTGCGCAACGACCTGCCCGCGCAGAACATCCAGGACGTGATCAAGCTTGCCAAGGAAAAACCCGGTGCATTGAACTACGGCTCGACCGGCATCGGTTCGGGCTCCCACCTCTCCACCGAGCTGTTCATGGCGCGCACCGGCATCAAGATGACCCATGTCCCCTACCGCGGCGCGCCGCCGCTGGTGCAGGATCTCGTGGGCGGCCGTATCGACATCTCGAACTCCACGCTGCCCAGCGTGCTGACCCAGATCACCTCGGGCCAGATCCGCGGCATCGCCATCGGCAGCCCCAGGCGCAATCCGCACCTGCCCAACGTGCCGACCCTGGACGAACAGGGTGTCACCGGCGCCAACGCGTCCTCGTGGGCGGGCTTCTTCGCTCCGGCCGCAACACCCCAGCCGATCCTCGACCGGTTGTCGGGCGAGATCGTGGCCAGTCTCAAGAAGGCCGAAGTCGCTGCCAAGATCGACAAGCTGGGCTTCACGGTAGAGCCACGGGACCCAGCTAGCTTCCGGCCGTACCAGGTCCAGGAAATCGCGACCTGGGTGAAGATCGCCAAGGATGCCGGCATCCAGCCGGAGGAGTGACGGCGTTGCCGTCATCCCGAGCGCAGCCGAGGGATCCCATTTCGTGATCAGGCGATGACAGAAGAGGTCCCTCGACTTCGCTGCGCTCCGCTCGGGATGACGGACAAAAAGTGATGTAGAAAGGCGCTTATGGAAAACCTCTGGAAGGACAGCGACGCCAAGGCCGCGATCGCGAGCCACGCAGCCAAGGGCATCAACGAAGATCTGGCGCTGCGCGTCTACACGACCCGCCTGCTGGGCGGCGAGCCGAAGCTCGTCCTGCACGGTGGCGGCAACACCTCGGTGAAGACGCGCATGGCCGACATCACCGGCACGCCGCTCGACGTGCTCTGCGTGAAGGGCAGCGGCTGGGACATGGGCACGATCGAAGCCCCCGGCCTTCCCGCCGTGCGTCTCAATCCGCTGCGCGAGCTGCAGGGACTGCAGGCGCTGTCCGACGAGGACATGGTCAACGTCCAGCGCGCCAATCTTCTCGACAGCAAGTCTCCCAACCCATCGGTCGAGACGCTGTTGCACGCTTTCCTGCCGCACAAGTTCATCGACCACACGCACTCCAACGCCGTGCTCGCGCTGACCGATCAGCCCGACGGCGAGGCGCTCGCGGCCGACCTCTACGGCAAGCGCGCGGCGCTCGTGCCCTACGTCATGCCGGGCTTCGCGCTTGCCAAGAAGACGGCCGAGATCGCCAAGGCCCATCCCGACGTCGAGGGATTGATCCTGCTGAAGCACGGCATCTTCTCGATGGGCGCCACGGCGGAAGAAGCCTATGTGCGCATGATCGATCTCGTGACCATGGCGGAGAAGCGACTCGCCAAGGCCACGAAGAAGATCTTCCCGGGCGCCACGCTTCCTGCGACACCGGCGACCGCAGCGGACATCGCACCGATCCTGCGCGGTCTCATGTCGATCCCTGCGAAGAGCGGCGGCCGCGAGGCGGCGCAGCGCTTCGTGTTCGAGTTCCGCAGCAATCCCGAGATCCTGGCGTTCGTGAACGGCAAGGACATCGCGCGCTACAGCCAGCAGGGGCCGGTGACGCCCGACCACGCGATCCGCACCAAGAACGTGCCGTTCGTCACGCCCGCGCCCGAGGCCGGCAAGCTCGACGCCTTCACGACCGGCGCCAAGGCCGCTCTGGAGAAATTCGCGGCCGACTATCACGCCTACTTCATGCGCCATAACGGCAAGCTCGTTTCGGCCAAGAAGGAACTCGATCCCGTGCCGCGCGTCGTGCTGGTGCCGGGCGTCGGCCTGTTCGGCGCCGGCAACTCCTCGAAGGACGCCAAGATCGCGGCCGACCTCGCGGAGACCACGGTCGCGGTGATCGCCGATGCCGAACGGCTCGGCACCTACCAGTGCATTCCCGAGCCCGATATCTTCGACATCGAATACTGGTCGCTCGAACAGGCGAAGCTCAACTCCGCGGCCGAGAAGCCGCTCGCCCGCCGCATCGCCGTCGTGACCGGCGGCGCCTCGGGCATCGGCGCCGCGACGGTGCAGGCCTTTGCGCGCGATGGCGCCGAGGTCGTCGTTGTCGACCGCGACGTCTCCAAGGTGAAGGGCTTTTCTATCGCCTGCGACGTCACCGATCCGGCGCAGGTGCGCGCGGCGTTCGACAGGATCGCGGCCACCTACGGCGGCGTCGACATCGTTGTGTCGAACGCAGGCGCGGCCTGGCAGGGCAAGATCGGCACTGTCGACGAGGCGACCCTGCGCAAGAGCTTCGAACTGAACTTCTGGGCGCACCAGAGCGTGGCGCAGAACGCCGTGCGCATCATGAAGGCGCAGGGCCTGGGCGGCTGCCTGCTGTTCAACACCAGCAAGCAGGCGGTGAACCCCGGTCCCGACTTCGGGCCCTACGGCCTGCCCAAGGCCGCGACCCTGTTCCTGATGCGCCAGTACGCGCTCGACCATGGCGCCGACGGCATCCGCTCGAACTCGGTCAACGCCGACCGCATCCGCTCCGGCCTCCTCACCGACGACATGATCGCCCAGCGCTCCAAGGCGCGCGGCCTGACGGAAGCCGACTACATGGGCGGCAACCTGCTGGGCATCGAGGTCACGGCCGAGGACGTGGCGCAGTGCTTCCTCTCGCTCGCCAAGGCCAGCAAGACGACCGGCGCCGTGCTGACCGTCGACGGCGGCAATATCGCGGCCGCTCTGCGATAGCCCGCGATTGAGCCCGTTCCGCCTGTGGCGCATCATCGGCGCCCAGGAGGAAACAATGGCCATCACGGTCACGCCGCTCACGACGCATATTGGCGGACGCATGACGGGCATCGACGTGCGCCGTCCGCTGACACCCGAAGAGGTGAAAGCCGTCGACGCCGGCATGGATGAATATGCCGTGCTCGTGCTGCCCGGCCAGGACATCACCGACGAGCAGCAGGTCGCCTTCACGCGGAACTTCGGCCCGCTGCAGAACGGCGCCAACGCGACCCTGAAGCGGCCGGAGCTCAGGCTCGATCCCGCCTTCGCCGACGTCTCCAACATCGGCAAGGATGGCCAGAAGCTGGCGCGCGACGACCGCCGCCGCATGGCCTCGCTCGGCAACCGGCTCTGGCACT
This sequence comes from Enhydrobacter aerosaccus, assembly GCA_903915535.1. Classification (GTDB taxonomy): domain Bacteria; phylum Pseudomonadota; class Alphaproteobacteria; order Reyranellales; family Reyranellaceae; genus Reyranella; species Reyranella aerosaccus_C. Next base: position 8,470 of record CAIWTJ010000301.1, read on the forward strand.
CGGACGCCAGCTTCCGCGTGATCCCCGCGCGCTACTCGATCCTGAGCGGCCGCATCGTGGTGAGCGAAGGTGGCAACACCGAATTCGCCGACATGCGCGCGGCCTATGACGCACTCGACGCCAGGACCAAGGCAGAGGTCGAGGGCCTGATCACCGAGCATTCGCAGATCTTCTCGCGCGAGCAGCTGGGCTTCACCGAATACCTGTCGGACGAGCGCGCCATGATGAAGCCGGTGCGCCACCGCCTGGTGCGCACGCACCCGACCTCCGGCCGCAAGTCGATGTTCCTGTCCGCGCACATCGGCGGCATCGTCGGCTGGCCGCGGCCCGAGGCGATGTCGTTCATCCGCGACCTGATCGAGCACGCGACCCAGCCGCAATTCGTCTATTCGCACAAATGGACGCAGCACGACCTCGTCCTCTGGGACAACCGCACCACCATGCATCGCGTGCGCCGCTACGACGACCTCACCCTGGTCCGCGACCTGCGCCGCACCACGACCAAGAGCGACGGCCCGACGGCCGAACAGGAGGCTGCGTGATTCTGCCCAAGCGAAAGATCGGCAAGACCAAACTCGAAGTCACCACGCTCGGCCTGGGCGGCGCGCCGATGGGCGGGTTCCGCGCCACCATTCCCGACGCCGAGGCGGCCGCGATCGTCGAAGCGGCGTGGCAGGCGGGCGTGCGCTACTACGACACCTCGCCGTTTTATGGCTACGGTCGCAGCGAGCTGCGCATGGGCGCGGGCCTGCGCGAGAAGCCGCGCGACGAATATGTGCTGTCGACCAAGATCGGCCGCATCATGCATCCGATGAAGCCCGGCGAACGCAAGGCGCCGGACTTCCGCGAGAACGGCCTGCCGGGCTTCGCGCCGGAGTTCGACTACACCTACGATGGCGTGATGCGCTCGCTCGAGCATTCGCATCTGCGGCTCGGCATGGCCAGGATCGACATCGCGCTGATCCACGACGTCGACTTCTGGACGATCAAGGACCGCGAGGTGCTGAACCATCGCTTCAAGACGGTGATGGACTCCGGCTACCGCGCCCTCGACGAGCTGCGCAAGGCGGGCGTCATCGGCGCAATCGGCGTGGGCATCAACGAGAGCGACACGTCCCTGCGCTTCATCCAGGCCGGCGACTTCGACTGCATGCTGCTGGCGGGCCGCTACACCCTGCTCGAACAAGGCGGCCTCGCCGAGTTCCTGCCCGAGTGCATCAAACGTAACGTCTCGGTGATCCTGGGCGGGCCCTACAATTCCGGCATCCTGACGGGCGGCGTGAAGCCCGGCGCCACGCACGACTATGTGCCGGCCGCGGCCGCCCTGGTCGAGAAGGCGCAGAAGATCGAGGCCGTGTGCAAGCGTCACAACGTCGAACTCGGCGCCGCCGCCATGCAGTTCCCGCTGTTCCACCCCGCCGTCGCCGCGGTGATCCCGGGCGCGCTCGCGGTGCGCGAGGTCAAGGAGAACGCGGCCCGCATCGGTGCCAGGATTCCGTCGGAGCTGTGGAGCGAGCTGAAACGCGAGAAGCTGCTCGATCCCGACTCGCCTACTCCCAACTAAGCGCCCAACCGAGAGCCCGCCATGAAGATCATCGACGCGCAGGTCCATATCTGGTCGCAGACCGTGACGCCGCCCTCGGGCAAGCACCGCAAGGTCTCCAGGGTCACGGCCGAGGAGATGCTGAAGGAGATGGACGAGGCCGGCGTCGATGCCGCGCTCATTCATCCGCCGATGAGCTGGGATCCCGACTCGCAGAATATGGCGCTGGAAGCCGCGCAGAAATATCCCGACCGCTTCGCCGTGATGGGCCAGTTCGATCCGAAGAAGCCCGAGAACAAGAAATTGATCCACGGTTGGCGCAGCCAGCCCGGCATGATGGGCCTGCGCTGGGCGCTGCTGCAGCCCGAGGAGCAGAAGCTGCTGCACGAAGGTGCGCTCGACTGGATCTGGCCCGAGGCGGAAAAGGAGGGCCTCGCCATCGGCATGATGGGCGGCATCTTCCTGAAGGAGTTCCGCTCAATCGCCGAGCGCTATCCCAAGCTGAAGCTGATCCTCGACCATTGCGGTCTCAACCGGCACGGCCAGGACGCGGAAGCGTTCATCCATCTCGACGAGATGCTGGCGCTCGCCAAGCTGCCCAACGTCGCGGTGAAGGCCACCGGCGCGCCGCATTATTCGACGCAGCCCTATCCTTTCAGGAACATCCAGGACGGGCTGCACCGCATCTTCGACGCCTACGGGCCCGACCGCATGTTCTGGGGCACCGACATCACCCGCATGCCCTGCAGCTATCGCCAGTGCGTCACCTTCTTCACCGAGGAGCTGCCGTGGCTGAAAGGCCAGGACCTCGAAAAGGTCATGGGCCGCGCGCTCACCAAGTGGATCGGCTGGGATTACAAATTCGCATGAAGATCATCGACGCCCAAGTCCATGTCTGGTCGCAGGCCGTCAAGATGCCGGGCGACGGCCACCGACAGATCACCCGCTACACGCCCGAGGATCTCCTCGCGGAGATGGATGCCGCCGGGGTTCATGGCGGCTCGCTCCATCCGCCGGGCAGTTGGGACCCAACCTCGAACGCCTACGCGATCGAGTCGGCCAAGAAATATCCCGACCGCTTCGCGATCATGGGCTGGTTCCCGCCGGAGAATCCGGAAAACGTGAAGCTGATCCCCGAGTGGAAGAAGCAGCCTGGGATGAAGGGCATCCGCATGGCGCTGCTCTATGGCGAGCAGCCGGTGATGGTGAAGGACGGCCGCCTCGACTGGCTGTGGCCGGCCTGCGAGAAGGCGGGCGTGCCCTTCTCGACCGTCGCCAGCATGTTCCTGAAGAAGTTCCGCTGGATTGCCGAGACGCATCCCAACCTCAAGCTGATCATCGACCATTGCGGCCTCAATCGCCTCAGCAAGGATGCCGGCGCCCTCTCCAACATCGACGAGGTCGTGGCGCTCGCCAAGCTGCCCAACGTGGCGCTGAAGGCGACCGCAGTGCAGGCATACTCAACGCAAACCTATCCATACAAGAACATGCACGATGCGCTGCATCGCCTGTTCGACGCGTTCGGGCCCGACCGCATGTTCTGGGGCACCGACATCACCCGCATGCACTGCACCTATCGCCAATGCATCACGCTCTTCACCGAGGAACTACCCTGGCTGAAAGGCGAGGATCTCGAGAAGGTCATGGGCCGCGGCCTCGCCAAGTGGATCGGCTGGGACTTCAAGTTCACATGAAGATCATCGACGCCCAGGTCCACATCTGGTCGCAGACCGTCATCCCGCCGGGCGGCGGCCATCGCCAGGTCTCGAAATACACCGCTGAGGAACTGCTGGCGGAAATGAAGGAGGCCGGCGTCGACGCCGCATCTATCCATCCGCCGATGAGCTGGGATCCCGACGCCAACGCCGTGGCGATCGAAGCGGCGAAGAAATATCCCGACCGCTTCGTCATCATGGGCCAGTTTCCGCTCGAGAATCCCGACAACGTCCGGCTGATCCCCGACTGGAAGAAGCAGCCCGGCATGAAGGGCCTGCGCTGGGCGGTGCTCTACGGCGAGCAGCCGCAGGCGATCAAGGACGGCAAATACGACTGGGTCTGGCCCGCCGCCGAGAAGGCGGGCGTTCCCGTGTCGCTGCAGGCCGGCGTGTTCCTGAAGAAATTCCGCTGGATCGCGGAGAACCATCCCGGCCTCACGTTGATCATCGATCATTGCGGCCGTGACCCGTTCGCGCGGGATGACGCGGCATTCGAGAACCTCGACGAACTGTTGTCGCTCGCCAAGCTGCCCAACGTCGCGGTGAAGGCCACCGGCGCGCCGGCCTATTCGACCAAGGGCTACCCGTTCAAGAACATCCACGATCCGCTGCATCGCATCTTCGATGCCTTCGGGCCCAAGAGGTATTTCTGGGGCACCGACTTCACCCGGCTCGAGTGCAGCTACCGCCAGTGCGTGACCTTCTTCACGGAAGAGCTGCCGTGGCTGAAGGGCAAGGACCTGGAGTACGTGATGGGCCGCGGCCTCACCGAGTGGATCGGCTGGGACTACACGTTTTAGCTCATGTAGCCGCCGTCGATGATCAGCGGACTGCCGGTCATCGGTGCCGCGCCGTCGGAGCAGAGCCACAGGACGCTCGATGCGATCTCGTCGGGCGAAGCGATCTTGCCGCGCGGCGTCTGGCGCAGGATTTCCGCCTTCAGCTTGGGGTTCTTCAGGTATCCGGAGACCGCGGGCGTATCGACCCAGCCCGGGCAGATCGCGCTGATGCGCAGGCCGGCCCTGGCATTCTCGAGCGCCGCACTGCGCGTCAGGCCGATTACGCCGTGCTTGGCGGCCGAGTACGCAGCTCCTCCGGGAAACGGATAACCGCGCAGGCCGTCGACCGACGCGTTGTTCACGATCACGCCGCGCCTGTTCTCCAGCATCAGGGGGATCTCGTAGCGCAGGCAGTAGAAGGCCGAGTTGAGATAGCCGTCCATCGTCTTCAGCCACGCCGCTTCGCTACCGCTCGCCACCGGCCCGACGCGCGCGCCGCTGCCGCCGTTGTTGAAAGCGTAGTCGAGGCGGCCATGCTTCTTCCTTATGCCGGCACAAAGCTTCTCGACATCGCGCGCCTTGGACACATCGCACGCGATCCAGGAAACGTTCTTCGGACTCCTGATCGACTTCAGCGCCGCATCCGCCCGCCTCTTGTCGCGGCTCGCGAGGATCACCGTCGCGCCCTGCTGTGCAAAAGCCGCCACCGTCGCAAGCCCGATGCCGCTGCTGCCGCCGGTCACCAGGGCGATCTTGCCCTTCATCTCGGGATAGGACGCCATCAGCGCGACGTCCGGACGATGTCACCGGCTATCTCGCCGGCCGGGCGCTGCTCGGTCTTGAGCACGACCGACCATTGGCCGGCCATCAACGCTTCGGCCTGCTGCGCCGTCAGAGTGGCCGAACCGGGATGCGGGTTGCTCTCGTCGGCAAGGTTGATCGGCACGATCTCTGCCTTCGCGCCGGTCCCGTCGGGTCCGACGAGATATGCCCAGGTGACGGGACCGCTCAGGCCGCCGTAGCTCAGCTGCCATTGCAGGATCTGCGTCGCCCGCGAATACGCCGCGGCGAGGCTGCCTTTGCCCGTCGAGTCGCCCGCGAGGGCGGCGGTGAACCGCACTTTGGAATTGGCGGGCTCGCTCATGTAGTCCATGCCGCAGCCGGCGAGGACGAGCGAGGCAGCAGCGAGGGCGGGAAGGCTCTTCATGCTCATGCCTTGTGGTGGACGGGAGCCCGAGCGTAGACCGGCGTCGGCAATCCCTCCAGCCGCGCCTTGAGCTGCAACGCCAGATATCGCGAATAGTGCCGCGACTGCGCAAGGTTGCCGCCGTGAAACCACAGGTTTTCCTGCGCCGTGGGCTTCCACATGTTGCGCAGCTCGCCCTCCCAGGGGCCCGGGTCCTTGGCCGTGTCCGAGCCCACGCCCCAGCACTTGCCGACCTTGTCCGCGACGTCCTGCGAGATCAGTGCCGCCGCCCACTGGTTCATCGAGCCGTAGCCCGTCGCGTAGACCACGAGATCGGCGTCGAGAACGGTGCCGTCCTTCAGCACGACGCCCGTCTCGGTGAGATGATCGACCTCGCTCGACTTCAGCTTGATGCGCCCGTCGGCGATCAGCTCCGACGCGCCGACGTCGATGTAGTAGCCGGAGCCGCGGCGGATATACATGCCGCCGATGCCCGACTCGTCCTCGCCGAAGGTGAGCTTGAAGCCCGCCTTGCGGAGCGCATCGTAGAAGGCCGCGTCTTCCTTCTTGATCTGCGCCACCATCGGCTGCGCCGCCTTAGGCTGCAGCGCATAGGGCAGCGACGCCACTGTGAAGTCGGCCTTGTCGGTCGTGATGCCCTTGGCGACCGCTTCCTCGGAATAGAGCGGGCGGTTGCGACCCAGCGTCTCGGCGCGCACGACCAGCGTCGGCGAGCGCTGCAGCAGGGTCACGTCGGCACCGTGCTCCCACAGGTCGGCCGCGATGTCGTGCGCGGAATTGTTCGAGCCGACGACAACGCACTTCTTGCCGCCCCAGCCCTCACCGCCGGTGTGCTTACTCGAGTGATGCTGCGTGCCCTTGAATTTTTCCGCGCCTGGGAAGCGGGGCACCTCGGGAAAGCCCGACATGCCCGTCGCGATCACGAGATGCTTGGGCGTAATGGTGACCGGCTTGCCGTTGCGCTCGACGACGATGGTCCACTCGCCCTTCGCTTCGTCATAGGACGCGCTCTTGCACGGGCTCGAGGACCAGTAATCGAGCTCCATGATCTTGGTGTAGGACTCGAGCCAGTCGCCCATCTTGTCCTTGGGCGTGTAGATCGGCCAGTGATCGGGGAACGGCAGGTACGGAAGGTGGTCGTACCAGACCGGATCGTGCAGGCAGAGCGACTTGTAGCGCTTGCGCCAGGCATCGCCCGGCCGCTCGTGCGCATCGACGATCAACGCCGGCACACCGATTCGCTTCAGCCGCGCGCCAAGACCGATGCCGCCCTGGCCGCCGCCCACGATCAGCACGAACGGCTGGCGCGTGATGCCGATCTCCTCGGCGTCGGCCTTGCGACGATCGAGCCAGGTTACGCGATTCTTGAACGCGCCATGCTGCGTGCCGTGCGGCCGCGCCGCGCCCGCCTTCTCCTCGAACCCCTTGAGTTCGGTGAGCGCGGTGAAGAGTGTCGTTGCCTTGCCGTCCTTCAGCCGCACGTGGCCGCGCCCACGCCCGACCGCGGTCTCGAAGGTGAACCAGCCCCCTTGGCTGTCGTCGTCTTCAACTTTGAACGACTCGGGCCGCACATCGGAAAGCCGCGCCTTCAACATCTCAGCAATCGCAGTGCGGCTCTCGAACGTGACGATGTTCCAGGTGAAGGCCACGCAATCGCGCCAGTAGGCCTGATCGGCGAAGAGCGCCATCGCGCCGTCGATATCGGAACGCTTCAACGCGGCCGCGAATGCACTCAACCAATCGGACTCTTTCATCGTCTTCCCATTGCAGCAGAACCTCGGGCGGCGCACTCTAGACACACATTGGCTCGGGAGGAACTGAGACCCATGAAGTACGATGTCATCTCCGCCGACGGACATATCGACCTGATCTGGCTTCCGCCGGATCTCTTCACCAAGAACTGCTCCGCCGCGATGAGGGAGCGCATGCCTTATGTCGTCGAAGGACCCAAGGGTCCGGAATGGACGAGCAAGAACGGCGCGAAGTTCGGACTCGTGAACGGCATGGGCTCCGCGGGACGGGAGTACGTGCCCGGCATCATTCATCGCTCCGACCGCATGGCCTCGACCGGTCTCTACTCCGACGGCAAGAAAGGCATCCGCCGTCTCACCGAAGTCGACCATCGTCTGAAGGACCAGGACCGCGACGGGGTGCAGGCCGAGGTGATCTACGGAATCCTGGGAGCCTCGGGCCGTCTCAACGACCCGGAGGCCTCGACCGAGGTGCTGCGCATCTACAACGACTGGCTGCATGATTTTTGCGCCGCCGCGCCCGATCGGCTCGTGGGCCTCGCGAACATTCCGAACCACGACATGGATGTGGCCGTGGCGGAGATGAACCGCAACGCCAAGCGCGGTGTGCGCGGCTTCGACGTCGCCAACAAGCCCGACATGACGCCGCTGTGGGACCCGTTCTGGGAGCCGCTGTGGCAGCTCGCCAACGACACCGGCATTCCCGTGCATTTCCACACGATCGGCGGCCGTTCGCCCGACACCAGCAAGATGCCGGCCTACGTGCAGCGACGCGTCTTCGCCACCCACATCACCGGCTTCCAGATGCACATGAGCACGATGCTGATGGGCTTGATCTATAGCGGCGCACCCGAGCGCTTCCCCAACCTCAAGATCGTGATTGGCGAGGCGGGCCTGGGCTGGATCCCCTACGTGCTGCAGCACATGGACCTCGAGTGGGAGGACCAATTCAAGGACCTCGACCTCAAGATGAAGCCCAGCGACTACTGGCACCGCCAGTTCTACGCCACCTACCAGACCGATCCGGTCGGCGTGCGCCTGCTCGACCTGCTGGGCGAGGACAATGTCATGTGGGGCTCTGACTATCCGCATCCCGACGGCATCTGGCCCGACAGCCAGGAGTTCCTGAAGAACGAACTCACCGAAGTTTCGCCCGAGGTGCGCCGCAAGGTAGTGCGGGACAATGCGATGAAGCTCTATCGCCTGGGCAACTAAAGCACGATGACTTTTCCTTTGCTCCTGTCGCGAGCCCACCGTGCGCGCCGCTTCGCTGCGAACGGTGGGCTCGCGACCGAAGCAAAAGTCATCGTGCTGTAAGGGCGTAGACACTCCCTCGTGCGTATTGTCGTCCTGACGGTGCTGGCCATGCTGGCCTTCGCCGGCAATTCCCTGCTGTGCCGCATTGCGCTCCGCGACACCGCGATCGATGCCGCGAGCTTTACCGCGATCCGCATCGCCTCGGGGGCGCTGATGCTGGCGGTCCTGCTGCGCGCGCAAGGCAAGCGGCCGATGGCGGGCGGCAGCTGGCTCGCCGCACTGATGCTCTTCTCCTATGCGGCCTTCTTCTCCTTCGCCTATCGCGACCTGTCGGCCGCTACCGGTGCGCTGCTGCTGTTCGGGGCGGTGCAGATGACGATGATGGGCTTCGGCCTCTTCAGCGGCGAGCGGCTCGGCCCCGTCAAACTGGGGGGCCTGGCGATCGCGCTGGGCGGCCTCATCGCCCTGCTGCTGCCCGGCCTCGCGGCGCCGCCGCTGCTCGGTGCGTCGTTCATGGTCGCGGCCGGCGTTTCGTGGGGCGTCTACTCGATCCTGGGCAAGGGGCTGGGCGAGCCGACCGCTGCAACCGGCGGCAACTTCATGCGCGCGGTGCCTTTTGCCGCGGCCCTCGGCCTCGCAGCCATGAACCACTCGTCCATCGACCTGCATGGCGCGCTTTACGCCGCGCTGTCGGGCGCGATCACCTCGGGGCTGGGCTACGCTCTGTGGTATGCAGCCCTGCCTGTACTGCACCCGGATATCTGGACACAAGGTAGGGGTTAAGCGGCTAGCCTGAACGCGCCATGATCCCAAGCGGTTCTGGCGTCGTTTGGACTTCGGTAGTCGTTCTTTGCGATCAGCCACTGGGCATTGTAGCGGTCG
>CAIWTJ010000302.1 GCA_903915535.1 Enhydrobacter aerosaccus
GCCCCTTCATCGGGGACCCGGACCCGGGCCGGCAGGGCCGAAGCGCGGGGGCCTCGGGAGACGCTGCACGGTGGGGTAGATCAAGAGGGGCAGATCGAGCGGGCGGGGAGTTGGCGCAATTAGCGCTACCCCGCTACCCACTCCTCGCACCGTTTTTCCGTTATTTTAATGGGGCGTCCTGACGCTTTGTCGTCCTGAGCGAAGCGAAGGACCTAGCTTCTCAACGCGGTACCGTGTGACGGGCGTGAGGTCCTTCGCTACGCTCAGGACGACACTGAGGGCCAGGTTCGCCGCGATGTTCGATCCCGCATATGTCGCAGAAGTCCTCGCCAAGCATGTCCATGTTGGCGCGGCAAAGCCCGTCAGCTATCTGCCGATCAGCACGATCGAAAAGGTGCTGAACATGCCGGTCGATGCATATGTTCACCTGATCGAGAAGGCGGGCGGCAGGTACGCAGTGTTCTCTGAAGCGGACACCTGCATTAAGTCCGGTGCAGTCTACGCTTATAGCGAAATCGACCTAGCTTCCGTTCTCGAGAACTACAAGGGAGTTCTTGCTGAACACGGTTGGCCATCTGTGCCACTCGAGTTCGTCAAGAGACTCGCTACAGACTGGCTCGATCTCCACAATCCTCTAGGAGGTGTCTTGATCGCGGCCTTCGGCGACTACCCAATCTCCATCAAAGGCGTCCTGATCCACGACGGCTGCGTGCTTCTGTTGCTGAACGAGCGCGGCGAGTGGGACCTGCCGGGCGGGCGGCCCGATCCCGGTGAGGATCATCGGACGGCGCTCAGGCGGGAAGTGCGGGAGGAGGCGGGCCTCGACGTCGAAGTAGGAGCCGCGCTCGAAGGCCACCTGTTCGAAGTGCTGCCTGGCCGCTTCGTGCGCATCGAAGCCTTTGCTTGCGTGCTGGCGGGACCGCGTGACGTCACGCTCAGTCATGAACATGAAGACGTGCGCTGGGTCCCGCTGTCGGACCTCGGCGAGACGATCGACGGGCATTCTCTGCCCGTGGGTTATCTCGGGGCGATCCGCCAGGTGATCGACCAGCCGCGGTCGCCCAGCGATCGCGAGGTCTGAACTTTCAGGAACCGGTCGTGCGCCGCGGCGGCGCCGAGCCAGAGTTCGTTCCAGGCGTCGAAGGCGGCCAGCGGATCGGCGAGGGTGAGCTCGCGCACGACGCGCCAGCCGTGAGACGAGACGAGGATCCCGCCGTCGCGCTCGGACGTTTCGATCTCCTCGCCGCTTGCCGTCAGGATCGCCGAAAGCCAGCGGCCGAAGTCGCGCGCGCTTTGCAGGTCGCCGCGCTCGACATCGGTCGGCAGGTCCATGTCGCGCGCCGTCTCTTCGTGGAACTGCAGGCCGACCAGGCGGGCGACGCGGCCCAGTTCCTTCCGCGCATCGGCGGGTCCCAGCAGCTCCTGCAGCGTCGGCAGCATCGTGCGCAGATATTCGATCGCGTAGGCACGGAAGGTCTTTAGCCGCCGGTCTTCCGGCCAGTTCTCGGTCGCGAGCTTGGGCTGCGTGCTCCAATCGACGCGTGGCATTTCCTCGGCGCCGTAGGCGAAGCGCACACGCTCGTCTTCCTTCAGCGGACGGTCATGCTCGATGTAATAGCCTTCGAGGCCCGGCATGCCGTCGACCGTCATGCCGGTGCAGACGAAGCCCAAGCCCGGCTTGCCGAGCGAGACTCCATTGTGGCCATGCCAGCCGTGCAGCATCGCGGCAGATACCGAATGAGGCACGGCAGCGATCGCCGTGCCCTTCCAAATCCAGCGCGGCGGCGGATAGCGGACCCACGCCTTGCGGTCGCTCTCCTCGAGGTAGCCGGTCTTCACGCCGCCCAGCGCGTTCGAGTGATAGTGATAGAGCGCACAGGTCGGCGCGGCGGGCAGGGCGGCGAGGCCGAGCTTCTGGATGCCGGGCAGGAATTTCTCGAGATGCTGGCGGCGGAAATGCCGGAACACGTACTCGCGCGCGGTGTCCTCGCCCCGCCGGGTGACGAGGCCCAGCACCAGCGCCGTCATCAGCGCGTTGTAGAGTGTCCCGACCGCGCGATAAGCGGCGAGATCAGCCACTATGGCCGTCGACCAGGATCGCCTTCGACTTGCCGGCCTTCAGGCGCATCGCGAGGATCGGCTTGTAGTGCTCGGAGTCGTAGAACTCCTCGGCCTTGGCATAGGTCGGGAACTCCAGCACGACGATGCGCGAGGGTGTCCAGCCGCCTTCGAGCGTCCGCGTCTTGCCGCCGCGCACGATGAACTTGCCGCCGAACTTGGCAACCGCGCCCGGCGTGTGCTTGCGGTACTCGGTCATCAGGGCTTCGTCGGTCGTCTCGACCTCGACGATGATATAGGCCGCCATCGTTTCCTCCTCAGTCTCTTTCCATCGGCAGGCTGGGATCGTTGGCCCATTCCTGCAGCGAGTTGTCGTAGACGCCGACGTTGCGATGGCCGAGTACCGCCGTCAATACGAAGGCGTCGACGGTGGCGGCGATGCCGCCGCCGCAATAGCACAGGATGCGCTTGTTCTGCGTCGCGCCCACGCCGTCGAAAGCGGCGCGCAGGTCGGCGATCGGCTTCAGCGTCTTGTCGGCGTTGAGCAGCGCGTTCGCGGGCACGCACGACGATCCGGTGATGCGGCCAACGCGTCCGTAAACCATGCCGCCGGTGCCGGCGTGCTGCTCGCTGCTGAGCGCATTGAGCGACAGGGTGCCCGGCGCGCCGATCGCGGCCTTCATCTCTTCCTTGTCCACGAACGCGCCAGGCCGCGCGCGCAGCGAGAGGGTCGCGGGCGGGAAGACCGTTGCTTCGGTGGAGACCGGACGCTTCTCCGCGGTCCATCTGTCGAAGCCGCCGTCGAGGATCGCCACATCGTCGAAGCCGATCGCGCGCAGCATCCACCACACGCGGGTGGCGAAGCTCGGCAGGCCCTTGGTGTAGAGCACGACTTGCGTGCCGTGGCCGACGCCCTTCGCGGCGAACGCCTTCGTGAGTTCATCGAGTGGCGGCAGGGTGAAGCGGAACCTGGACGATCGGTCGGAAAGATCGGCGATCAGGTCGAGATAGGCGGCGCCGGGAACGTGTCCCTTGTCGTAGTCCGCGCGGCCGCTCGTGGCGACGTAGAGCCCGTCAGGCCCCGGCGTCTGGTAGATCGTGCAATCGAACACACGCAGAGCCGGCGCGCCAAGCTGACGCGCCAGATCGTCGGTCGATATCAAACTGGCGGATTGCGCCATCTCGCTCTCCCTCTTGGGAGAGCGACACTAGCCGAGACGATCGAAAAGTCAGATGGTCTTCTGCGGCAGCGGCGGCACGATGATCGTCGACGGCTGGGCCTGCTGGACCGGGGCGGGAGTGGCTGGCGGCGTGAGCTGCGCCGCAGTCTCCTTCGGCGCGGCGGCGGACTCCGTCGTCGTCTTTTTGGCCTTGGCCTTGCGGGTCGTCGGTGCTGGCACTGCCGGCTTGGCGGCGGCCGAGGCATGGACGCGCTTCAGGCACGAAGCCTTGGCCGAGGTGCTCTTGAGGTTGTTGCAGTAGGCCGTGGTGCCGACCTTGGGCTTGGCGGTCGGGGCCGCCGGAGCGGCTTCCTGGGCAAACGAGGGGGCAGCAAACGCGACCGCAGCCACGGCCGCCAGGCAGGCGATCATGAAACGCATGAAACTTCTCCAGGGCCGCTATACGGGAAGGGGACGGTGCGGCCTCAATTGTGAGAAAATATTATTGCATTCGAGGATCTTATGTCAAATTCTTAATGTTTCACTGGAGATGATGCCCTGCAGGCCATTCTGAACGTCGCCTTCCCGATTTTCGGGGTCATCCTGGCCGGTTACCTGGCCGGCCGCTGGCGCATCCTGGGCGGCGAGGCGACCGGGGCGCTGAACGCCTTCGTGAGCTATTTCGCCCTGCCGGTTCTGTTCTTCGGCACGCTGGCGCGCACGCCGGTGGCGGCCGTCCTCGATCCGCCGCTGATCCTGGGCTTTGGCGCGGCCGTCGTCGCCACTTTCGCGCTGGGCATGGTCGTGACGCGACTCGTGGGCAAGGGCGGGCTCGCGGCGATGAGCCTGCAGGCGATCGCCGCCTCCTGGGGCAATGTCGGCTACATGGGCGTGCCGCTCTGCATCGCGGCGTTCGGCGAGCAGAGCCTGCCGCCTGCCATGCTGACGGTGATCGTGACAGCGGTGCTGTCGATGGTGTTCGGCGTGATGCTGATAGAACTCGAGGTCGCGGCCGGCCGCGGCCCGGTGCGCACGTTCCTGCGCGCGGCGTTCAACGTGGCGCGCAATCCGCTACCGCTGTCGATCGCGCTCGGCATGCTCTATTCCGGGCTGGGACTGCCGATGCCGGTGCCGGTGGAGAAGTGGATCGACCTTCTGGGGGCGGCCGCGGCGCCGTGCGCGCTGTTCGCGATCGGTCTCTTCCTCTCCGACAAATCGGTAAAGAGCGGTCTTGTCGAAGCCGGGCTGATGACGGTGATCAAGCTCCTGGTGCAGCCTTTGCTCGCTTTGCTGATCCTGCCGTTCTTCCTCGATCTCGGTTCGATCGCGGGCAAGGTGGCGCTGCTGATGGCGGCCTTGCCGACGGCGGCCAACGCCTTTGTGCTGGCGCGGCAATTCGATATTTCAGTCGAGCAGAATACAGCCACGGTTTTGCTGTCCACGGGCTTTTCCGTGGTGACCGTTTCTGCTCTTCTGGTCTGGCTGCGCGTGAGCTGAGTCGAGGGAGAAAAACATGCTTCAGGAATTCAAGAAATTCGCCTTGCGGGGCAACGTCGTCGATCTCGCGATCGGCGTCATCATCGGCGCGGCCTTCGGCAAGATCGTCGAATCGTTGGTCGGCGACGTGATCATGCCCGTGATCGGCCGCATCGCGGGCGGCCTCGACTTCAGCAACTACTTCCTCGGTCTTACCGCCGCGTCAAAGGCGGCGCCGACCTACGATGCCGCCAAGAAAGCGGGCGCGGCGTTGGGCTACGGCACGTTCATCACGGTGTCGATCAACTTCCTGATCGTGGCTTTCGTGATGTTCATGGTCGTGCGCGCGATGAACCGCCTGCTCAGGAAGGAGGAGGCCGCGCCGCCGCCGCCCGCGCCGCCCTCGAAGGAAGTCGTCCTTCTCACCGAGATCCGCGATCTCCTGAAGGCCCGATAGCGGCGTCCAGCCGCCGCGCCAGGCCGTCGGAGATCTTTGTCAACGGCAGGCGGCATTCGGGCGAGGCGATCAGGCCCTGCCGCCACAGGCAGTACTTGATCGGCATCGGATTGGCCTCGGCGAACAGCAGCGGCACGAGAGCGGCAAGCGGCGCCCAGGCGAGTCGTGCAGCGCCAAGGTCGCCGCGCTGGAACGCGCGGGTGACGTCGACGAAGCCCTGGGTCATCAGGTGGCTCGCGGCCAGAATGCCGCCCTCGGCGCCGTTGGCCATCATGGTGAAATGCAGCGCATCCTCGCCGGTCAGCACGGCGAAATCGGCCGGCTTGCGTTGCAACAGGTCGAGCGACTGCGCGATCGAGCCGGAACTGTCCTTGGCGCCCACGATGTTCGGCACTTCCGCGAGTTCGAGCAGCGAGTCGTTGGAGAGGTTGACGGCGGTGCGATAGGGGATGTTGTAGATCAGCACGCCGCGATCGGTTTCCGCCGCGATCGCCCTGAAGTGCGCGATCAGCCCGTCCTGGCTGGGGCGATTGTAATAGGGGCAGACCGACACGATGCCGGCGAAGCGATGCCGCTCCAGCCGCCTCAGCTCCTTGGTCACCTTGCGCGTGGCGTTGCCGCCCACGCCTACCAGCACGGGGACCTTGCCGGCGCGCGCGACCGTGCGCTCGACGATCTGGTCGATCTCCGCTTCGTCGAGTGTGGGAGATTCGCCGGTGGTGCCGAGCGGGAACAACCCGTCGACGCCGAAGGCCAGGTAATGGTCGATCAGGCGCTCGTAGCTCGCGTAATCGACGGCGCCGTCCTTGAACGGCGTGACCAGGGGGACCCAGAGGCCCCGCGGATTTGGGTGCGGCATGGCTGTCATGGAGACAGGATGGGTCAGGAGAATATATAATAAAAACGAATGTTTTGGATATAACCGTTCGGAATATCTTATGATCGATCTTCTGCGCACCTTCCTCGCCGTCGTCGATTCCGGTGGCGTCACGGCCGCGGCCACCGCGCTCAACATGAGCCAGGCGGCGGCGAGCCAGCAAATCAAGCGGCTCGAAGAGATGTTCGACACCAGGCTGTTCGCGCGCCAGGGACGCAAGCTGGTGCTGGCGCCGGCCGGCGAGCGGCTCGAGGCCGAGGCGCGCCGGCTGGTGGCGCAGAGCGACGAGCTGCTGGCGAGCATGCGCGCGGCGCCGTTCGAGGGCGAAGTCCGCTTCGGCGTGCCCTATGACATCGTCGGCAGTTTCGTGCCGGCCATCCTGCGCGGCTTCGCGAGAGCCCAACCGCGCGTGCAGGTGAGCCTGGTCTGCGAGGATTCGCGCATCGTGCTGAAGCAGCTGCGATCCGGCGGCGTCGATCTTGCGCTCACGACCGAGACCGAGTGTGGCCGGCATGGCGAGACCCTGCGGACCGATCGCCTTGTCTGGGTCGGCGCGCCGGGTGGCGACGCTTATGCCAAGAATCCGCTACCGGTGTCGCTCGGCGCGCCCTCCTGCACCTTCAGGCCCGTGGCGATCGAGGCGCTGGGCAAGATCCGTCGCGACTGGCGCGCGGTCTGCGAGGTGAGCCGCATGGAACCGGTACATGCAGCCCTCGAAGCCGATCTTGCCGTGGCGCCCTTGCTGCGCTCGTCGGTGCCGGAACATTTCGTGATCCTGGGGCGCGCGGCCCACCTGCCGCCACTGCCCGAGTTCCGCATAAATCTCTATGCGCCGCCGGGACTTAGCCCCGCCGCGCGCGACCTCGCCGATCACGTACGCGCGCGTTTTTCGGGGCGGCCGAAGTAGTTTCACGACAATTGATACTAAACAGCCCCTGCCCAGATTCGTCGGTAGCGATTACCTTCGTGCGCGTAATTCGAGGCGTCGCATGAAATTCATTCTTGGCTGGACCTTCAAGCTCGCGTTCCTGGGAGTCGTCTATCTCGGCTTCACCAGCGGGTTCCGCGTACAGCTGCCGGAGACGGTGCTGGGGTACAAGGTTCCGGAGGCGGCTCAGCAGTTCGTCGATCGCTCGTCCAAGATCGCAGACTTCGGCCAGCAGACGCAGACGGGCTTCAAGAGCATTGCAGCCGGATTGAAATAGCCTTTCGAGGGGGCGTAGTGGGCCTGGGGCCGCGGTCTTCGGACTGCGGCCTCAGGCCCGCTTTTTTCGTGCGCCGGTGTGCTATTGTCTTTCCCAGGGGTTCATCTGGGGATCGTCGACGTGAAGATTTTATGGGCGTTTCTGGCGCTGGTGGCGCCGTGTCTCGGAGCGTGTCAGCTCCCGACCAACATTGCGACCAAGAACGTCGATTCGCTGCGCTCGGCGCAGGACACTTGCCTGCGGGAAAATGTTGCGCAGTTCGACGATCGTACGTCCGACGCCCGGCAGGTCGGCAGGTTCGTGGCAATGTCGTGCACCGTGCAGACCGAGAAGCTCGTCCAGTATGCCGTGCCCTATGCCACGCGCCAGGAATACGCCGCGTTCCAGAGCGACGCCGCGGCGCGGGCGGCGGGCTACGTGGTCAGCTCGCGCGGTGCTGCATCCTGATCTTGCCGGCTGACGTGCCGGCTGGTTTCCCCAAGGGCACGAAGCCCAGCCTTTCATAGAGCGCACGGGCGCGATTGTTCGTCATCACATCGAGCGTGAAGGTCTTGGCCTTGCGCTGGGCGCGCTCGATCATCCAGTGCAGGAAGCGCGTGCCGAGTCCCTGGTTGCGCCGGTCGGCCTCGAGATAGAGATGGCCGAGATGGATGTCGAAGCGCGTCTCGCTGACATGCAGCCAGCCGGCATCGGACTTCTCGACCACCATGATCGAGGCACCTTCTTCGCCAAACGCCTGCTCGATCGTCCGGCGCTGGGCCTGCTCGTTCCAGCCCGTCGAGAGCGGCGCCATCGCCTCGCTATAGATTGCCCAGCAATAGGCGAAGTCGCCGCGAGCCATGCGTCGAAATTCGAAATCGATCATCACAGCAACGGCGCTTCCCAGGCGTTGTAGCCGTACACCCAGTCGGTGTCGGTGACGCCTTTGCCCCAGATGTTCTGGCGCGACGTGAGCTGGACCCTGGCGGTGCGCTCCTGGCGGTTCCGTTCATAGCGTCGCAGCGCCGTCGCGACGCCGGATCTGTCGGCGCCCTCGAGACAACGCGCGAGCACGGCTCCGTCCTCGATCGCCATTGCCGCGCCCTGCGCCATGTAGGGCGTCATCGGATGGCAGGCGTCGCCCAGCAGCGCGACATTGCCGTCGATCCAGCGCTCGAGCGGCTCGCGGTCGACGAGCGGCCGCTTGTGCACGTCGGGCGCCGCCGCGACGATCTTCTGCACTTCGGGGTGAAAGCCCGAGAAGGCCTCGCGCAGGACTTTCGTGTCGCCTGTTGCGGACCAGGACTCGATCTCGAAGCCGGGCTCGGGCTGGCTGGTGACGAAATAGATTTCCGAACGGTCGGGTTTCACCGGATAGACCACGATGTGGCGATCCTCGCCCCACCACTTGGTGCAGTTCTCGACCTGGAAGTCGCCCAGCAGGCGCGCGGGATAGACGGTACGATAGGCGATGCGCCCGGTGAAGGTGGGCTCGGACTTGCCGAACAGGATGTCGCGCGTGATCGAATGCGTGCCGTCGGCGCCGATCACGGCGTCGGCTTCGGCCACGTGCCCGTTGGCGAAGCTCAGGCGAACGGTGCCGTCGGCCTTCTGTTCGATGCCGCTCAGGCGATGGTCGAGCTTCACATGTTCCGGCGGCACCGCGCTCACGAGTGCCGCATGCAGGTCGCCGCGATGGGCCAGCAGGTACGGCGCGCCGTATTTTCCTTCGGCCGGCGAGCCGAACAGCATGTCGAACAGCACCTCGCCGCTCTTCCAGTCGCGGTTGTTCCACGAGCGCGGATAGAAGGTGTCGGCGCGCAGCCTCTCCTCCAGGCCGAGGCCGCGCAGCACGTGCATGGCGTTGCAGCCGATCTGGATGCCTGCCCCCAGCCGGGTGAATTGCTTGGCCTGCTCGTAGACCGTGACGCCGATGCCGGCCTTCAGGAGAGCGGCAGCGGCGGCCAACCCGCCCATGCCGGCGCCGACGATCGCAACGTGGAGTTTCTGTTCGGACATGGCGGCAACGATGCCACACGCTCACCGCGGCGGCAGCAGCTTCTTGGCCTGCATTTCCGCGAACGCCTTGCGAAACATCGCTTCGGTGTCGATCACCTCGGTGAAACCCGCCTGCATCAGCTTGATGGACGAGACCAGGGCCGGCGGCCCGGGCTCGGTGCGGCCGAAGCCCATGGTGTAGTCGGCGTACTCGAAGGAGAGACCGACGAATTCCTCCAGGGTACCGGAGACCAGCCCATGCTGTTTGCGGATCTCCGCCCAGTCGGCCTCGCGTGGCCGGATTTCCTTGTCGAGCGAAAGCGGGACCTGGCCGCCGGCGGCAAATCCCAGCGCGTCGGCGATGGCGGGCCAGACGTTGGGCCAGGTGAACACATCGCCGTTGGTGACGTTGAAGATCTCGTTGCGCGCACTGGCCGCCTCGCCCGCCCAGGCGATGGCGCGGGCCAGCACGTCGGCGTCGATCGCCTGCGCCACGCGACCGACGCCCGCCGGATAGTCGAGCGTCTTCTTGCCCGCACGCCTCATCATTGCGGCATAGACGCCGAGTGCCGGGATCACGTTCATCGCGCTGCCTTCGGAGCATCCCACGATCAGCACCGGCCGCAGGATCGACCAGCTCCAGGTCTTTCCCTGTTGCCGCGCGCGGATGAAGCGTTCCTGGTTCCAGTAGAAGTTGGGCTGCTCGTGCATCTCGGAGCGGTTCTCGCGCGCCGGCACGGCGATCGGCCGCACGTGCACGCCATAGGCCTTGGTGCCCTGCAGGAGGGCCACGTGTTGCAGCGCCGGCTGCTCGACCGCGGCGAACAGGTTGGCGAGCATCGCCTCGTTGATGCGGATCTGTTCGTCCTCGCGCCAGCCCGCGACCAGCCCGGGCCTTTCATGGAGCGCCGCATAGACGAGATGCGTCGTGCCCGCGAAGGCCGGCGCCAAGGCTGCGCAGGCGGCGGCGTCGGTGAGGTCGAGCGGCAGCCAGCGCGCGCCGAACGTCTCGTCGGGCTTGCGCCGCGACAGCGCCACGACGTCGCAGCCGGGCCGCGATCCGTAGTGTTTCATCGCGGCGTAGCCGACGAGGCCGGTCGCGCCGGCAATCAGGACTTTCTTTGTCATCGAAAATCTTTATCACGCCGCCATGCGCTTCATCACACTCCTGACCGTGCTGCTCCTCGCCACGATCGCTCCGGCGTTTGCCACCCCGTTCGACGACGGCATGGCCGCCTACAAGAGCGGCGATTGGGCCAAGGCCTTCGAGATCCTGAAGCCGCTAGCCGCGCTCGACAATTCGCAGTCGACCGTGGTCCAGCTGCGGCTGGCCCACATGTACGAGCGCGGTCAGGGCACGCCCAAGGATTTGGCGGCCGCGGCCAAGTGGTTCCAGAAGGCGGCCGAGCGCGGCAGCCCCACCGCCCAGGCCCATCTTGGCCGGCTCTATCGTCTGGGCACCGGCGTGCCGAAGGACGCAGGGCAGGCTGGTCGATGGTCGATGAAGGGCGCGAGTCAGGGCAATCCCATCGCCCAGAGCAACCTTGGCTACATGGCCCTGGAGGGCATGGGCGGTCCGGTCGATGCCGCGGGCGCCGCGGGCTGGTTCAAGAAGGCGGCCGATCAGGGCGATGGCAGCGCGATGATGGGGCTGGCCGGTCTTTACGAGCAGGGCCGCGGCGTGGCGAAGGACCCCGTTCAGGCCCGCAAATGGTATGTGCTCGCCTCGGTCGACGATGGAGAATACGACGCCGAGATGCCCGTCCGGGCCAAGAAAGCCGCCGAGGCCCTGGCCGGCAAAATGACACCGGCTCAGATCGCCCAGGCCGACAAGCTGGTCGCGGAGTTCAAGCCCGCGAAGCGCTAGGTCGCGGTATTGGTTTGGATACTGGCCGCGCGCCCCATTTTATGCTTTTATGTCAACGGATTAGGAATGGGGATTCCTCGATGTTGAAGCGACTTCTGGTGCTGGGCACAGCGCTGCTGATGCTGGGTGCCTGCGACGGACCGCGCACGGTGGCGATGACGCCGACTGGCGGGAAAATCGTCGACTGCGCGTCGCTGTTCGATGGCCGACGTCCGGGTCCGTGCTACGACGGCACCGACCGCACGCGCCGCGTCCCCGACGACCTCACCGATCGCACGCGCCATGTCTCGCAGGACCTGACCGACCGCACGCGCCGCGTCCCCGACGACCTCACCGACCGCACCGTGTATTGCGTCGATGTGGGTGCGGTGATCACCGCGCCGTCCTTCATGGTGTTCTTCGATTGGGACAAGTCGACCCTCACCGCAAAGGCCGTCGACACGATCGGACTGGCGGCCGCGGCCTACAAGAGCAAGGGCGGCGCGCGGATCGTCGCGACGGGCCACACCGACACCTCCGGACCGGATCTCTATAACCAGGCGCTGTCGTTGCGCCGCTCCAACGCGGTCAAGGACGAACTCGTGCGCGACGGCGTGCGAGCGGAAGACATCTCCGTGGTCGGTCTTGGCGAGACCTCGCCCCTGGTCCCGACCGGCGATGGCGTGCGCGAGGCCCAGAACCGCCGCGTCGAGATCGTCGTGCGTGGCAGCGACCGTCAGGCCACGCGTTAAGGCAGCTAGTCGACCTTCGCGCCGGATGCCTTGATCACCGGCGCCAGGCGTTTTTCGTCCCTGGCACGATAGGCGGCGGTGTCCGCCGGGTTCATCCAGATCGCCGTCGCCCCCTGCTGCTCGAAGGCAGCTTTCACCGGCGCGCTGTCGAGGGCCTGTTTGGTGAGCGCGGCGCACTTCTCGACCATCGCCGGCGGCAGTCCCGCGGGTCCGCAGATGCCGCCCCATGAAGTGATCTCGAAGCCCGGCAGGAACTCCGACATCCTGGGAAGATCCATCGCCGCGGGATGGCGCGTGGCCGAGGTGACGCCGAGGCCGCGCACCTTGCCCGAGCGCATCAGCCCGAGCGGGCCCGGGATGTTGTCGAACATCATGTCGACCTGTCCCGCCAGCATGTCCTGATAGGCGGGAGCGCTGCCGCGATAGGGCACGTGCAGGATGTTGACCTTCGCGAGCTGCTTGAAAATTTCGCCGCTCAGGTGCGGGCTGGTGCCCGATCCCGACGAGGCGAAGGAGTATTTGCCGGGATTGTCGGCGCAGAGCTTGATCAATTCGGGCACGGTCTTCACCGGCAGGTCGAGCCGCACCATCAGCATGTTGGGTACGGCCCACATCATGGCGACGGCGGTGAAGTCTTTCTCCACGTCGAACTGCAGTTTGGCATAGAGCGTGGGCGCGATCGCCTGCGAGGCGATGGTGTAGAGCCCGATCGTGTAGCCGTCGGGCGCCGACTTCGCGATCGCGTCGGTGCCGATGTTGCCGCCCGAGCCCGCCTTGTTGTCGACGATGAACTGCTGGCCCGTCAGTTCGGAGAGTTGGTTGCAGACGATCCGGGAGAGCGTGTCGGTCGGCCCGCCCGGCGGGAAGACGTTGATGTATTTGACCGGCTTTGTCGGCCAGGCGTCGGCGGCGCGGGCAATGCCCGACGCGAGGAAGGGGGTGGCGAGAACGAACGCGCGGCGCTTTAGGGTGAGTTTACCCATGGTAACGTGTGCTCCCTGTGTCTCTTTGTTATTGAGACGCAGGATAGCACAAAAGCTGCAATTAGCGCTTGCCGATCCCCGTGCGCTTGTCCTTCTTCACGGTCTTGGGACCGCCTTTGACCGCGTTCTCGGCGATCTGCTTGGTCGACGTGTTCTTGGCGTCGGCCTGGGGGGACGGCTTCTCTGGCTTGATTTTGATCATCACCAGTGAACGTGCGCTCCCTTTCGGGGTTGCGCAAGGCTAAGCTTGGCCATGGAGTTTGGCCTCTTCCACGAGTTCCAGCAGGCACCGGGCGAGGGGCCGGCGCGGGCGTTCGCGCAGTCCTTCGAGCAGGTCGACGCCGCCGAACGCATGGGCCTCGATGCGATGTGGCTGGCCGAGCTGCACTTCAATCCCGAACGTTCCGTGCTGTCCTCGCCGCTGGTGCTGGCGGCTGCCATCGCCCAGCGCACCACACGCATGAAGATCGGCACCGCCGTGCAGGTGCTCCCTCTCTGCCATCCGCTGCGCCTCGCGGAAGAAGTGGCCACTGTCGATCATCTCAGCAACGGCCGCCTCATCTTCGGCGTCGGCCGCTCGGGCTTCGCACACACCTACGCGACCTACGGTGTCGATTACGGCGAGAGCCGCTGGCCTGCCCCCTGCAGCGATACCAGTCCGTGAGTCACAGTCCGGCCGCTTTGGCCAGCCCGTGGGCTGACCGGAGCGTAGCGTAGGGCAGGCCACGGGCTGGCGGCAAGATGGCTTCCGGCGCCGGCGGGCGGTATCCGA
>CAIWTJ010000303.1 GCA_903915535.1 Enhydrobacter aerosaccus
CATCGAACGCTTCTTCTGCCGCATCAAACAGTTCCGCCGCATCGCAACACGCTTCGACAAGCTCGCCAGGAACTTCCACGCTGCCGTGCTGCTCGGCGCTACCAGAATCTGGCTCAGAACTTATGAGTCCACGCCCTAGGCGGGCATGTTGTCCTTCTTGCCGGCGTGACTGCTGACGGCGCCACCGTCGGTCTTGCGCAGTTCCATGAACACCAGCGACGAGGCGATCGTGAGCAGGCCCAGCACGATGAAGGCCTCGTGCACGCCGTGGATCATCGCCGCCGGATCGGAATGCAGGCTCTCCGGCACGAACAGCGAGGCGATCAATGAGGCCGAGGCCACGCCGAAGCTGATCGACATCTGCTGGCCGGTGCTGGCGATGGTGCTGGCGCTGCTGGTTTGGCTCGCGGTGACGTCGGCGTACACCAGCGTGTTCATGCTGGTGTATTGCATCGACGTGAAGAATCCGAGCACGAAGGCCTGCAGTACGATCCGCCAGGCCGGTGTGTCGGCGCCTACCGTGGCGAACGTCATGATCAGGCAGCCGACGATCAGGGTGTTGGCGATCAGTACCGTGCGATAGCCGAAGAGCGCCAGGATGCGCGGCACGACGATCTTGAGGCCGATTGCCGCCATCGCCTGCGGCGCGATCAGCATGCCCGACTGGACCGGCGTGAAGCCAAGGCCGATCTGGTAGAGCAGCGGGAAAAGGAACGGGATTCCGCCCAGACCGAGGCGGCCGACGAAGCTGCCGACCACGGCGGCGCGGAAGGTGCGCAGCTTGAACAGGCTCAGCATCAGCAGGGGCCACGCCGTCTGCGTTGCGCGGATGCCGTAGCCCGCCAGCAACAATGCCGACAGGCCGAGCAGACCGGCCATCTCGAGATCGCTGAGGCTGTGTTCGCCGAACACTTCCAGCACGTAGGAGAGCAGGGCGACGCCGCTCCCGAACAGGATCAGGCCCACGACGTCGAGGGGATGGCTGTCCTCTTCGCGGTAGTCGGGCAGATAGCGCCGCACCAGATAGAGCCCGACGAGACCGACCGGCAGGTTGACGAAGAACACGATACTCCAGTGCAGGTAATGCACGATCAGGCCGCCCACGACCGGTCCCAGCATCGGGCCGATCAGACTCGGGATCGACACGAAGCTCATGGCGCGGATCAGCTCGGACTTGGGAAACGTCCGCACCATGGTCATGCGGCCCACCGGCACCATCATGGCACCGCCCACGCCCTGGAGGATGCGGCAGGCAACCAGCATGTTGATGTTAGTCGAGATGCCACAGAGCAGGGAGCCCACGGAAAACAGCGCAATGGCGCTGCCGAAGACGCGGCGCGTGCCGAAGCGGTCCGCCATCCAGCCGCTGATCGGGATGAACACGGCGAGGCTCAGGGTATAGCTCGCCAGCACCGACTTCATGTTGAGCGGCGTCACGTCCATCGCCTGCGCGATGGCGGGCACCGCGGTGTTCAGGATGGTCGTGTCGAGCGACTGCATGAAGAACGCCACCGCCACCATCCACGGCAGCAGCCGCTTGGTGAATTCATCCGGGGAGGGAGCGGGAGTCTGCACCGTCGTCATCTAATAGTGCGCCTCGATCCGGGGCACCCGGTCCTTGCCGTCGTAACAGATGATTTCAGCGTCGTGGGCCATGTTGCCCTTGCCATCGGATCGATAGGTCCCGGCGATGCCGCGATAGGTGTCGCTGGCGAGTCGGGCACGGACTGTCTCCGGCGTGGCTTTCGCGCCGAGGTCCTTGAGGATGTGCGCCAGCATCTGTACGGCGTCGTATTGCGCGGCGGCGTAGGCGTCGGGGTCGCTCTTGTACGCGGCGCGATAGGCGTCGAGGAACGCGCGCATCTCGGGTGTGCCGGCGGAGATTGGCGAGGAGGCGGTTTCCGCGCAGACGTTGCGCAGTTCGGCGGGCTCGAGAAGGGCGGCCGTCGCTGGCTGGTGCATCGCCGAGCCCGCGACGATCGGCACGTCCGGCAGCAACTGCCGCGCCTGGCGGACGGCGAGCACGGTCGAGGCGGCGTGCAGATGAAGCACCAGCACGTCGGCGCCGGCGGCTTTCGCGCGCAGCAGCGCCGGCGACAGGTCGTTGACGGTCGTGCCGACGCTTTCCTCCAGCACCGGCGGAGTCTTCAGTTCGGCGAACGTCTTCACGAGCTGGTCGTGACCGGACTGACCGTAGGCGGTGCTCTGGTAAATGATCGCGGGCCGTTTGGCGCCGAGCTTCTCCACCACGTAGCGCGCGTGCGCCACCTTCACCGTGGCGTCGCTGGGGAAGAAGCGGAAGAACCAGGGATTGCCGAAGTCGCCCAGCCGCGCCGTGCCCGAGACGGTGAGCAGCGGTACCTTGCGTTCCTGCGCGAGCGGCAGCAGCGCCAGCATCTGCGTGCCCAGGATCGGACCGACGATGGCAACGGGAGTGCCGCCGGCGAAGCTGCGTTCCCAGGCGGTGACGGCCGCCTCCGGCGTCGAGGCGGTGTCGAGCACCTCGGGCTTCAGTTTCACGTCCTGGATCGCGTTCACGGCGAGCAGCGCGCCGTTCTTCTGGCTCGTGCCTTCGAGCGCCACGAAGCCGGTGAGCGGCACGAGGACAGGCAATCGCTCCTGCTGCTGCGCGACGACAGGCGCCGCGAGCAACAGAAGCGCCGCGAGGGTTACTGCGCCGCGCCGCCGGCCCATGGCGACATCACCTCGTTCATGCCCGTGAGCTCGCCCGTGCGCGGATCGCGCACGATGCAGCACGGGTTGGCGAAGCCCAGCGGCGACATCTGGTTTTCGACTTCGGTGATCGGCAGCTTGGCCGCGATCGCCTTCTTCACGGCGTCGGGCAGGTCGCGATTGACCCGGATGGGGCCCACGCCCGAGACGTCGATGCGCGGCTGATGGAAAGCTGCTTCCACGTCCATGCCGCGGTCGATCATCATGAGCGAGATCTGCGACACTGCGGGCACGATGCGCCGTCCGCCCGACGCGCCGATGGCGAACCACGGCTTGCCGTCCTTGGCCACGATCACCGGGCAGATGTTGCACAGGGGCTTCTTGCCCGGCGCGATCGAGTTGGGCTTGTTCGGCACCGGATCGAACCACAGCATGCCGTTGTTCATGGTGATGCCGGTCTTGGGCAGCATCACGCAGGAGCCGAACAGCGACATCAGGGTCTGCGTCAGCGCCACCATGTTGCCTTCGGAGTCGGCAGCGCAAAAATGCGTGGTGCAGCTGTTGGTCGGCTTCTCGCCCAGCGTCTTCAGGCGCTCGTCGTAGGCGATGTGCATGCCCTCGGCGACGGCGGTGAAGAATTCCGCACCCGGCGCGCCGGTGCCCTTGGTGCGCGTGCCCATCAGCTCGAGCGCGCGCTTGAGCGTCGGGCCGGCGGTCAGGCCGCCCGCTACATTGACCGTGGCGCCGTTGTGCTGGAACGACAGCGGCTCGACGATCTTGGCCTCGTAGTTCTTTAGATCGTCGTAGGAGATGGCGGAGCCGCCGGCCTGCAGGTCGGCCGCGATGTCGCGTGCCAGGGAGCCCTGGTAATATTCGCGCGGGCCGCCTTCGGCCAGACGGCGATAGGTCTCGGCGAGGTTGCCGAGCTTGATGTAGCGCCGGGTGCCCTTCCAGTCGTTGGTCGGCACGAAGCCGTCGTCGCAGAGGTAGGCGGCCTTCGACGCCGGATATTGCGCGAGGTCCGGCGCGCCGTTGGCGATCATGACCTGCATGTACCAGTCGAGTTCCATGCCGCGCTCGGCGAGCGCGACGGCCGGCGCGATGACGTCTTTCCATTGCATGGTGCCGAAGCGCTCGAGCGCCTTGCCCATGCCGGCGACCTGTCCCGGTACGGCGATCGAGTGATAGCCGAATTCGTTGCGGCGCTCCTTGATGTCGGGCCAGGCGAAGGCATTGGCGGGGCCGGGTCCGACGATCGGATAGTTCGCGGGATCGAGCTTCGAGGCCGAGAGGGGACCGTAGTCGATCGTGTAGGCGCGGCCTTCCTTGGCGCTCCAGATCGTCATGAAGCCCACGCCGCCGATGCCGCTCATCCACGGCTCGAGCGTGCCGATGGCGAGGCCGGTGGCGACCGCGGCGTCGATGGCGTTGCCGCCCTTGCGCAGAATCTCGGCGCCGACTTCGGCCGCGCGGCAGTTCTGTGCAACCACAACCCCCTTGCCGCGTACTGGTTGCTTGGTGATCTTCAGTTGCCGTGTTAGCGACTCGCTCATCGGTACTCCCCGGGAAATGCGGGGGGACTGTAGCGGGACCTGATTCGGCCACAAACCACATTAAACTGCAGGGCGGACAGACGCGGAGCGGAACGCAGGCGTGACGGAACTGAAAGAGATCGATCTGCGGGCCCTGGCAACCGGCAGCAAACGCACGTGGGATGCGTTCGTCGTTGCCTCTACGCCGTTGATCAATGCTGTCGTGCGCCGCTCGCTCAGCACCTACAGGCTGAGCGAGGAGGACGTCATGGACGCGGCCCAGGACGTCTATGTCCGCCTCTGTGCCAACGATTACCGGCTGTTGAAAACCTACGATCCGGCGCGCGCGGGACTGTCGACCTGGCTGGCGGTCGTGGCCCGCTCGTCGGCCGTCGACCATGCCCGGCGCCGGCGCCACGGCACGACGCCGATCGACGACGTTCCGGAGACCGCGCTGGCGATTGAGGACAAACACGTCGAAAAGCTGAAGATACCCGACGGATTGCTGACCGAGCGGCAAACCCTGATCCTCAAATACCTATATGATGAGGAACGGGACGTGACCGAGATTGCACAGTTACTGAAAATCGATGCCCAGACCGTGCGAAGCACCCATCACAAGGCGCTTTTGCGGCTTCGGGAGCATTTCAAGGAAGAGGCCCCTTAAGCCGGGGATGAAACCCGTCATCGTGGCGTAAGGTAGGCAAGGAGACAGTTATGACCACCGACCGTAATCTCAAGACAGACAAGGAGCTGTGGCAGAGCCTTGCCACCGGCCCGGTCGCGTCGACGTCGGTATCCGATCTGGATTTCGCTGCCTGGCTCGAGGGCAACCTGTCCGAGACCGAAGCCGCCCGTATCGACGCTGCCGTGTCTTCCAACCCGGAACTGCGCCTGGCCGCCATGGACCTGGCCGAGATCCTCGGCATGCCGCTGCCGGCGGCACCTGCCCGCATGACCGTTCGCGCCCAGGCGCTGGTCGGCTTCGAGGCCGAGCGCGCCGTGGCGCGCCGCGGCTGGCTCGCCGGCCTGTTCGATGGCTTTGCCCTGCCGCGCGCCGTGATGGCCGCGGCGACGGTCGTTGTCGCCATCACCGGCTTCATGATGGGCGGCGGCCTGGGTGAGTCCTTCGCCCAGGAGAAGAACGCCGCCCGGACCGCGACTGTGACGACGTCGCAGAACGCCAACGAAATGAACTCGTTCTTCACGGGCGACGGCATCTGAAAATGAACTCTCGCGTCGTTCAGCTGCTGCTCGGGTTGTCGCTTCTGCTCAACTGCTTCGTTCTGGCCGGCTTCGTCTACCGCAGCTGGATCGCGCCGCCGCCGTTCGGCGAGAACCTGCCGGGCCCGCCGCCGCCTCCGGGCGGCCGGCAGGCGCCGCTCGAGATGATGATGAACGACCTCAAGCTCGACGAAGGGCAGCGCAAGGCAATGCGCGACGGTTTCGAGAAGAATACCGCCGACCGCCGCGAGCGCATCCACCAGATCCAGCAGTTGCGCGAGCAGACCGGGGACGTGCTGAAGAAGCAGCCGGTCGACTTCGCCAAGCTCGACCAGCTCGTCGAGCAGATCGCCAAGCTGCGCGGCGAGCAGCAGAAGGCCAACCTGCGCGGCATCCTCGAGATGGACGAGCATCTGACGCCGCAACAGCGCGAGCGCATGCACGATATCCTGGCCGAGCGTTATCTCGGCATGGGCGGTCCTGGAGGTCCGGGCGGTCCCGGCCGGCCAGGCGGTCCCGGACGATTCGGCGGACCTCCGGGCGCTGGCCGCCCGCCGCAATAGGGATACTATCGCGCGGACTGTCGTAGTCTGAGGACGGAGAGCGTATCTTCTCTCCCGTTCAGGAAAGACTTCAGCGATGAGTGTTCTTCTCGATCGGCGGCGTTTTCTGGGGAGTGCGGCAACGGCCGCCGCCTTCCTGTCGATCCCGCGCCTCGTGCGCGCCGATCAGGCGATGGGCTTCGACGAAGCGCGGCACCTGCTGTCGCGCACATCGTTCGGTCCGGTCCCCCAGGACGTCCAGACCCTCTCAAGCCTCGACTACGGCGCGGCGGTCGACCGGCTGCTCGCCAACCCGCGCCGCGTTGCGCTCACGCCGGCGCCGGGCTGGGTGAACGAGGGCCTCAAGCACGTGCGCGAGGAGCAGCGCGAAGCCGTCGAGAAGCTGCAGGCGGCACGGGCCGAAAAGAAGCCGCCCACCGGCATCGTGCGCCCGATCGAGGAGCAGGGGCGCGAACTGCGCAACTGGTGGGTCGAGGAGATGCTGGTCACCGACCAGCCGTTCGTCGAACGCATGACGCTGTTCTGGCACAACCACTTCACCTCCTCGCTGCAGAAGGTGCGTTTCGCGCCGGCCCTGTATTTCCAGAACGCGCTGTTCCGCCGCGAGGCGCTGGGCAACTTCGCCACTCTTCTCAAGGCCGTCGCGCGCGATCCCGCGATGCTGATCTATCTCGACGGCGTGCGCTCCGTGGCGCGGCAGCCCAACGAGAACTTCGGCCGCGAGCTGCTCGAGCTCTTCACCCTGGGCGAGGGGCACTACAGCGAGGCCGACATCAAGGCCGCGGCGCGCGCCTTCACCGGCTGGTCGATCGATCCCAACAGCGGCGCCTTCGCCGACCACGTCCAGCAGCACGACGGCGGCGAGAAGACGTTCCTCGGCCAGACGGGCCGATTCGGCGGCGACGACATCATCGCCATCCTGCTGCGCAACCCGCATACCGCCGAGACGATCGTGCGCAAGCTTTGGCTCGAGTTCGTGTCGCTGAAACCCGATCCCGAGGAAGTGAAGCGGCTGGCCGCGGTGTTCCGCACCGGCGGTTACGAGATCAAGCCGCTGATGCGCGCGATGCTGATGTCGCCCGCGTTCCGCGATCCGGCGAACCGCGGCGGCCTCATCAAGTCGCCGGTCGACCTTATCGTGGGTTCGGTGCGCGTGCTCGGATTGCCGGTGCCGGAAAAGACCGGCCTGGTGCGCATGATGCAGGGGCTGGGGCAGGTGCCGTTCGATCCGCCCAACGTCAAGGGCTGGGCCGGCGGCGAGAGCTGGATCAGCACCTACACGCTTCTGCTGCGCCAGCAGTTCCTGCGCCGCATGGTCGAGGCCACGACGGTGTCGTCGATGGATGGCGGCATGATGATGAACGCCGGGGCCGGCCGTCCCAACCGCCGCGCCGACCGCAAGCAGCCGGCGCCGGGCGACCCTGCGATGGTGCAGCAGGCCGAACAGAAGCCGATCGAAGGCCGCAGCCTGCGCAGCGCGGGCAGCGAAGCGAAGCTCGGACCGGTCCTTGCCGGCATCGATCAGCAGATGTTGCTGCGCACCCTGCTGCCGCGTGCGCCGATCGACGGCGTCGACGTCACCTCGTCGCCCGGCACGGTGGTCGCCTCGGCGATGTTCGATTCAGCGTACCAGTTGAAGTGAGGATACAGGCCATGGACCGTCGCAATTTCCTGCTCGGCGCCAGTGCCCTCTCGGTGGCGCTCGCCTCCCGTACCGCCTTTGCCGATCCCTCGACGCCGCCGCGCGTGCTGCTGCTCGTCGAGTTGAAGGGCGGCAACGACGGCTTGAACACGCTGATCCCCTATGGCGATCCGAAGTACCGCGAGCTGCGGCCCGCGATCGGCGTCCCGCGCGAGAAGGTGATCCAGCTCGACGAGAAAGTCGGGCTGAACCAGAAACTCGAGCCGCTCATGGAGTCCTGGAAGGCCAGGGACCTGGCGATCGTCCAAGGTGTCGGCTACCCGTATCCCAACCGCTCGCACTTCCGCTCGATCGAGATCTGGGACACTGCCTCGGCGTCGAGCCAGACGCTGAGCGTCGGCTGGGTCGCGCAGGCCTTCAAGGGCGCGACCCTGACCAAGGGTGCGGGCGTCGACTCGATCGTGATCGACACCAACGCTCTGCCGGTGACCGGGCCGGAGCTGCGCACGATCGTGATGCAGGATGCCGAGAATTTCCTGCGCGCCGCGCAAAGCGTGAAGGACACGTCCGGAATGCAAGACGGCGGCAACCCCGCGCTGCGCCACCTGCTCGACGTGCGCCACGAGGTGAATGCGGCTGCGTCCAGCCTGCGCGCCAAGCTCCATGATAGCGCGGCGCCTGCTTACGCCTACCAGGATCCGGCATTCGGCCGGCAGCTCGACCTCGCGACGCGCATCCTGATGGCGCGCGTGCCGGTGGTGGCTATCAAGGTGGCGTTGAACGGGTTCGACACCCACGCCAACCAGGTCCCGACGCAGGAGCGCCTGCTCGGCATCCTCGCCAGCGATCTTGCCGTGCTGCGCAAGAACCTGATCGCGGCCGACCTCTGGAAGAACGTGACCGTGCTCACCTACTCGGAATTCGGCCGCCGCGCGCGCCAGAATGCCAGCGGCGGGACCGACCACGGCACGGCCGCGCCGCACCTCGTCATGGGCGGCGGCGTGAGGGGCGGCCTGCATGGCGTCTATCCGTCGCTCGGCGATCTGCAGGATGGCGACATGCGCTACAGCGTCGACTTCCGCACCGTCTTCTCGACGATGGCGCAGGGATGTTGGGGCCTGCGCAACGACTTCGGGGTGCGCCAGCCGCAACGACTGGAGCTGTTCTCCTGATCTCGGGCTGAACGTCTATCCGAGTCGGCGTCCCATCATCTCGTCATGCACCGAGCCGCGCACGGCCTCGATGCGGATAAACCAGATCAGGAGCGCGGCGACGATCTTGATCGTCACCGGCACGCCGATATAGACGATGATCAGCGCGTTCGTGTCGTACATCCCGAGCGCAGGCTCGAACCCCAGCAACGGAAGGACCGGGAGCGAACAACCCGCGCCGATGGCCGTGGCCACCTTGGTCGCGAGCGCCCACAAGCCAAAGTACGTGCCGGTCTTGCCCTTGGAGTCGCCGCCTTCCTGCGCATTGATCACATCCGCCAGGATCGATGGAGGGAGGCCGTAGTCGGCGCCGAGTCCGATACCCGTGAAGACCGAGATCACCATGAAGAACGCGAAGTCGCCTGGCCCCACCAATAGGGCAAGACTCATCGCAACGGCCGTCAGGATCATGCCTGCCAGCCACGCCGCCGCCTTGCCGAATTTCCGCGAGAGCCAGAGCCACATCGGCACGCTGACAGCGCCCGAGAAAAAGTAGATCAGCAGAATGATTCCGGCGTGCGTCTGGGTACCCTTCAGCACGTTGTCGACATAGAACAGCATTACGCCGACCGCCACGCCCAGCGCCGCACCGTTGACCACGAAGACCAGCAGCAGGCGGCGGAACAGCGGATTCTTGAGCGGCGAGAAGAAGGCGAGAAGTGCGGTGCCTTCCGCGTGGACGACCGGCGGATGGACCGACGGACCCGCCCACAGGAGGCACGGCAGGCTGAAGCCGATGACCAGCGGGATGAACACGGCACCCAGCAGCACATAGCTCTGCGTTTCGCCGAAACTCTTCAGTGCTGAAGGGAGGACCACGGCCACAGCGAAGCCCAGCAGGCCGAAGACCTCGCGCCCGACCGTTACCCGCGTTCGCTCATTGTAGTCGTCGGTCAATTCGGCGCCGTGGGCGTGATAGCTGATCGAAACGCCGGAATAGCCGAGGTGAACGAGCAGGAGCGCCGCTGCCAGCCACGCTGCGATGAGTGTCTGGTTGCCGAACCACGCATCGGGCGGATCGAACAGCATGTAGAAGCCCCCGACCAGGAACGGGAGGGCCAACGCAACGAACAACAGGCGACCGCGCGGCCCGCGGCGAGTGAAGCGATCGCTGAACAGGCCGATCAGCGGATCCTGGATGGCGTCGACAATGCGGGTAATGATGAAGATCGGGCCCATGATCTCGAGCGAGAGCTTGAGCACGCCGCCATAGAAGTGACTGACATTCAGCACGACCGGCAGCGCCGCCATCGACAACGGGAGCTGAAGCGTCGAATAGGCAACGAGCCGCCGGAATGGAATTTTCTCTCGGGAAGCGCCACCGCTCCCGCTGGGACCTGCACTCACGCGATAGCCTTCCTGTTCACCGCACCTTGACCGGGCGGCGTTGGTCGTTGCCGACGACTATAGCTATATATGCTTGAAGTGCGCCTGCAAGACATCTGTGCGGCGGGTCGAGAAGCCTGCGGCACAATAGGCCAGATAGAAGCGCCACATCCGGCGGAATCGTTCGTCGAAGCCGAGGCTGGCGACCTGGTCGGCGACGCCATCGAAGCGGCCGAGCCACGTCTCGAGTGTATGGGCATAGTCCAGTCCGAAACTGTAGAGCTCGGCGATCTTGAGCCCGGCGCGGCGGCATTGTTCGGCGATTCCCTGCGGCGACAGCAGCATGCCACCGGGGAAGATGTACTTCTGGATGAAGTCGGGACGGCTGCGATAGCCCTCGAAGAAATCGTCGGCGATCACGATCGCCTGTACGAGTGCCGAACCGCCGGGCGAGACGTGGCGCTTGAGCGCGCTGAAATATTCGGGCCAGTGCCGCTCGCCCACCGCCTCGATCATCTCGATCGACACAATATGGTCATAACTGCCCTGGATGTCGCGATAGTCGCAAAACTGCAGATCGACGCGATCGGCCAGGCCCGCCTTCTCCAGCCGCTCGCGCGCGAAGGCGAGCTGCTCCCTGGAAATCGTGATGCCGGTCACGCGCATGCCGCGCCGCGCCGCCACCTCGGCGAAGCCACCCCAGCCGCAGCCGATCTCGAGGATGCTGTCGCCCTGCTTGGCGCCGAGCTGGGTGAGGATGCGGTCGTACTTGTCGGTCTGCGCCACATCGAGCGGCTTGCCCTTCTGCCCCTCGTAGAGGGCAGATGAGTAGGTCATCGTGGGATCGAGCCAGAGCCGATAGAAATTATTGCCGAGATCGTAGTGCGCGTGGATGTTGCGCTTCGATCCTTCGCGCGAATTGTCTCGCCGCCAGTGCATCAGCTTGAGCGCGAGATTGTGGAAGATGTTCGTATGGACCACGTTGCCGAGCGCCTTGTCGTTGGCGACGAACAGCGCGAGCAGCTTGGGAAGTTCCGGCGAGTCGCAGTAGCCGTCCATGTATGCTTCGGCGAACCCGATGTCCCCGTCCAGCAGCACGCGGCGGAACAGGCGCCAGTCCTTGACCGTGATCTCGGCGGCAGGCTCTGCGCCCGCCGCGCCAAACACACGCGTCGTCCCGTCCGGAAGCCGCAGGGTCAGGCGACCGACGGCGAGGCGATCGAGGGCTTTGAGAACGAGGCGCGATGCAATGGTCATGCGGTCAGCGGGTCACAAACTCCCGGGGCGGGGCGGGCTTGCGGTAAAATTTCGCCCGCTTTTTCCAGAGTTTCAAGGCCTGCCAATGGATTCTGGCGACCACGCCCAGGGTCATCGTGGGGTTGCCCAGGAAACGGCGCGCTACCGTACGATCCGCCAAGGGTTCGCGGCGGCCGGCGACGGAGGTCGCGAGCATCAAACCTTCGGCGTCGTGATAATTCACATCGACATGGGCCACCGCCGCGTCGAGCCGGAAGCGGAAGCGATAGGCGCCCTCGACGGGCAGGAACGGCGACACGTGGAAGACCTTTCGCCCGTCGAACCATTCGTCGGCCGCGAGCGGGCGATGGTCGGCGTGATGCACCAGATAGCAATGGGTCTCGCCGAAGGTGTTGTTCACCTCGCACAGCACCGCCCGCAGCGCGCCGGCGCGGTCGCGGCAGAACCAGAAGCTGACCGGATTGAACACGTAGCCGAACAGGCGCGGCATGGTCATCAGCTCGACATCGCCGTCGCAGGCGTTGGCGAGCCCGTGATCGGCAAGGATGCCCTTCAGCCAGACCCGAAGGTCGCCGCCATCGCGCGCGCCGTGATCGGCACGGCGGAAGGAAACCAGGCCCGGCCGGTCGAGCTTCAGCCAGCGGCCGGCGACGCTGTCCAGCGCATCCAGACCGAGGCAGAGATAGGAGACCTTGTAGCGAAAGGCATGGGCGCGCGGGCGCAATCGACGATGCACGACGATCGCGTCCACGATGGAATGAGTAGTCCCGGTCACGGAACGTCCGACGCCAGCCGCGCGGCGGCGGGCAGGGGCAGGCCGCCAATGGCCGGACGTGCCTTCACGATGCGCGGCGGGTCGCCGATGCGCCGATGCTCCTCGGGGCGCCGCCAGGGACGGTGGGCGCCCAGTTGCTCGGCGATGTCGAGACCGGCCGACAGGGCATCCTCATGGAAGCCGTAGCCGCAGTAGCTGCCGCAGAAGTAGGTGTTCTGCACACCCTGCAGTTCGTGAAGGTGACGCTGCGCGCGGATGGCGGCCGAATCGTACATCGGATGCTCGAAGGTGACGTGCTGAAGCGCGCCCTGGGGCTCGCGGCCGGGATTGACCGAAACGAACAGGGGCTGGGGCGTGACGAAGTTCTGCAAGCGGTTCATCCAGTAGGTAACGCTGACGTTCGCTTCGGCGCTAGCGCTGCCGGCCACATAATTCCAGCTCGACCAGGCGCTGGGCCTCTGCGGCATCAGCGTGGTGTCACCGTGCAGCCAGACGTCGTTCGACGAATAGGCGAAGCAGCCCAGAAGTTCGCGCTCGCGCGGGCTCGCATCTTCGAGCAGCGCCAGCGCGGTGTCAGCATGACAGGCCATCACGACGTTGTCGAAGCGATCCCAGTGACCCGAGGCATCGCGCACGGAGACCCCCGTCGCATCGCGCCGGATCGCCGTCGCGGGCGTGGCCAGACGGGCGCGGGCGCGCAGCGGCGAGGCGATGCGCTCGACATAGGACCGGCTGCCGCCGCTCACGGTGCGCCAGCGCAGTTGCGGGCCCGTGGTCAGCAGGCCGTGGTTGTTGAAGAAGCGCGCGAAGGTCTGGGCGGGGTAGTCGAGCATCCGGCCAAGCGGCGTCGACCAGATGCAGGACGCCATCGGCACGAGGTACTGGTCGCGAAAGGCGTCGCTCAGGCCGGCGTGCTCGACGAAATCGCCGATCGTGAAATCGAGGTCCTCCGCCAGGTCGAGAAGCTGAGGTGCCAGGCGATTGAAGCGGAAGATATCGCGGGTCATCCGCAGGAAGGAGGGCCGCACCATGTTGCGGCGCTGCGCGAGGTATCCGCCGTAGGAGCTCGCGTATTCGAGGCGGCCGCCATCGAGGCTGACGGCGAAGGACATGTCCGATTCCTGGGTCGGAACGCCCAGATGCTCCAGGAGCGCGATCAGGTTGGGATAGTTGCGCTCGTTGTAGACGATGAACCCGATGTCGACAGGCTGTGTGCGCTCGTCCGCTCGGCCTCCCAGCGGCGCATCCACGGTGCAGGCGTGTCCGCCGAAGCGCGCTTCACGCTCGTAGACCACGACATCGTGCTGTCGGCTGAGTGACCACGCCGTACCCAAGCCCGCAACGCCGGCGCCAATGACAGCAATTTTCATCTGCAATAGTCCTTAAGCGGCACTCAGGCCGATTTTTTCAGCGAACGGAACGCAACGAGGGCTCGATCGCGCGCCTGGGCGTGATCGACGATGCGTTGCGGATAGATATCGGGCGGCAGGGGAGTCTTCGCCTCCCACGGACAATGAATGACTTCCGCCGGCAACCCGCCGAGTTCGGGCACCCAGCGGCGGACGTAATCGCCGCGCGGGTCGAACTTCTCGCCCTGGAGCACAGGGTTGAAGATGCGGAAGTAGGGCGCGGCATCAGCGCCGCAGCCGGCGACCCACTGCCATCCCATGGCGTTGTTGGCGGGATCGGCGTCAACCAGCGTGTCCCAGAACCAGCGCTCGCCCGCACGCCAGTCGATCAAGAGGTCCTTGGTCAGGAACGACGCCACGATCATGCGCACGCGGTTGTGCATCCAGCCGGTGGTCCAGAGCTCGCGCAGGCCGGCATCGACGATGGGATAGCCGGTGCGGCCGCGGCGCCAGGCCTCCAGCGTGCCGTCCTCATCGATCCAGGGGAAGGAATCGAAGTCCGCCCGGAAGTTCTTCCGGCTGAGGTCGCCGTGGTGGAAGAGAAGGTTGTACGAGAACTCGCGCCAGCCCACCTCGGAGAGGAATTTTTCGGTCGCCGCCGACATGCCGCGCGTCGTGGCGGCGCGCCAGATCTGGCGCGGGCTGATCTCGCCGAACGCAAGGTACGGCGACAGGCGCGACGTCGCGGGAAGGGCAGGGAGGTCGCGCGCCTGCCGATAGTTGGCGAGGGCCTGGTCGAGGAAGGTGGACAGTCGACGTTGGGCTCCCGCTTCACCCGGTGTCCATGTCGCGCGCATCCCGCCGGCCCAGTCGGGAGCGGTCGGGAGCAATGCCCAGTCCTCCACGCGATCGCTGGCGAACCAATTCTTCGGCGCGGGCAAGCTCTTGGGCGCAGGAAGGCCGGGGCCGGGCGAAGGCAGTTCGCGGCAGGCGCGCCAGAAGGCGGTGAATACCTTGAACGAGCCGCCGGTGGCTGTCTTCACTTCCCAGGGTTCGTAGAGAAGGTTGCCCTTGAGACTCTCGGCGACCAAGCCCCGCCGGTCGAACGACAGCTTCACCCGGGCATCGCGTTCGCGCGAACCCTCGTCATAGGCGCGGTTCCAGTAGAGCGCCGAGGCGTCATACTCGGCGGCGACCTCCGCAATGACCTTCTCCGCGGGGCCGCGGCGCAGGATCAGCCGCGAGCCCAGCGACCGCAGCGAGGCGTCGAGCGACTGCAAACTGTGATGCAGCCACCAGCGGGAGGCCGCGCCCATCGGCCGAATGCCCGGGGTTTCCTCGTCGAAGATATAGAGCGGCACGACCGGCCGGCCGGAGCCAAGGCCCGCGATGAGCGCGGGATTGTCCGCCAGGCGCAAATCGTTGCGGAACCAGACCAGGGAAGCTGACACGGACCTATCCAAAAACGCGTTTGTGTAGATACGCAGCCGCGGCGGCTATGGATGTTGGCCTACTGAAGGAGGGTGCGCTCTCCTTCCTACCCCGTCTTCGGGGGAGGGGTGGGTTTGCCCCTAAGACCTGGGGCAGACCGGGGCGGTGCCCATTTTCAGTTCCTGCAGGTCCGCGGTGACCTGGACCAGGCCGGTGTCGACGGTCAGCCGATCGAGCACGCCGTTGGCGAATACCACCAGCTTCACCGAGAAAAGCGGCTTCTGGTCCTGCTTTCGGGCAGGGGTGAAAGTCATGAACACGGGCCAGGCCTTGCTCTTCGGAAGGGCAATCGCCTGCTGCGATGGCGGTGCGGGCCGGATGTCGCCATCGTTCAGTTCGGTGACGTCGACGAGGAACGCGTCGTTGATGACCTCGGCGTCGTACGTCACGGCGGGGAACGCCGCCGCGCGTGCCTGCAGGCGGTCGATCATATGGGTGATCGCCGCGACGGGCAGGAGGGTTGGCCCCGGCAGCAGGAGCTGGGACGGGCCCGCCGGCCAGACGATCTCCGCCCGCGTCTCTTTCCCCGAGCGTTGGACCTTTCCGCGGGTTTCGCGCTCGACGCCGTTCTGAACCTGCACGGTGCGATAGCGAAGTGCGTTGCCCCCCAGCGACTCCTCGGCGTCGAGCTTGGAGGCCACGGCGATCTTCCAGGCAGAGGTGAGGGCAATTTCCGTGGTGATGTCGCGCTTGAGGTGCCAGCCCGCGCAATCGAGCGTCAGGTCCTGCACCGCAGTTCCGATGCGCGGCGCATTGACGGCTGCGCCGAGGCGCAGGCCGTAGACCGCTCGGTGCGGCTGCATCTGGGCGGCGGCCAACTGAGGCAACAGCAAGGCAAGGAGAGCGAAGGCGAAACTCACAGGTCCGCGCATGGCGCCACCTTGCGCATGGAGCCCCGCTCGGTCAATCGTGCGCGCCATGCGATTGCTGAGCCCAATAGCCGCGCCTCGAGCTCGATGAGTCCGTTCGATTTCATCTGCGGAGGCGAAACGCTGCAGGCGTTGCCGGCCGGGGCTCTGTATTGGCCGGCGCGGCGGCTGCTTGCCGTCGCCGATCTCCATTTCGAGAAGGGTTCGTCCTACGCGGTGAACGCGCTGAAGCTGCTGCCGCGGCACGACACGCGTCAGACGCTGTCGGTGCTGGCGTCGCTGATCGAGACGTTGCGGCCGGAGCGGGTCGTGTGCCTGGGTGATTCGTTCCACGACCGCGGCGCGATCGAGCGGCTGCCTGCCGTCGAGCGTGCCGAGATCGAACGACTGACGCGGCTTGCGACGTTCGTCTGGATCGCGGGCAACCACGATCCGGCGCCGCCGCCCGACGGATGGGGCGAGGTGGCGGAGGAGATTGACGAAGGGCCGCTGGTCTTTCGTCACGAGGCGCAGTTCGGTTTCGGCCGCGGCGAGGTCTCGGGACACTATCATCCTGTCGCGGCGCTCACCGTGCGCGGCCGCGGTCTGCGGCGGCGCTGCTTCCTGACCAACGGACAGCGCCTGATCCTGCCCGCGTTCGGCGCTTATACCGGCGGCCTCAACGCGCTCGATCCGGCGATTACGCAGCTTTTCCCCGACGACTACGACGCGCTGCTGGTTGGACGCGACGCGGTGCGCCGCCTGTCGTGGAAGCAATTGCGGCCGGATCCGTCGTTCGCGCAGATGGCCTGGGTGCGGGAAGTCAGGTAATTTTGTTTCGCGGAGGGGGTGGCGGAATCCGGTACAAAATGCCGGATAGCGCTGTCCCCGCTGCAACGGATGTGTCCCAGAAAGTCGGTGCACACCCGCGTCATTTTTTACGAAGGCGCCCGCCCTATGTCGGCAGCTCATACTTCAGCGTGACCTCGCCCAGGCCGGCGATCTTGCCGGTGGCGGTGCTGCCGGGCGGCACGAACTGGCAGGCGACCATGCTGCCGCTCGAGACGAACATGCCCTTCTTGAGCGTCTTGCCGTGATCGCCGAGCTTGTTGGCGAGCCAGGCGAGCGCGTTGTAGCAGTGGCCGAGCACGTCGCCCGAGTGGCCTTCGCGCACGACCTTGCCATCGAAGGAGATCGAGCCATCGAGATTGCCGAGGTCGAGGTTGCGCCAGTTCCTGTTCGGCTTGGCCAGCAGCGAGCCGCCGTTCCAGCCCGCATCCATGATCAGCGGATTGACGGCGAGGCGGCTGTAGTCGGCGCCGCGATCCTCGATCAGCTCGAAGCCGGCGCGCGCCTCGCCGACATATTGCGCGATCGAATCCTTGTCGTAGGGCTTGCCTTTGGGCTTCGGCACGTCGGCGTTCAGGAAGAGGATGATCTCGAGCTCAACACCGAGCCGCGTCCAGGTGCCGACCTTCACGGTCGCCTTGTGCTCGAACACGCGCTTCTTGCGCACGGGGCCGTAGGCGGGACCCTTGAGCCCGGTCTGCGCCAGGATCTGCGGCGAGGTCAGCGCGATCTTGTAGCCGACCAGCGGGCCCTGCTTCACGACCTGCTTCTTGAGGAAGGCGTCCTGCACCTTGTAGGCGAGGCGCTCGTCGTCGGTGGCGAATTGGGCAGGCCACCAGCCCACCGCGGCGCGGGCCCGGTCGACCTTGTGCAGCCAGTTCGCGACTCGGGCGATATTGAGCGCCATTGTTTCCTCCCCTTGTTTGTCCCTCAGCGCTTCGCATAGTGCAGCCATGGTGGTCAACGGAATCGACGCTTCAGGACCCGTCCGCGCCGCCGCTCTGGTCGGCGTGGTGCTGGCCGGCGGCGAGGGACGTCGCATGGGCGCGGGCGTGCCCAAGCCGCTGCGCCTGCTGGGCGGCAAGACGATGGTCGCGCATGTCGTCGAACGGCTGCGGCCGCAGGTCATGGATCTGGTCGTGGTGACGAACGACCTTGCCGCGCCCGGCTATCGCGCGCTGAACGTGCCGCTGGTCCCCGACCCGCGCGACATCAGCGCGGCGGCCAAACGCGAGGGTCGGCGGCTGGGTCCTCTCGCGGGAATTCTCGCCGGCATGGAGTGGGCGCTGAAGCATCACCCGCACGCCGGATGGATCCTGACGGCGCCGGCCGATGTGCCGTTCCTGCCGCGCGATCTCACGGTGCGGCTGGGCGGCCACATGCACGTGGCCGAGGCCGACGTGCTGACGGTGCGGCGCGAGCATGCGGTGGGCGTCTGGTCGGTGAAGCTGGTCGACGATCTGCGGCGCGCGATCCTGAAAGAGGGTGTGCGGAGGGTGGAGGAATTTGCAGGGCGCCATCATCACGCCGAATTGAGATGGCCGGGTGGCACGGCGCCGTTCGCCAACATCAATACTCCCGACGAACTCAGGGCCGCCGAGGCGCGTCTCGTTCAAGCTCGATCACGGTCCCGTCAATCAGCAGCTTTCCCGCGTTCTCGAAATTGACGGTGATGCGCGAACCGATCATCGATTGGATCTGGCCGAGGCCCCAGTCGGGGCGCGCCGGGTGACGCACGAAGTCGCCGGGCTGGAGCAGGGTGTTGCCGGGCCTTGTTTCAGCCATGAGGCCGACCCAAGGAAATGTCGTATAAGAACGCCACAGTCATATCGGAGCATTGCATGACCCCCACGCGCATTGCCATCGCGGCCGCCCTCGCCAGCGCCTTGACGCTGCCCGCCGTGGCGCAGGCTCAGGCTCAAGCTCAAGCTCAAGGCAGAATGCCCGTCGAGAAGTGCTTCGGCGTGTCGAAGGCCGGGCAGAACGACTGCCAGACCGACACATCGTCCTGCGCGGGCACGTCGAAGAAGGACAACCAGCCCGACGCCTGGATCGCGGTGCCCAAGGGCACGTGCCAGAAGATCGTGGGCGGCGTGGTGAAGGGCTGAGGCCATGAACGCGCCGGCGGGCATCGGCCTGCGCGCGCCGCATCTCGCCGAAATCGATCGCGACCGGCCGGCGCTGGGCCTGCTGGAAATCCATGCCGAAAACTACCTTCTGCCCTCGCCTTCGTTCGCGGCAATGGAACGCGTGCGGGCGGACTACCGCTTTTCGGTTCACGCCGTCGGCCTGTCGCTGGGCGCCGTCGATGGGCTCGATGCCGCGCATCTCGCACGCGTGGCCGCGCTCGTGAAGCGGCTCCAGCCCGATCTCGTGTCCGACCATTTGTCGTGGAGCACGCACGGCGGGCGCTATTTCAACGACCTGTTGCCCCTGCCGTATACGGAGGAGGCGCTCGACGTGGTCGTGCGCAACGTCGATCGCCTGCAGGAGGCGCTCGGCCGGCAGATTTCGATCGAGAATCCGTCCTGCTATCTCGCCATCGCGCACTCGACGATGAGCGAGCCGGAGTTCCTGTCCCAACTGGCGAAGCGCAGTGGCTGCGGCCTGTTGCTCGATGCCAACAACATCCATGTCACCGCGCACAATCTCTCTATCGACCCGGCGCGCTGGCTCGACGGTCTGCCGGCGGCGGCGATCACCGAGTATCACCTCGCGGGTCACGCCGTGAACGAGGTCGAGGGCGGCACGATCCTGATCGACGATCACGGCAGCCGCGTGGGCGATCCTGTGTGGGGCCTGTTCTCGCAATGCGTCGAGCGATTCGGTCCGCGGCCGACGGTGATCGAATGGGATACCGACATTCCCGCGCTGCCGGTGCTGCTCGACGAGGCGCGGCGGGCGTCGGTGCTGCTCGCGGCAGGAGGCCGGCATGACGCTCGCGCTGCGTGAGTGGCAGGCGGCCTTCGTGGCCGACCTCGCGGGCGGCGGCGGGGAGGCGCGTCTGGCCATTCATCGCCACCATATCCAGCGATCGCTCG
The DNA here is from genome assembly GCA_903915535.1 of Enhydrobacter aerosaccus. Taxonomy (GTDB): domain Bacteria; phylum Pseudomonadota; class Alphaproteobacteria; order Reyranellales; family Reyranellaceae; genus Reyranella; species Reyranella aerosaccus_C. The sequence goes on from CAIWTJ010000303.1 coordinate 19,782, forward strand.
CCAAGGCATTGGCCATGACCTTTCCCACAGTTCACGCGCTGGTCGGTGCGGACTTCTTCCGCCAGATCGCCGGGATATTCGTGACGCGGGAACTGCCGACGCAGCCGGTGCTTGCGGAGTACGGCGCGCAATTCGCGGACTTCCTGGCCGCCGAGGAAGCGATGCACGGCTTGCCGTACCTTGCCGACGTGGCGCGCCTCGACTGGGCGCTCAACGTGGCATTCTACAGCCCGCGCCCGTCTGCCGCCGACCTGACGGGTCTCTCGCCCGAGGTTCTTCTCTCCAAGGTGTTGACCCTCGCGCCGGGGGCCGAGCTGATCCGCTCGCGCTATCCGCTCGATCGCATCTGGACCGCCTCGCAGCCGGGCGCGGCAGAGGGCGAGGTCGATCTCGCCAAGGGCCCGACCTGTCTGCTGGTCCTGCCGGCCGGGTTTGTTCGCCTCGATGAGGGGGAGGCCGCCTTCGTCGCTTCGATTGCCGAGGGCCACACGCTCGAGGCCGCCGCCGTCGCGGGTTTTACAGCGGAGAGCAACTTCGGTCTTGCCGGCTGCTTCGGCCGCCTGCTGGGTTGTGAGGCATTTGCTGCATTGCAGCAATAAAGTGTAACAGACTCAACATATTCGGGGCTGGGATTTTGCTGCGCCGCACTACTAGAGTCGGGCCGAGGCATTCAATCATCTTGCGGGACAGTCGACCGTCCCTATACTCCGCGCGCCTTTGAAGTCAGTACTCGTGGAGTTGCCGACGATGTCGATTACGTTGCCGCAGAATTACCGGCCGACGGACCGCGAACCCTTCATGAATGCGATGCAGCAGGAGTATTTCCGCCAGAAGCTGCTCAAGTGGAAGAACGAGCTGATCGAGGAGTCCAACCAGACCCTGCAGAACATGCAGGAGGAGAGCCTGGCCCAA
>CAIWTJ010000304.1 GCA_903915535.1 Enhydrobacter aerosaccus
CGATCCGGGCAGCCGCGCCAAGATCGCCGTGCTGAGCCACGACAGCTCGATCGATCCGATCGGCGCCTGCGTCGGCATGCGCGGCAGCCGCGTCCAGGCCGTCGTGCAGGAGCTGCAGGGCGAGAAGGTCGACATCATCCCATGGTCGAGCGACACCGCGAACTTCATCGTGAACGCGCTCGCGCCGGCCGAAGTCAGCAAGGTGCTGATGGACGAGGAGAAGAACAAGACCGAGGTCGTCGTGCCCGACGACCAGCTCAGCCTCGCGATCGGCCGCCGCGGCCAGAACGTGAAGCTCGCGTCCCAGCTCACTGGCTGGGAAATCGACATCATGACCGAGGCCGAGGAGAGCGAGCGCCGCCAGAAGGATACGCTGGAGCGCACCGAACTCTTCAAGGCGACGCTCGACGTCGACGACGTCATCGCCCACCTGCTGGTGGCCGAGGGCTATGCCTCGGTCGAGGACATCTCCGATTCGGCGGTCGAGGATCTGGCCGGCGTCGAGGGCTTCGACGAGGAGATCGCGACCGAGTTGCAGCGCCGCGGCCGCGAGTACATCGAGAAGCGCGACTCCGATCTGGCGGCGCGTTTGGCCGAGCTGGGCATCGACGAGAGCCTGCGCGCGACCGAGGGCATCACGCTTCCGATGCTGGTGGCGCTCGGCGAAAAGGGCGTGAAGACCAGCGAAGACCTGGCCGACCTCGCCTCCGACGAGCTGCGCGAGATCGTGGGCGAAAGCGCTATGGATAACGACACCGCCAACGCCATCATCATGAAGGCGCGCGAGCACTGGTTCGCCGACGAAGCCCCCGCTGAAGGCGCGGGCGATGCGGCGAAGGCCTGATCGGAGACGCTTTTGGAACTTGCCTTCCCCATGACCGAACCCCATCTCCCGGCTCCCGCCGTGGCCGCTCCGGTGCGCACCTGCATCGTGACCGGCGCGGAGCGCGCGCCGGAGGAGATGGTGCGTTTTGTCGTGGGACCCGAAGGTGATGTCGTGCCCGATCTGGCACGGCAGCTGCCGGGCCGGGGCATGTGGGTGACGGCCGAGCGATCGGTCGTCGAGCAGGCGATGGCGAAGAAGTCCTTCTCGAAGGCCGCGCGTGCCCAAGTGAAGGTCGATGACGACCTGGCCGAGCGGCTCGAGCGACTGCTGCTCGAGCGGCCCCTCAGCGATCTCAGCCGCGCCCGCCGGGCCGGCCGGGCGGTGGCGGGTTTCGTGCGGGTCGAACAGATGATGGGGCATGGCCGTGCGGGCCTGCTGATAGTGGCGGATGAAGCCGATGGGGATGGTCTGGCAAAACTGACGAAGACTGGCCTGCCGCTGGAGCGGCTTGGGACCAAGGAAATTTTGGGTGGCGTCTTTGGACGCGACCAGACGGTTTATGTGGCGGTGATGCGCGACGACGCATCAGGCCAGTTCATTCAACGAATTGCAGGCGGTGCCGCGCGCTGGCGCGGATATCGTCTCAATAGCGCCGGTTGACGGGCCGCGCGGGACCAAGGACAAGAAGCCATATGACTGACCAAAAAGAAGGCAAGAAGCCGCTGACGCTGTCGACCGCGTCGCGCAGCGCCGCGTCCAAGGCGGATGCGACACAGGTAAAGCAGAAATTCTCTCACGGGCGCACGCGCCAGGTGACGGTCGAGGTCAAGAAGGTCGCGAAGCGTCCGCCGGGCGCCGCTGCCGCCGCTCCCGCTCCTGCTCCCGCCGCCGAGGCAGCTCCTGCGGCCGCCGCGCCCGCGCGCACCCTGAAGCTGGGCGGCGCTCCTGCCGCCGCGGCTCCCGCGGCCCGCGCCCCTGTCACTCCCGCTGCGCGTGCGTCCGCGGCGCCTGCCGCGCGCACATCCGCACCCGCTGCAGCTCCGACCCGTCCGGCTCCGAGCACGAACAGCCGCGGCATCGTTCTGAAGACGCTCACGGAAGAAGAGAAGGAAGCCCGCGCCCGCGCGCTGGTCGGCGCGGATCGCGATGCGGTGATCGCGCGCGAAAAGGCGGCGGTCGAAGGCGCACGCCGTGCGGCCGAGGAAAAGTCGCGCAAGATCGCCGAGGAAGAGCACAAGAAGCGGCTCGCCGAGGAAGAGACGCGCAAGAAGGCCGAGGACGAGATCAAGCGTAAGGCCGATGTGCTGGTGCAAAAGCGGCTCGATCAGGCTGTCGGCGCCCCGCAGACGCAGGCCGCGCGCCAGGCGCAGGAAATCGAGACCGGTACGTCGGCCGCCGCGCCGGGCGCCGTGCGTCGTCCCCTGGGCGCGCCGGGTGCGGGTGCCGGCGCAGGTGCATTGCGCCGTCCGCCGCTGCGTCCCGCGCCCGTCGCCAACAAGCGGATGCCGCAGCCGCCGGGCGCGCGCCGCAACGAGGCGCCGAAACGCCGGTCCGACAAGATCGACGTGGGCCGTGCCGTCTCGGGCGAGAACGATTTCCGCAGCCGCTCGGTCGCCGCACAGCGCCGCCGCCTCGATCGCGAG
>CAIWTJ010000305.1 GCA_903915535.1 Enhydrobacter aerosaccus
CTCGCTCATGATTTTGAGGCGAGCCGGAGGCTCGCGGTCCAAAAGAGCATGACATGCGCGCCATTGGAGTGGCGCACTCCGTTGAGGGCTTCTAGATCCGGCGGATCACGAGTTCGACCCGGCCGATCAGGAGGCCCCACTTCCTGACCGTGGAGCGGGCAAGCACGCTGTTGTCGTCACGCAGGATCATGGTTTCGTCGAAGTCGAAGCCGATACCCATCAGCATCAGCACGTAGTTAAGACGCACCGCACGGCCTTCCGTCCAGACGCGACCGGTGCCGATCATGTCCTCGCGGGTGCCGGCGTAGGTGCCGGGGCCAGTCTTTTCCAGGCGCCAGGTCTTGTGATCCGTCTCGCCGTCGGAATAGACGAAGCGTTCGTCGAGCGAGAGCAGCTTGCCGTCCCATGCCGGGATCATGTCGATCACGATCCCGCGCCGCGAGCGCGACCACGCGTTCACGAACGAGCCTTCGGCGCGCATCGGGCCGGAGAAGAAATTCTCCAGCACCAGGGTCGCCGGCAGGGTGGCATCGGGCATGTGTTACATACGCAGCCCCTGCATTCCGGATCATGAATTGCGGGCCTTGCCGGGATTGCCCCCGTTGCCCACAGTCCGGGCAACCAAGCATGTTCGCTTTGGCGAAAATGCTCTGATCGGAGGAAATCATGACCATCTCTCGCCGCAGCGCCCTTGCCGGACTGGCTGCTGCACCCCTCGTGCACCGCGCGGCCCAGGCCCAGGGCGCGGCCTTTCCGAGCCGTCCGCTCACCCTGGTCGTGCCCTTCCCGGCCGGCGGCCCGGCCGACATCTTCGGCCGCTATCTCGCGCAGGGCATGACGGCCAACCTGAAGCAGCAGGTCGTCGTCGAGAACAAGAGCGGCGCGGCCGGCGTCACCGGCATGGACTATGTCGCCAAGGCGAGCGACGCCCATGTCATGGGCATCTACAGCGCCTCGGCGGGCGCCATCATGCAGAGCCTGATGGAAAAGATGCCGTACCGGCCCGGGATCGACCTCGCGCCCGTGATCCTGCTGGTGCGCATCCAGGAGGTGCTGGTCGTGAATGCCAAGTTCGGCGTCTCGACCTTCGCCGAGCTGATGACCAAGCTGAAGGCCAATCCGGGCAAATTTTCATACGGCAGCGCCGGTACCGGCGGCATCACCCATCTCGCGACGGAGTTGTTCAAGCGCGAGACCGGCACCGACATCCTGCACGTGCCCTACCGGGGCGCCGCGCCTGCGACCAACGATCTGGTCGCGGACACCGTTCAGATCGCCCTGCTCGACATTCCGGTGCTCCTGCCGCACATCCGCTCCGGCGCATTGAAAGCGCTCGCCATCAGCTCCGACACGCGCGCGGCACTGCTGCCCGATGTGCCCACAATGCGGGAGCTTGGCTATCCCAAGGTGAACTCCGACAACTGGTACGGGCTGGGATCGCCCGGCGCTGCGCTGCGCAAGGACCGCGAGCGCCTGCACGATGCCGCGACCGCCGCGCTGAAGTCGAAGGAGCTGATCGACGCCTATGCCGCGGTGGGCGGCATTGTGGGCGGCGGCTCGTCCGAGGAGTTCGCGACCTTCCAGCGGCTGGAAGTGCAGAAGTGGGCCGAGGTCATCAAGGCCGCGAACGTGAAGCTCGAGTAGCATGGCCTATCCCGTCGAACGCGGCCTGGCGAAGACCTTCGCCGGGCACATCCACTGGCGCGCCGCCGGAAAAGGCCCTGCGGTGATGATCACGCACATCAACCAGCAGAGCTCGGCGATGATGCTCGAGCTGCTGCAGGCGCTGGCGCCGGACTTCCGCGCCGTCGCCATCGACTATCCCAGCCATGGCCATTCCGATCCGTTCGACGGCCAGCCGACGATCGAGGACTACGCGCGCTGCGTCATCGAGGTGATGGATGCGCTGGGGATCGAGCGCGCGTGCGCGATGGGCGAGGCGGTGGGCGCCGGCGTCTCCTATGCGCTGGGCGCCAACTGGCCCAAGCGCATCGACCGCGTGATCGCGGTCAACACGCCCTATTTCGAGAAGGGCGGCAACGACGTGGCCGACATCGTGAAGGTGCGGCCGACCGATGCCTCGGGCTTTCCCGCCCCGCGCAGCCTCGAGTTCATGCTCGCCAACGATCCCGAGCACGCGCCGGTGAAACCGACGCAATCGTGGATGGACCGCATCAATACCGCGCAGTTCGAGATCGGCCGCAATCGCTGGCAGGCGGTGCAGGCCTACGAGCTCTTCGACCTGTTCGGCACGATGCAGCGTCTCACCTGCCCGGTGCTGATGCTCTACGGCGAGACCTTCGTCTACGGCCGGCACCGCCACATGCTGCGGGCCAAGTGCCCGCACGCGCGGATGGAGATCGTGCCGGGCGGCAATTTCTGCATGACGTGGGAACGCACCGCCGACATCGCGGCCCACGCCCGCGCCTTCCTGCTGTGAGCGATCTCGCTGCACGATTGGCGCGCTTCCGGCGCCTGGGCCTCGCGCATCTGCCGACGCCGCTCGAGCCGATGAAGCGGCTCAGCGCCCATCTCGGCGGCCCGCGGCTGTGGGTGAAGCGCGAGGATTGCACCGGCGTGGGACTGGGCGGCAACAAGCTGCGCAAGCTCGACTATGTGCTGGCCGAAGCCGTCGACGCCGGCGCCGACACGCTGGTGTCGGGCGGCGTGGTGCAGTCCAACAGCCAGCGCCAGGTCGCCGCCGCCGCGGCCAAGCTCGGCTTCGACTGCCATCTCGCCGTCTATCATGGCCGCCTCGCGCCGCCCTCGCCCGAGTACGAGCACACCGGCAACGCCCTGCTCAACCGCCTGTTCGGCGCCACGCTGCACGACGTGCCGTGGAACGGCGACCGCAACGGCGCCATCCGCGATCTCGCCGAACGCCTGCGCGGCGAGGGACGCAAGCCCTACGTCGTGCCGTACGGCGTCTCCAATCCGTTGGGCGCGGCGGGCTACGCTTCGACCATCGCCGAAATCGCTGCGACCGGCCTCACTCCGGCGGCCATCGTTCACTGCACGGGGAGCGCCGGCACACAGGCCGGTCTCGTGGTCGGCGCGCAGCTCGCGTTGCCGCAGACGCGCATCGTCGGCATCGACATCGACGCCGAACCCGAGCGCGTGCGGACCGATGTGCTCACGTACGCCGAGGGTGCGGCGGCACTGCTCGATCACACGCTCGATCCGTCGGGCATCGAAGTCGTTGCCGGTCACGCGGGGCCGGCCTACGGCGTGCCGCACGCCGCGACCCTCGACGCGATCCGGCTCGGCGCGCGGCTGGAGGCCCTGGTGCTCGACCCGGTGTACTCGGGCAAGGGGCTGGCCGGCCTGATCGCGCTGGTGCAAAGCGGCCGCTGGACGCAGGATCAGGACGTCGTGTTCGTTCACACCGGCGGCGCACCCGCGCTGTTCGCCTACCGCCACCTCTTTCAAGAGTAGAGATATGCTCGATTCGGAAGCCCGCCTGCTGCTCGACCTCATGAACAAGGCCGTCGAGGATGGCCGCCCCAAGCTCAGCAGCCTTCCGCACGCGGTGGGCCGCACGGCGGTCGACAAGATGTCGGAGGACAGCGAAGCCAACCCGCCCGATGTCGCGTCCGTCCATGACGGCGCCTTCGCGGGGCCGGGCGGCGAGATCCGCTTCCGCCGCTATCGTCCGCTCGGCGCTCCGGCCGGCGCGCTGCCGACGCTGATCTACTATCACGGCGGCGGCTTCGTGATCGGCAACATCGAGACGCACGATTCGACCTGCCGGCGTCTTGCGAACAAGAGCCGTTGCCAGGTGATCTCGATCGACTATCGCCTCGCGCCCGAACATCCCTTTCCCGCGCCGATCGACGACGGGATCGCGGCCTTCCGCCATATCCGCGACAATGCCGCTTCCTTCGAGGCCGATCCCAAGCGCCTCGCCGTCGGCGGCGACTCGGCGGGCGGCGCGGTCGCCGCCGTCGTCTGCCAGAGCTGCCGCAGCGCGGGCGAAAAGATGCCGGCCTTCCAGATGCTGATCTATCCCGCGACCGACTCCAGCCGCCAGAGCGCCTCGCGCCGGGAATTCGCCAAGGGCTACTTCCTCGAGAAGGACCTGATCGACTGGTTCTGGAACGCCTATGCGCCGGCCGGCACCGACCTCAAGGACCTGCGCCTGTCGCCGCTGCTGGCGGCGGATTTCGCCGGCCTGCCACCCGCCTTCGTGCTGACCGCGGGCTTCGATCCGCTGCGCGACGAGGGCCGCGCCTATGCCAACCGCCTGATCGATGCCGGCGTGAAGACGACCTACGTCAACTATCCCGGCACCATCCACGGCTTCTTCTCGCTGACGCGATTCCTGCAGCAGGGAATCAAGGCCAACGACGAAGCCGCCGGCGTGCTGGCCGCGTTCTTCGGGACCTAAGGCAGCAGCCGCACGAAGCTGACGGGCTTGTCGAAGCCCTTCAGCGCGACGCTCTCCTCGCGCTTCTCGTGACCTTCCAGCAGCGGCTTCACCGCCGGATCGTCGGCGACGGCACGCGACAGCACGATGTCGTCGCCCTCGCTCTGGCCCTGCAGGCGCGCCGCCATGTTCACGGTCGACCCGAAGTAATCCAGCCGCTCGTTCAGGTTCACCATGATGCTGCTGCCCACGTGCACGCCGAGCTTGATCGACAGGTCACGGTGGTTCTCGTGCGCCTCGTTGAACTCGACGATGCGGTGCTGCATGGCGATGGCGGCCTTCACCGCGTCGGCGGGATCGCCGAACGACGCCATCACCGCGTCGCCGATGGTCTTCACGATGGCGCCGTCGTGATCGCGCACGATCGACGCCAGGAAGGCGAAGTGATCGCGCACGATGTTGTAGGCCATCGAATCGCCGACCCGCTCGTAGAGCGCGGTCGAGCCGCGCAGGTCGCTGAACAGCAGCGCCACCTGCCCCACCGCGGCCTCGTCGCCCGGGCGCAGGGTCGCCTCGGAGAACATGTCACGGAAGGCCTGTAGCGAGATCACTTCGGGCGCGGTCAACGCGTCTGCTGTCCAGCGGCGATCCTCGACCAGCGCCGCGACCTCGAAACCGGCATCGTTGTGGAACTCGATCTGGCCTGCCGTACCGGACGGGAGCGCCTCGACGCCCGTCGCGGTGATGCGTACGCCCGGGAACATGCCGCCCGTGTGATCGACATCGGCGTGCGTGCCGGGATGCAGCGTGCGCAGGCGATACTGGCCGGCGGGCAGATTGACGGCCAACGACCGGCGCTCGCCCGGCTGCAGCACCACCTGCACCGGCACGTGCGGCGTCGACATCGGGCCGCTCAGGCAATAGCCGCCGTCGAGCAAGGGCCGTATCGTCGGCGCCGGCGAAAACGAGAGCTCGACGTTGCGCTCGAAGTCGCGGTCGTAGTCGATATTGCAGGACTCGCAGTGGGCGCCGCGCGGCAGTTCGCTCAGCGCCATCGCCGTCACCTTGGCGCCGCGGCAGTTGGTACAGAGCAGGTCCCACTTCATGGTGAGCAGGCCCGACTTCACCGAGGCGAGGCAGGCCTCGACCGCGGGCCGCGTCGGCACGCCGAACCGGCGCGCCAGCAGCTTGGGCTTCATGTGCACGAGGTCGGACGCCATGCCGGTCATCACGTAGTCGGCGATCGGCGCGCCGAGGCCGTTGCCGTAAGTGCTGCGGTCGACCTGCTCTGCCGCCGCGAGCGCGCGCGCCCGGCCGCCCTCGGGTAGCACGGGCGGCGGCAGGTCGAACATGGTGGGCCTCGCGCCCTTCACGAAATCGACCGCCGTCAGCACGCGCTTCTCGATGGCGGCCCCTGCCTGCGCCGCGAGCTTCTTGCCGAACAGGCGGCCGATCAGGGTGAGCGGCTCCCATTCCAGCGTGTAGGTGACCTTGCTGCCGGCACCGTCGGGCTCCAGCGTGAAGTTCGGCCCGAACGTCCTGAACGGGCCCTTGCTGAACACGCGGCCCTGCTTGAACCAGCGGCCGTGGATCCACTCGTAGGGCTTTTCTTCCCATTCGAGGGTGAAGCCCGCCGCCTTTCCCTTGCCGCGGCGCAGCACCGTGCCGTTGGCCTGCGGCGTTTCCTCGAGGGCATAAGGCGGCAGGCCCATCGCCTCGTTGAAGCGATTGGTGTCGGCCAGCACCGGCCACAGCCGCTCCGGTGGAAGGTCGAAATGCCAGGTCCAGGTCTGCCGCATGGGACTGATACTCGCGGACCCGGCTCTTCGGATCACTCCACGATCACGCCGCAGGCGATCCGGTCGCCGGCGTTGCCGGTCGGATCGCTCTTGTAGTCGTCGGCGCCGGCATGGATGACGAGGGCCGAGCCGTCGGCATCGAACACCGAATTAGGCTGTCCCTTGGCGAGCGAGATCATCGGATTGGCGATCTCGACCACCAGTTCTCCGCTCGCCGGAATGTGGAGGTTGGGCATGTCGCCGGCGTGCGAGCCTTCCGCCGCTTCCAGACCATGCTTCTTCGTGGCGGGATTGAAGTGACCGCCCGCGCTGGTGAACGGCGGTTCGCACTTGCCGACCGCGTGGACGTGGAACGCATGCTCGCCCGGCACCGCACCCTTCAATGTCAGTTTGACCAGCACGCCATGCGGCGTCTGCACGAGCGCCGCCTGGCCGATTTCCTTGCCGGTCCCATCCTTCAAGGTGGACTTGGCTGTCTCGGCGTGGGCTGTCTCGGCGTGGGCGGACAAAGCGAGGAAGCAGCCCGCAAGAAGTAAAGGCAGAGCGCAGATGTTCATCGTTCCCTCCAGAGCGAAAGACTACTCCAAAACCTTGGGCACCTTGTAGAGCGGGAAGCCATTGAAAGGCCGCGATTTCTCGTGATCGGGCACCTCGTAGAACGTCGACTTCGAATTGTTGTGCAGGCCGCCGTCGACGCGCAGCGCAATGCCCGTCACGTAGGCGGCAGCATCGCTCAGCAGATAGACGATGGCGCCCGCGATCTCCGATTCGGTGCCGTGACGCTTGAGCGGAATGCGGCCCTTCACGCTGCGCAGCACCTCGTGCGCGCGCTCGGGATAGCGGTCGAGGCCCGACGAGGCGATGAAGCCCGGCAGCACGGAGTTGATGCGCACGCCCGAATGCGCCCATTCGACCGAAGCGGTGTAGGTGAAGTTGGTCTGGCCCGCGCGCGCGGCACCGTTGTGCCCCATGCCGGGATTGCCCAGTTCGAAATCGGCGCCCACGTTCACGATCGCACCGCCGTTCTGTTCCATCCAGCGCAGGTAGACTTCCTTGGAGACCAGGAACGTCGCCGTCATGTTGTTGGCGACGACCGCGTTCCAGCCGTTCAGCGAGATGTCCTTGAGGGGCGCGGGAAACTGGCCGCCCGCATTGTTGACCAGTCCGTCGATGCGGCCGGCCCACTTCATCACGCCGTCGATCGCGGCCTTCACCTGGTCCTCCACGCGCAGGTCGGCGGAGAAGGTGAACGTGTCCTTGTCGCCCAGCTCCTCCTTGACCTGGTCGAGCTTGGATTGCGTGCGGCCGATCAGGGCGAGGCGCGCGCCGAGCGACTTCAGCTCGTGCGCCGTGCAGCGACCGAGGCCCGAGCCTCCGCCGGTGACGATGACGACCCGGTCCTTGAACAGGCCAGGGCGGAAGACAGAAGCGTATCCGGTCATTCGATCTTGATGCTGGCGGCCTTCACGACCTCCGCCCACTTCTTGCGCTCGTCTTCCATGAACGCCGCGAGCTCGGCCGGCGTCGAGCCGATCGACTCGACGCCGAGATCGGCAAACTTCGCCTTGATCGCCGGGTCGCGCATGATCTTGGCGAGTTCGGCGGCCAGGCGATCGATCAACGGCTGTGGCGTGGCCGCGGGCGCCAGGATGCCGTTCCACTCCGAGATCACGCAGCCCTTCACGCCCGCCTCTTCCATGGTGGGCACGTCAGGCGCAGCGGGCGAGCGCTGGGCGCTGGTGACGGCAAGCGCGCGCACGTGGCCGGCGCGCGCCTGCGGCAGCGCCGCACTCATGTTGCCGAAGTAGAACGGGATGTGACCTGCGGCCACGTCGCCGACGGCCAGGCCGCCGCCCTTGTAGGGCACGTGGCCGATGTCGGTACCGGTGCGCAGCTTGAACAGCTCGGCCGCGAGATGCTGGGCACTGCCGTTGCCCGACGAGGCATAGAACAGCTTGCCCGGCTGCGCCTTGGCGAGCGCCACGAGGTCGGCGACCGTCCTGGCGGGATGCGACGGCGTGATCACCATCAGCTCCGGCACCGAGGTCAGCAGCGAGACCGGCGCAAAATCCTCCGGCGTCCTGAACGGCATCCTGGGCTGGATCAGCGGATTGACCGCATGGGCGAACGCACCAAGGAGAAGCGTGCCGCCGTCGGGCGCGGCCTTTGCCACGACCTCGTCGCCGATCATGCCCGCAGCACCCGGCTTGTTCTCGACCACGATGGTGGCGCCCAGCGCCTCTTGCAGGGGATTCTGGATGAAACGCGCCGTGGTGTCCGCGCCGCCCCCGGGCGGATAGGGCACGACGATGCGGATCTGCTTCGGAAAGGTCTGGGCGCGCACGGGGCCCGCGAGGATGGCAGCGCTTGCCCCCAGCATCAGGGCGCGTCGGTTCGACTTCATTACGTCCTCCCGTTTCAGCGCATCATAACCCGGCTGAGGCGGCGCTGGAGAGCCCGGATCAGGGCAAATCCGACCTGCAGCGGAATGCCGAACAGCGTGACGCCGAGCGCAAATAGCGCCAGCCGCTCGCCCAGGGTCGGCAACAGCTCGGCCTGGCGCAGGATCACCGCGATGCCTTCGTTGACGCCGATCGCAGCACCCGCGCCCGACGACATCACCAGCACGAAGAAGGCGCGGGTCACGTTGGGCAGGAAGAGCAACGCGCCGAGATGCGAGCCCGCGCGCCACTGCACCGTCGCCGCCACGCCAGCGTCTGCCACATAGGCTGCGGAGTACGGCACCAGCGACAGCGCCACCGCCATCAGGCCGCTCGGCGCCATCGGCAGGCCGAGGAAGGTCGCGTCGCGCGGAATGGCGTTCAGCAGGAAGAACATGACGACGAAGGTCGGCGCCGCGCGCATCAGGCCGATGATCGCCGCCGCCGCCGCGCCCGCGATGCCGCCGGCGATGCGCGCCCAGGCGAGCAGCAGGCCGAGCACGAGCCCCATGACGAGCGACAGGGCGGCAATCTCGAAGTTCACCGCCATGCCGGCCAGGAACTGGGGCAGAAAGTTTTCGATCATGCCGGCACCTGCGGCTGCTCGAGCCAGGCCTGGAGCCGCCGGCACAGCCAGACCACGATCATCACCACTGCGGTGTAGAAGATCAGCAACAGCCAGTAGGTCGTGACCCGGCCTGTCGAGAAGGACGAGATGTCGGTGAGCGCCGTCAGCAATTCGGGCGCTCCGATGAAGCTCGCGGTCGGCGTGCCCTTGGCGGCATTGACCAGGAACGACACGATCTGCGACGCCGAGCGCGCGAGCGCCCGGCCGAACAGACCGTCCCGCACGCCTTCGGCCCGCAGGCTCGTCATCGCCTCGCCGATCGCCTGACCCGCATTGGCGCCGTTGGTGAGGCCGAGCGCCACGATCGCCGAGCAGATCGCGGCCCCCGCCGTGGCGGGAAACAGCGCATGCGACAGCGCCGAGGCGATCACCAGCGTGAGCACGATCGGCGAGGATTGCAGCACGATGGTGAGCATCCGCGCCAGCACATGCGGCAGCGCGGTGCGCGCGCCCTGCGCGGCGCCAAGCAGCAATGCAAAGCCCAGGGTCGCCGCCAGCGCGCCGGCGATCAGCAAGAGCGAGGTGGCAACGCCGCTCTTGAACAGCGACCAGGCCGACTCCGTCTTGAGCATCGGCAGCTGCAGGTCGATGTCGAGATGCGCCTCGACCCACGATTCCAGCACCGTGACGGGGAGCGCGAAGCGCGTCGGCTTCAGTTCGCTGTTGAGCGCGGGCAGGATGCACGCCGAGCGGTTCGGCCCGTCGGCAATGTTGCAGTCCAGGCGGTTCCACACCGCCTTCTGCTGCTCGAGAAATGCCGTCGCGATCTTGTGGCGGCGCGCGAGTTCGAGGAACACGCCGTCGCGATGGAAGATCGCGCTCATCAGGTCCAGCGCGCGCGCCAGACGGTCGCTGCCGGTCCGTGCCACCGCCATGCCCCACGGCACCTGGGCGAAGCCGAACTTCTCCACGAACGATTTGGCAAAGACCGGATCGGCCAGCGACGCCGCAAAGAAGCTGTTGTCCTGGGCGGCAAGGGTGCAGGTGCCGTTGCGCAACCGATCAGGCAGCAGGCCCGCTTCGTCGAACAGCATCAGGCGCGCGCCATGGGCGACCAGTTCGGCGTTGGAGCCGTTGCCCACGGTGGCGCAGATCGTACGCTCGGGCACATCGACCCAGCTCGACACCTTCAGCGCCGGCGCACCGACGAGAACCGTCTCCGATTGATAATAATGCGGCCGCACGAAGCGCACCTGCCCCGAGCGCTGGGTGTTATGGCCCATGGTCGCGATCGCGACGTCGATCCTGTCTTCCGCCAGCAGCGGGATTCGGTTGGCCGCGTTCACGAGGCTGAAGTCGGCCTCCACGCCCAGCCTGGCCGCGATAGCGTCGGCCACGTCGATCTCGTAGCCTTGCCGCGTGTTGTTCTCGTGCGTGGCGAACAGCGGATAAAAGTCGCGCACGCCCACCCGGATATGCCCGCCGCAGAGGATTCGCACCAGCCGGTCGCTCGCGGGCTGGCTGCAGGACGCACGCGCTTCGTCGAGCATCTTCGCGAGTTCTACATCGGGCGATTGAGCGGACGATTGCGCCGACGCGGGCAGGGCCGCGACCAGCGTCAGGAGCGCAAGCCACCACCGCATGTCAGCTCAGCGATCCGGCGGCGCCGATCTCTACGATGTGCATCTCGGCGAAGGCATAGGGGCCGTAGCGATGGATCGACCGGCCCTCCTCGCGACGGACGATGCTCTCGCTCATATGCTCGAGCTTTTCGTCCGGCAGGTAGACCAGCGTTGTGTGCGCGATCCTGAGCGACAGGCCGGCGCGCTCCGCTTTCTCCCGCGACCGCTCGAGGTCGACGAAACCGTTGTGCGCGATGACTGCCCGGCCGCCGGATGCCAAATGGTGCGGCAAGCCGTCGAGGAACGGATCGAGCAGGCGCCGGCCATCGATGCCGCCATCGCTCCAGCTCGGCAGGCGTCCGGACAGCTCGGCGCCCTTCATCGGAAAATGCGGCAGGTTGGCTGCGATCAGGCCGAAACGCCGGCCGGCGACCGGCTGCCACATGTCGCCGCAAAAGACCTGCGAGGACGCGCCGTGGCCGAGTTTGGCGAGCAACGCCTTGCTGATCGTGACCGCTTCCTGTTCGATATCGACGCCGCACAGCGATGCAGCGCCGAGTTCGCCGAGCGTCGCCAAGACCACGCCGCTGCCCGATCCGATCTCGAGGGCCGCAACGCCGCGCACCCAGGCGGCGCGTGCGCGCAGGCCCTGGATCAGGGTTGCCGTATATTCGCTGGGACGCAGTTCCGGGACAGGGGCGTGCTCGACCTTCATATCTCGCCCAGCCGCTTGGCCAGGATGGCGGCAACAGGATCGTCGGGGAATTTCCGCGCGATCTCGCCGTAGAGCTGGCGCGCCAGCACCGTATCGCCGGAGGCCAGCGCTTCGTAGGCAGGCCGGGTCATGCGGCTCAGTTCGAGCGTCGCCGCATCCGGCTCGAACTCGGCGCCGGCGCCGTAGACGCCCATGAGCTCGTAGATCGGGAACTTGGCGCGGCGGCCCTTCACCGCGACGTCGTCGAGAGGCCGCACACACAGTCGTTCACCGGCCTCACGGAAGACGCTGTGGCTGATGCACACGCGCGTCCCGTACTCCTTGTTGATCGCTTCGAGGCGCGAGGCAATGTTCACGCCGTCGCCCATCACCGTGTAGCTCATGCGCTCGGAGCTGCCGACATTGCCCACCACCACGGCATCGCAGTGCAGCCCGACTCGGACGTTGAACGGTCGCAGCCCTTCAGCCTGCCAGCGCGCGTTGAGCGTCTTCATATCGCGCTGGATCGCGAAGGCCGCCACGCAGGAGCGCCAGGCGTGGTCTTCGAGCAGTGCAGGCGCGCCCCAGAACGCCATCACGCCGTCGCCCATGAACTTGTCGATCGTGCCCTGCTGCTCGTTGACGGCCTTGATGACGACCTCGAGATAGGCCGACACGCGCAGCAGAATTTCCTGCGCCGGCATCTCTTCGGCGATCGAAGCGAAGGATTCGACATCGCAGAAGAAGATCGACAGGAACCGGCTGTTGCCGCCCAGCGTCAGCTTCTTGTCCGATTCCAGAAGTTGCTTCACCAATCCGACCGGCACGAAAGCGGAGAATGACTGTACTGCGTTGTCGAGCGTGTCGATGGCTCGGGAAAGGGTGGCGATCTCGCGGATCGGCGACGACACCACCGGCAGCTGGTGAGCCCCCAGCTCCTGGATCTTGTCGACATTTTTCGCCAGTCGCTCGAGCGGCCGCGAGATCACGCCGCTCAGGAAGAAGATGATGGCGATCTGCAGCGCAATGGCGACAAGGCCGAAGACCAGCAGGTTGTTGTTGTTGCGCTGGAACGCGCTCGTGAAGTCGTCGACCGGCGTCACGATGAAAATCTGCCAGCGCCCGCCGAATCCCACCGGCAGGGTCGACAGGCTCGCGGTGTATTCGCGGCCGCCATGGGAGAAACTGTAGAGGAGCTTGCCGCCGTCCTTATTGCTTTCCGGGGCGCTCTCCTGGCCCCGCGGACGCGCCGCGAAGGCGACCGCGGGCAGCTCTTTGTCGAGCGACGAGATGTGGCGCAGTTCGAGCGTGCCGTTGCGGTTGGTATAGGTCCGCGACAGGTCGGAGGCGGCCAGCACGTTATCGCGGCCGTCCAGGATGTAGCTCAGCGTGCCGGGGCTAACCTTGCGCTCGGCGAGATACTGCCCGAGCCCATCCAGCGTGATGTCGATGGCCGCGACACCCGCGAGCTTGCCAGCCGCAAAGAAAGGCTGCGCTACCGTGAAGCCGACCAGGCCGAGAGTCGCAAAGACATCGGGGTCGGTAACATGGAGCTTGCCTTCCTGGACAGTCCATCGATACCAGCCGCGCGTGCGCGGATCGTAGGCCGTGGGCTCGTCGAGCCTGCCCAGCTCCTTGCCGTCCCTGTCGAAAAAGACATAGCGGTCGAGCAGCGGCGCCCCCTTGGCGGGATCGATGACACGCGAGGCGAAGCTCGAGCCGGCGGGTGGAAACGCGTTGCCGATGCGGGCATTGCTCTCCACCCGCCGGGCCTGGCGGAACGATCCGTCGATCAGACCGACGTAGGCACTCACGATCTTGTCGCTGTGCGGCAACAGGCTCTGGAAATAGGCGATGGAGCGGTCGCTGGCATAGTAGTCGGGCATCTCGTTGCCCAGGGTCGCCGCGGCACGGACCAGCGACTTGATGGGAACGATGTCGTCTTCGATATCGCCGAGCGTGTCGACCCGGAAGCGTTCGATCAGCGCCCGTGCGTTCTCGCGCGCAATACGGTCGTTGGAGATATAGGTGACGGAGATGATACCCGCGAAGACCGGCACTGTGAGCGCAACGAACGCCACCAGGATGCTGGGCCTCAGCCGCAGATTGTTTCTGAAGAAAGCTCTCATCCGACGTTCGGCACCTTTACAGCGGCGGCCGCTTCAGGTGCCAGTCGGTCGCCTGCTGGAAGGCATGCCCGGCAGCGAGGATCGGGCCTTCGTCGAAGGCACGACCGACGATCTGGAAGCCTGTCGGCACACCATCGTGGGTCATCCCGCCGGGCAAGGTCAAGGTTGGATGCCCCGAGAGATCGAAGGGCGCGGTGTAGCGCAACCGGGCGGCGACCGATTCGGGATCGCGGCCGCCCGCGGCCAGGCTTTCCAGCGAGTAGACCGCGCGGCCCATTACCGGCATCAACAGAAGATCGAGCGAGGCCAGCAGCTTGTTGAGGCCCCCGGTCAGCGCCGCACGCCGCACCTGCAGCCGCGCGATCTCGAGGCCCGAGAGCCTGCGGCCCATCTCGATCAGGCCGGCCAGCACCGGACCGTATTCCGCCGCGCGCGAGGGATAGGTCGCCTCGTGCGCGAGCGCCGTCTCGATCGCACAGAGCGCCACCCAGTCGCGCGAGCCGTTGTTGAAATCGCCCGGCAATGCCACGTCGACGATCTCCGCACCCGCGGCGCGCAACGTCTTTGCCGCCCCGTCGAGCGCCTGGCGCGAATCGGGGTCGAGGTCGGTCATGTTGGTGGCAAGTCCGATCCGCTTGCCGCGCACACCGGCGCCGATCGAGCCGGCATAGTCGGGCACCGCAAGCGGCACCGCCGTCGGATCGTCGGCATCGGCGCCGGCAATGACGCCCAGCATGATCGCGGCATCGAGGGCGCTGCGCGTCATCGGTCCAATGTGATCGAGCGAATCGGCCAAAGCGAAGACACCGGCGCGGCTCACCCTGCCCCAGGTCGGCTTCATGCCGGAGAGGCCGTTCATCGTCGAAGGAAAGCGGATCGATCCGCCGGTGTCCGACCCCAGGGAGCCGAAGCATAGCCCGGCCGCTGTCGCCGACCCCGAGCCCGACGAGGACGAGCCCGTCCAGTAGGTCGCGTTCCAGGGATTGAGCGGCGCCGGAATGCTGGGGTGATGCGCGCCGAAGGCGCCTTCGGTCATCTGCAGCTTGCCCAGGATGACGGCGCCGGCCTGCTTCAGCCGCGCGACGACGGTCGCATCCTTCACCGGGACATTGTTCCTGTGGATCGCCATGCCTCCTGCGGTCGGCACGCCTTCGGTATTGCATAGATCCTTTACCGCGATCGGAACGCCATGCAGCGGCCCCAGCGATTTGCCCGCCGCCGTCTCGGCATCGCGCGCCTTCGCGTCGGCCAGCGCGCGATCTCGCGTCACTGTGGCATAGGCCTTGAGCTTAGGATCGAGCGTATCGATTCGGTCCAGGATCGCCGTGGTGGCTTCGACCGAGGAAATCTTTCGTGCCTTCAGGCGACGCGCGACTTCATCCAGCGACAGATAGTGCAGATTCGACATCGGTTTCCCCCAGCGCTTCGCCTGAAGGAGAGTGCACAAACGAAAACGGCGGCGCCAGTGGCACCGCCGTCCCGTTTTGCCTATCTCGGCGAGGTCCTGTCAGCCCTCGGCCTTGAGATTGACGGCCGCCGAGCGGCCACGCTCGGTGGCAATTTCGTAGCTGATCTTCTGGCCTTCGTTGAGGCCATTGAGGCCGGAGCGCTCCACGGCACTGATGTGCACGAAAACGTCCTTGCCGCCCTCGTTCGGCTGGATGAAACCGAAACCCTTCGTGGCGTTGAACCACTTCACAGTACCAGTAGCCATCTCGTTCTCTCCTTGGCAGTTTTACGAGCTACACATTACGCGTGAGCCCGAGCGCTCGTTGCTGCGGTCCACGACAACTGAAGAATTGGAATCAGCTCGGTGTAGTCCGTCGCCACAGGGGGCTCGGCCGCCAAGGCATGGCCAAGTTCGTAGTCGTAAGGCCGCATATAGTGCCCAACGTTCGGGAGTCAAGATTGGTTGCCCGGCGCGCGCGGGCGACCGCACGGGTTACATTGTTGCGCCGATTTTCCACGGCTCGAACTCGTCGTCGCCGATGCCGAGCGCTTCGGATTTCGTCTTCTCGCCCGAAGCTGTTTTCACGATGAGTTCAAATATCCGCTTGCCGTTCTCCTGGATGGATTCCTCACCGTCGACGATGGTCCCGCAGTTGATATCCATGTCGTCCGTCATGCGCCGGTAGAGCGCGCTGTTCGTCGCAAGCTTCAGCGACGGCGTGGGCTTGCAGCCGAATACGCTGCCCCGACCGGTGGTGAAGCACAGAACGTTGGCTCCTCCGGCAACTTGTCCAGTGGCGGACACCGGGTCGTACCCCGGCGAATCCATGTAGACAAAACCCTTGGCCGTGATCGGCTGGGCGTATTCGTAGACATCGACCAGGTTGGTCGTGCCGCCCTTCGCGACAGCGCCCAGCGACTTCTCGAGAATCGTCGTGAGGCCGCCCGCCTTGTTGCCCGGAGAGGGATTGTTGTTCATCTCGCCGCCGGTGCGGGCGCAATGGTCCTCCCACCATTTGATTCGCTTGACGATCTTCTCGCCGACCTCGCGGCTCACCGCGCGGCGCGTCAGCAGATGCTCGGCGCCATAGATCTCCGGAGTCTCCGAGAGCACCGCCGTGCCGCCGTTCTGGACCAGCAGATCGACCGCCGCGCCGAGTGCGGGATTGGCCGAGATGCCCGAATACCCGTCCGACCCGCCACACTGCAGCGCCAGGATCAACTCGCTCACCGGCAGCGGCTCGCGCTTCACACTGTTGGCTTCCGGCAAGAGTTCCTTCAGGAAACCGACCGCGCGCATCACCGTCTTCGACACGCCGCCTTCGTCCTGGATGGCCATCGGGATCAGCTTCGGCCCTTCCTTGAGTCCCTCGGCGTCCATCAGGCCGGAAATCTGGTTGGTCTCGCAGCCGAGTCCCAGCACCACGACCGCCGCCATGTTGGGATGACGCGTGTAGCCGCCGATCGTTCGGCGCAGCACGTCCATCTCGAGACCGGAGGCCGCCATGCCGCAACCGCCGCCGTGCGTCAGCGGCACGACGCCATCGATATTGGGATACTGCGCCAGCAGCGGCTCGAGCTGCCTGGCGATCATGCGACTGGTCGCGGCCGAGCAGTTCACCGTGGTCACGATGCCGAGATAGTTGCGCGTGGCCGCGCGGCCGTCGGCACGGCGATAGCCCATGAAGGTTGCCGGGTTCTTCGCATAGTCGGTGGGATGAGCATCGGCGCAGAACGCATAGTCGCGCTCGAAATCGCCCATGACGCAGTTGTGCGTGTGGATGTGCGTGCCCGGCGGCAGATCCTCGGTCGCAAAGCCGATGATCTGATTGTACTTGCGCAGGGGCTCGCCCTTTTTCACCGCACGCGTCAGGATCTTGTGACCCGGTGGCACGCGGGTCGCGGCCGACACGCCAGGCTCGACGACGGTGTTGGGCAGGATGTCCATGCGCGCCACGACGACATTGTCGCTGGGGTGCAGGCGGATGACGATCGGTGCGGGCATGGGAACTCCTTAAGCCGCGCGAGACTTGGCGGAAGACTGGGTGCGGATGGCATCGACGGCGGCGAAGATCGCGCGGCACTCCGCTTCGCCCAGAGACCGGAGCGGCGCGCGCATGCGGCTCCAGGCGACGGGATCGTTGCGGCGATGGCCGACCAGCGCCTTCACAGCGGCGGTCACCGCATAGGGCAGCACGACCTCGATCATGGCGGCGACCATCGGCTCCTCGATGCCGTTCACCGGCTTCTGCATGAGGTCCGGCGCGATGTTGGCGAGGCCGCAGATCGTGCCCGAGGCGCCGAGGTTCATGCCCTTGGCCAACAGGCGCTCGTCGCCGATCAGGATGTGCAGGTCGGCATGCTGCTTCAGAAGCGCCTGCGTGTTGTCCCAATCGCCGGACGAGTCCTTCACGCCCTTCACCTGGTTCGGAAAGGCCTTCTTGAGACGACCAACCAGGTCGACAGAGAGGCCGACCGCGGTGACCTGGGGGATGTGATAAAGGATGACGTTGCTCGCCTTGGGGCCGAGGCCGGTCAGCACGGCCGCGAACCAGTCGAACAGGCCCTCGTCGCCCGGGTTCTTGAAATAGAACGGCGGCGCCAGCAGGAAGCTCGGGCAGCCCAGCATCAGGCCTGCCCGGCCTTGCGCGATCGCGTCCTCGACGGAGGATGCCGCGATTCCGACGACGAGCTGCGTCTTCGCATCGACGCCGGCGCCAACCAGGGCGCCGAGCGCACGATTGCGCTCGTTGAGGCCCAGCATCGCGCCTTCGCCGGTGGTGCCGAACACCGTCAGGCTGTTGCAGCCGTCGGCCAGCGACTGAAGCCCGTGCGCCACGAAGCGCGGCAGATCGATCGCACGCTCCTCGGTGAACGGCGTGGCGAGGGCGACGGAGAGCCCGAAGCGGTTGGCGCGGAGCGGCACGTTTGTTTCCTTCCCGGTGGATTTGGCCGGGAGGATAGCAAAAAGAAAGCGGGACGCCGAGGCGCCCCGCTTCCTTCTTCAGCCAACCGTATTAGGGCTATTTGGCGCCTAGCGACGGTAGGGGTTGTTCGGATGGTTGTCGTACCGGTCCGGCACGCCGTCATGGTCGCGGTCCGAGCGGGCCTGGTAGCGGTCGGGAATGCCGTCGCCGTTACGGTCCCAGCTGCTCGCGTGATAGCGCCAGCGCTCGTGGCCGCCCTCGACGTAACGCTCCCAGCGATCGGGAACGTAACGGTAGCCCGGACGCTCGGCGACGAAATGGCCGGGCGCCCAGACATGGCGGCTGCCCTCCCAGCTCCAGTAACCCGGAGCCCAGACGTAGCCGGCACGCGGAGCCGGAACCACCTCGTACAGCGGAGCGGGCGGCGGGGCGCCGATGCTGATGTTGACGCCGACCTCGGCTGCGGCCGGGGTCACCAGCGCCGGAGCGACGAGCGCCGTCGTGGAAATCGCCGCGGCGGCAAGAGTAACGAGCAGAGATCGCTTCATCATAAAAGCCTCCTGTGCGGCCAGTGGGCCGCTCGACAGGTATTACGCTGGAGGCCCGCTGCGCGTGCCCTCCACTATCCAGGGAATTCGCGACACGCCTGCGCCTTGTTCCCCCCACAACGAGAACGGGGCGCCCCTGGGCGCCCCGCTTCCGATTTGGAGAATACGTGCGTGCAGACTAGCGCCGCCCCTTGTCCGGACCGCGACCGTTGTCGGGATGTCCGTCATGGTTATGATCGCCCTTGTTGTCGCGCGGGCCGTCGTTGTCCCAGTGGCCGGCCTGGTGCTGCCAACGATCGCGATCGCCCTCGCGATGCGAGTCCCAGCGATCGGCGACCCAATGCTGGCCGGGACGATCTTCGATCCAGCGGCCGGGGGCCCATTGATGAGTGTTGTTCTGGACCTCCCAGTAACCGGGAGCCCAGGCATAGCCCGGTCTCGGGGCAGGAACGACCTCGTACCGTGGCGCGGGCGGCGCACCGAGATTGATGTCCAGATTGATCTGGGCCGATGCGGGGGAGAACACGGCGGGAGCAACGATCACGCTGCACAGCGCCGTGGTTGCCATGAGGGCGAGAAGCGAACGAGTGAACATGGTGCCTCCTGAAAGGCACGGACGAACTGCCAACGCCTGCACACACTACGTGGGCACGCGGCCATAGTTCCCCCAACTCAATAAAGGCGCGTGCCTTTATCGCGCGACCAGCAGCACGATGACGCCCACTACGCTCACCACCATTCCCGCCAGCCCGATCGGATGCATCTTCTCGCCTTTCAGGAAGAAGAAGCTGAGCACCACGGCGATCAGCGGAAAGAGCGCGACCAGCGGTGCCACTACGGTGATAGAGCCCAGTCCCAGTGCGGCGTAGAGAAGGAACGTCGCCGAGCCGTTGAACAGGCCGACCCCGGTGAACCAGAACACGCCCCGCCGGTCGGCGGGTCCGGCGCGCCAGGCGCGGCGGCCGACCAGCAAGAGGATCATGATCGTCGACATCGTGTAGCCGATCGCCGTTGCCGCCATCGGCTCATGCCACAGGCCGAGGCCGGTCTTGATCGCGGGCTGGACGGCGCCACGGATCATGGCGGCGCAAAGCGGCAGCAGCAGCACCCAGAGCGGCCACCGGCGGCCGCCCGCTCCACCGCGCAACGCGAGCAATGCGACGCCCGCGATGACCAGCGCGAGGCCGGCCATCCTTCCATAACCCAGACGCTCGTCGAGGAAGACGACAGCACCCAGCACGGCGAAAAGCGGCGTCACGTTGCCGACGGCGCCCGCCACGGCGGGACCGAGCTTCTCGTTCGACCGCACCGACAGGATCGACACGACGACGGGGAAGACCACGCCCACGGCCGCGAAGATCAGCGCGGCCCTAGTTTGGAAGGTGGCCGGGTCGACAAAAAGTATGGCGAAGAACCATGCGAGGATCGCCGATCCGCAGATACTATAAAGCGGCGAACGCCACGACGGCATGGTCCGCAGCCCGTACTGGGTGAGGATCAGGGCAACCGCAAAGCAGACCGCGGCGGCCAAAGCCAGAAGGGCTGCCACACTCATGGGAATCTGCTATTCCCGCCGGCTTCCGAGAGACGAGGAAACGACAATGGACACGCTGACCTACTGGAACGAAACGTGGCACGAGGGCAACCCCGCAATCCTGGGCCCACGCGATCATGCTTTCTGGCTGGGGTCGATGGTGTTCGACGGCGGGCGCGCCTTCGGCGGCTGCGGCCCCGATCTCGACCTGCATGCCGCGCGGGTCTGCCGTTCGGCCAGGGCGCTCGGCCTCAAGCCGACGAAGACGCCCGAGGAAATCCTGAAGCTGATGCACGTGAGCGTGCGGCGCTTCGGCCCCAAGGTCGATCTATACGTCCGGCCGATGTTCTGGGCGACCAAGGGCGGCGCGGGACCCATCTCGGTCGATCCCGAGTCCACGCAGTTCCTGCTCTGCACCTATATCTCCCCGATGCGCGCCGGCACGCCGCTGACGCTCGGCCTCTGCCGTTCGATCCGCCGGCCGACGCCCGAGAGCGCACCGACCGACGCCAAGGCCTCGTGCCTCTATCCCAACTCCTCGCGCGGCGTGGCCGAGATGCTGGAGCGCGGCTTCAACAACGGCATCGTGCTCGATGCCGTGGGCAACGTGGCGGAAACCTGCAGCTCGAATATCTTCCTCGCCAAGAACGGCAAGGTGGCGACGCCCATTCCCAACGGCACCTTCCTGGCCGGCATCACCCGCAACCGCACGATCTCGCTGCTGCGCAATGCCGGCGTCACGGTCGAGGAGCGCACGGTGCGCCCGGCCGAACTCGAGGATGCCGACGAGCTTTTCACCACAGGCAACGCGGGCAAGGTCCAGCCGGTCAACAAGTACGAGAGCCGCAACCTGCAGCCGGGTCCGATCGCCCGCCAGGCGCACGAGCTCTACCTCGCCTACGCCGAAACGCAGCGGGTGATCTGAGCCGGAACCAGCGGCGGACGGTGGCGTTTTCCTGCTGAAATGCGCCTTCAGGTCGTCCACGCCCATCCGCTGACCGACAGCTACAATCACGCGCTGTTCCGCGCGATCGTCGACACGCTGGAGACCAACGGCCACGAGGTCGTCGCGACCGACCTTTATCGCGAGGGCTTCCAGCCCGCGATGACCGAGCATGAGCGCGACACCTACATGCAGGAATCCTACGACCACAGCGCGGTCGCGGGCTATGTCGAGACCCTGAAGTCGGTGGACGGCATCATCCTGTGCTTTCCCCACTGGTGGTTCTCGATGCCCGCGATTCTGAAGGGCTGGGTCGACCGCGTCTGGGGACCGGGTATCGCCTTCGACTACGATCCCAAGGATCACCATCTCACGCCGGCGCTGCACAACATCCGCCTGTTCGGCGTGGTCACGAGCTATGGCTCGCCCTGGTGGATCGTTACGCTGTTCGCGGGCAATGCCGGGCGCAAGGTTCTCATGCGCGGCATGAAACCCCTGTGCGCCAAAGGCGTGAAGTCCTTTTATCTCGTGCACTACGACATGGATCATTCCACCGCGGCGTCGCGCAGCGCCTTCCTCGAGAAGGTGAAGGCAAGGATCGCGCGGCTGCGCTGATCCAACCGGTCTGTGGGTCCGTAATCAAATCGTGAAACAGTCCTCGCCCTCGAAACACGCGCTGCAAGCCGCCGTCACTCTGGCCGCTGCCTTGCCCGTCTTCGCCAGCGCGTGGGACGTGGTGCACGGTCTGCAGGGCGCGGGCGCCTGGGCCACCAATCACGAGCGCTATCTTTCCGGCCTGCTGTTGGCGGTCGGGCTCGGTTTCTGGAGTACGATCCCGCACATCGAGCGGAAGGCCGCGCGCTTTCGGCTCCTCACCTTTGTCGTCGTGACCGGCGGCTTGTGTCGCCTGATGGGTGTTGTGCTGGGCGATCCCGCGTCACCGGCGGTGCTGGTCGCCCTCGTCATGGAACTGGGCGTCACGCCTGCGCTTTGCTTCTGGCAAAGCCGGCTACTGCCGACCCGACCCAAATACTGGACCGTCCCTTTTTCGCCTCAATTCGACTCGTAACTACCTCTCGAGGATCCCTGCGGCGGGATCTGCCCAGCCAAGAGGTGATGCGACATGCGTAACTATATCGTCCTGACCGCCATCCTCCTTTCTATCACCGCCTGCGGTGACACTTGGGGGCAGCGCGCCGTCACAGGCGGCGGTATTGGCGCAGCATCCGGCGCCGTCCTCGGCGCCGCGACCGGATTCAACCCGCTGCTCGGCGCCGTCGTGGGCGGCGCGGCCGGCGCCGGCATCGGAGCCGCAACCACGCCGCGCCGCTAGAGCGGATTTCGCGACTACCTCATGCGCACCTGGGCATGCTCGCCCATCTTCGGCGGCGTACCCGTTACCGCCGCCTTGGCCATCTCGAAGATCTTGGTCGCCTTGTTCTTCTTCACGTCCCAGTACTCGGCGTGGTTGATGGTCACAGCGATCAAGGCCAGGTCGGGATCGCCGACGCCGCCCGGAAACCAGGCCTGGTACAGCGAATTCCAGAGCGCGTTCTTCATCGCGGGATCGTTCACGACCCGCGCCGTGCCGGACACCGAGACATAGGCGTCACGGCCGGGGTCGCTGTAGGCCACGTTCACTTCCGGCGCGCTCGTGACGTCGAGCAGCGGCTCGCCGCTCTTCGACATGAAGAACCAGAGAACGCCGCCTTTTTCGTCGCGATTGAGCGTGGTCATCGGACGCGAATGCAGGTGACCGTTCGCATGATGCGCGGTGAACATGCCGAACTTGATGTCCTTGATCAGCTCCCAGAGCTTGGAAGTGGTATCGGTCTGCATGGTGTTGCCTCCGTGATGGGTTCACGAAAGCAACGACATCCGAACGACGATAGTTGCTGCCCTTTACCAAGTCTCCTTCCAGGGGCGGAGATCCATTTCGAATGTCCATGCGCTGCGGGGCTGCTTGTGCAGCTGAAAAAAAGACTCCGCGATGTGATCCGGATTCAGGATGGCGTCGGGACCGGCACTATAGCGCTCGGGAAAGTTCGTCTTGATCCATTCGGTATCTATCGCACCGTCGACGATGACATGGGCGACGTGGATGTTCTGGGGCATCAGCTCGCGCGCCATCGATTGCGCCAGCGCGCGCACCGCATGCTTGCCGCCGGCGAAGGCCGAGAAGCCGCGGCCGCCGCGGATACTGGCGGTGGCACCCGTGAACAACATCGTGCCCCTCCCCCTCGGCACCATGGCCCTGGCCGCCTCGCGCGCCGTCAGGAAGCCCGCGAAGGCCGTCATCTCCCAGACCTTGCGGTACACCCGGCTGGTCGTGTCGCGGATGTCGAAGCGGACGTTGCCGCCGATGTTGAAGACGAAGACTTCGACCTCGCCGATCTCCTGCTCGATCTTACGGAACAGCTCGACCACCTGGTCCTCGTCGCGGGCATCGGAACCGAAGGCATGGACCTTGCCGCCCTCGGCCGCGATCCGATCGGCGAGCGGCTTCAGCTTGTCGGCGCTGCGCCGCGTCACGACGGCGGTGTAGCCCTCACGCGCGAAGCGACGGGCGATCGCGCCGCCCGTCGCATCTCCCGCGCCGATCACGACGCAGACCTTTTCCTTTGCCATCGAGCATCTCCTTCCGGGCCAGTGTGTGGCCCGAAGGAAAGCCGCTCAACGGAGATTAAGTCATGAGGGGCTGAGCCTGGCGATGCTGGGCGCGCAACTCCGCGGTCGTCGAGCCCTTGCCGTCGGGGCGCCAGCCCGGCGGGGCAAAGAGGTAGTTCCAGGCTTCGGACGGCGAGCGGGCGGAAAGAAGGTCCTTCACCTGGCCGATCCAGGGGTCGAGGTTGATGCGCACGGGATTGTAGGTCGTCACCGGGTGCACCAGGCCGTATTCGCAGGGCAGGTCCTCGCGTTCCTCGACATAGGTGCCGAACAGGCGGTCGAACACGATCAGCACACCGCCGTAGTTGGCATCGAGATACTCGGGGTTGCGGGCATGATGCACGCGATGGGCGGACGGCGTGTTCAGCACATACTCCAGCACGCCGAGCTTGGGGATCCAGTCGGCATGGATCCAGAACTGGTAGAGCAGGTTCAACGCCAGCGCCGCCAGGATGGTGGTGGGCTCGAAGCCCAGGAACGCGAGCGGCGTGAAGAAGACGGTGGCACCCGTCAGCTTGCCCATCCAGCCCAGGCGATAGGCCGCCGCCAGATTGAACTGGTTGGGCGAATGATGGACCGAGTGGGTATTCCAGAAGTAGCGCACCGTGTGGCTGGCGCGATGGTACCAGTAGTAGAAGAATTCGAGGCCGATGAAGAGCGCCAGCACGGCGCCCACGCTGTCGAGCGGCACCGTGAACAGACGATGTTCATAGGCCAGCATGAAGACCGGTGTCGCGAGGCTGTACGGGATGAAGGCGAAGAGCCGGCGCACCATCACGTCGGCGACCGAGGTGCCCCACGCCTTCCAGTCGTAGCCGTCCTTGCGGGTGCGCGAGATCCAGACACCCTCGATCAGCGCGGCGCCCAGCACCAGCGGCAGGAGGATCATGTAAATCGTGCCGAGATCTTCCATCGGAATGCTCCTTTGCGTTCGATGCCTTTCAATATATGAGTATATCTCAGGTTTAGTACTCGCCTTCGACACGGCAGGAACGCGATGGCTCGGACCAGACAACTCCCTGAAAATAAAAGAAGAATCCCGCGTCAGGCGCGCGCGACCGAGACTGTCGCGGCGATTCTGGAGGGGGCGGCTCAGGTTTTGGAGGGAGGGGGGCTGCCCGCGTTCACGACCAACGCCGTGGCCGACAGGGCGGGCGTCAGCATCGGCACTCTTTATCAGTACTTCGCCGACAAGAGCGCACTGCTGCGCGCGCTGGCCGAGCGCGAGATGACGGCGACGCTCGCCGCCGTGGGAAAGGCACTCCGCGGCGAGACCGACTTCACCTTCGAGGGCCGCGTGCGCGCCATCGTGCGGGCGATCGTGAATGCGTTCCACGGACGCCAACGCGCGCGCAAGGCCGTGGTCCAGGCTGTGATGGCGCAAGGCATGACCGTCGAGATGCTGGGGCCGATCGCTTCCTTCATTGCGCAGGCCGGTGAAGAGCCTCGCCCGGGTCTGGCACGTCTCGGTCCCGAGCAGGTCTTCGTGCTGTCGCGCGCCTTGATGGGCGCGATCCGCGCCGCTGTTCTCGAGGAGCAACCGTTCCTCCGAAGCCGCGCCTTCGAGGACGAGCTGGTGCGGCTGGTGCTGTCCTATCTTGACGCCCTGCGCGCCGGCACGCCGCCGTCATCTGCAGGTCAAACAACCGCAAGCTGACTGTCACCTCTGCGGCCCACGGTGCGGCCCTGAGGAGAACCCGCAATGTCATTGTCCCGTCGTCACGCCCTCGGCCTCGCCGGAGCGTTCGTCCTGCCGCGCATAGCCATCGGCCAGTCCGACAATCGCCCCAGCATCGTGGTTGCGGTGCAGAAGATTTCGACATCGAACTCGCTCGAGCCGATGCGCGAGCAATCCAATGTCGGCCAGCGCGTCTTCTACACCTTTGCCGAGACGTTGACCGATCATGCCTGGACCGGCGACCTGTCGCTGCAGCCCTGCCTTGCCGAAGGCTTCCGGCGGATCGACGGCCGCACGCTCGAGCTCAAGCTGCGCCAGAACGTCCGCTTCCACAACGGCGACGCCATGACGGCGGAAGATGTGGCCTTCAGCTTCGGTCCCGAGCGCATGTGGTCCGGCAGCAGCGTCGAGACGCGCGGCATGTGGGTCGACACAGCACAAGGCGCCGCCAGCAAGGTACCACCACCCGAGGCGCCCAAGATCGCCATGGCTGCGTATCCGGGCTTCGAGCGCATGGAGATCGTCGACAAGCACACCGTGCGCTTCGTCAATCGCGTGCCCGACGCCGCCCTTGAAGGACGCCTCACCCGCAATTGCGGCGCGATCTTCTCGCGGCGCGCCTTCGCCGAGGCTGCGAGCTGGCTCGACTGGTCGCGCAAGCCGGTCGGCACGGGCCCGTATCGCATCGTCGAGTACAAGCCCGATGTCGAGCTGGTGATGGAATCGTTCGACGAATACTGGGGCGGCCGGCCGCCGATCAAGCGCCTGCGCTTCGTCGAGGTGCCGGACGTTTCGCAGCGCGTGAACGGCCTGCGCGCCGGCGACTTCGATTTCGCCTGCGACATGCCGCCGGACCAGATCTCCGCGATCGAGCAGAATCCGAAGCTCGACGTGGCGGGCGGGCCGATCATGAACATCCGACTCACCATCTTCGACAAGCACCATCCCGTACTGGCCGATCCGCGCGTGCGCCGCGCCATGACGCACTCGGTCGACCGCCAGGCGATCGTCGATGCGCTGTGGGCGGGCCGCACGAAGGTGCCCAAGGGGCTGCAGTGGGATTTCTTCGGACCGATGCTGCTCGGCGACTGGGCGCCTCCCGCCTACGATCCGGCCGAAGCCCGGCGACTGCTGAAGGAAGCCGGGTACGACGGCGCGCCGATCCCCTACCAGATGCTGAACAACTACTACACCAACCAGTTGCAGACCGCGCAGATCATGCAGGAGCAGTGGAAGGCCGTCGGCCTCAACGTCGCGATGGAGATGAAGGAGAACTGGGGTCAGATCCTGGGCCGCTTTCCGGGCCGCGGCATCTGCGAGAACTCGAATTCGTCGTGGTTCAACGATCCGGTGGCCTCGCTCGCGGCCTACGCGCCGGGCGGCCAGACCTGGGAAGCGGGCCAGTGGGAGAACCCCGAAGTGGCGAAGCTGATCTCGGCCCTGCAGGAAGGCACCGACCTCGAGCAGCGCCGCCGCGACTTCCGCCGCACGCTCACGATCCTCGAACGTGAGGATCCCGCCTACAACGTCGTGCAACAGAACGCGACGTTCACCGCCAAGCGGCGCGACTACAAGTGGCGGCCCGCGCAGTCTTTCGTCGCCGACTTCCGCGCGTCCAACTGGGGTTAGCCGGGCGGCTGCGCCGCCTGAATGGCCTGCCACACTCTATGCGGGCTGGCCGGCATGTCGATGTGCGTGACGCCGAACTCGGCCAGCGCATCGACGACTGCGTTCATGATCACGCCTAGCGCCGGCGTGATGCCACCCTCGCCGCCGCCGCGGAAGCCCAGCGGATGGTTGGTCGAGGGCACTTCGCTGAGCGCCGTCACGAACATCGGGAAGTCGTGGGCGTGCGGCATGGCGTAGTCCATGAACGAGCCCGCCAGAAGCTGGCCGTCCTCGTAGACCATGTTCTCCATCAGCGCCTGCCCCGCGCCCTGCACGATGCCGCCATGGGTCTGGCCGTGCAGGATCAGCGGGTTCACCGCGCGTCCGACGTCGTCGATGGTCGTGTAGCGGTCGAGCCGGACCGTGCCGGTGTCGACGTCGACCTCGACCTCGCAGACATGCCAGCCGTAGGGATAGGAGCCGACCCGGCTGTCGGAGTTGCCCTCATCCACGATCGGGCCGTGCGCGGCAGCGAGCTCGAACAGGCTGGCGCCACGGTCGGTGCCCGTCACGGTGAAGCGGCCGTCGGAAAAGACGATGTCGGCTTCGCTCGCCTCGAGATGCAGCGCCGCGAGCTTCAGCCCCTTGGCGATGATGCCTTGCGAGGCCTTGTGGATCGTGGTGCCGGCCTGGCGGATCGAGCGGCCGGAGTGCGAGCCGCCGCCGATGGTGAGGAGATCGGTGTCGCTGGTCTCGATGCGCACTGATTGCGCCGGCACGCCCAGCCACTCCGCCGCAAGCTGTGCGAAGCTGGTGGCATGGCCCTGGCCCGCCGACAGCGTGCCGATCACGATCTCGACGCTCTTGTCGGGCCGCACCGTCACCTCGGCGCGTTCGAGTGGCGCGCCGCTCTGGGACTCGATGTATCCGCCGAGGCCAAGGCCGCGCCGCAGGCCGCGCGCCAGCGAGTCTTGGCGCCGCGCGTCGTAGCCCTGCCAGTCGGCAAGCTTCAGGATCTGCTCGAAGGTGCCTGCGTAGTCGCCGCTGTCGTAGACCACGCCGAACGCGTTGCGATGCGGCGTCTTGCGGATGAGGTTGCGGCGCCGCAGCTCGACGCGGTCGAAGCCGTGGGCGCGCGCGGCCATGTCGATCAGCCGCTCGATCACGAACATGGTCTCGGGCCGGCCGGCGCTGCGATAGGGCGCCGTGCTCACGGTGTTGCTGAGCACGCCGCGCGCGCGGGCCACCGCCGGCATGTCGTAGACACTGGTCATCAGCTGCGTGCCCTTGGTGAGCGGCACGAAGGACGCAGTGTAGGCGCCGAGGTTGCTGGTGCTGGTCGCGTGCAGGCCGACGAACTTGCCGTCGGCGCTCAACGCCAGCTCGGACTCGATCCTGAAGTCGCGCGCGGCGTAGTCGCTCGCGAAGGCTTCCTGGCGCTCGCAGGTCCACTTCACCGCGCAGCCGGTCTTCTTGGCGGCCCAGGCCACCAGCGCGAATTCGGGGTAGGAGAAGTTGCGGGTACCGAAGTTGCCGCCCACGTCCTTCGCGATCACGCGCACCTTCTCGGGCGGGATGCCCAGGATGATCGCGATTTCCTTCTTGGTCCGCACGATCGCGCCGCCGCCGGCATGCACGGTATAGCGGTCCGTGGCGGGATCGTAGTGGGCAAGTGCCGCGCGCGGTTCCATCGGCACGCCGGTCACGCGCTGGATGTCGGTCTCGAGCCGCACGACATATTCGGCCTCGGCGAACCCCGCGCGCGTCGCCGCCGTATTGCCGACCCGGGCATCGACGCAGATGTCGCCGATCGGCGGCAGGGACTCGTAGGCCACCTCGATCGCTTCTGCCGCGTCCTTGGCCTGCGCCACGGTCTCGGCCACGACAAAGGCAACCCCCTCGCCCACGTGGCGCACGGTATCGATCGCCAGGATCGACGGCTGTTCGACGAGGTGCGGCGAGCCGTCGAGATTGTCGAGGCGGATGTCGGGCGGACTCTGGGCCTGCGGGATGTGCGGGATCGGCTTCAGCCCTTCGGCCGCGACGTCG
Organism: Enhydrobacter aerosaccus; assembly: GCA_903915535.1. Taxonomy (GTDB): domain Bacteria; phylum Pseudomonadota; class Alphaproteobacteria; order Reyranellales; family Reyranellaceae; genus Reyranella; species Reyranella aerosaccus_C. Next base: position 29,023 of record CAIWTJ010000305.1, read on the forward strand.
GCACCGGTGAGGACGAGCAGCACGCCCGGCATTTTGCGCGCGACGGCGGCATCGATCGCGACGATGCGCGCGTGCGGATGCGGCGACCGCAGCACGAAGGCGCGCGCCTGATCCTCATGAACAAAGTCGTCGCTGTACTGGCCCTGGCCCTGCAGCAGGCGGGCATCCTCGAACCGCGGCAGCGCCGCGCCGATGCCGCCTTTCACCACCGGCTAGACCGCGCCCGGCAGCGGCACGCCCAGCAGCACGCCCAGCAGCACGCCGAACTCGCGCGCGATATCGCAGCTGATGCGTGCGTGGACCTTGCCCTGCTTGTCGAAGTAGCGGCCGGACGATCCCACCGGGAACGGACCTTCGTGCCAGATGTTCGGATGGATGTAGATGCCGTGTCCGCCGTCGGACCAGAAGGCCACGAAGTCCTCGGGCTTCACGTCCTCGCCCGGCGGCGCCACCGGCACGACGAAGGGCTTGCCGTCGAGCGGCCAGAAGAACTGCCCGCCGTCGGGATGATAGTTGCAATGCCACAGCAGCACGCGGCCCATCGTCGGCGGCGCGCCCTGCCCCACGAGGTCCGGCGGATCGCGGAAGCCCAGCACGTAGTGACCGCCAACCGCTTCGTTGCGGCCGATCAGTTCATTGCCCTGCCACTCGCAGGCGAAGGTGCCTTCGGTCGTGCCGCCCTCGTTGCCGGTGCCGGGATCGAGCTTGCGCCAGCCCGGCGCCGGCCACGTCGCGATCTCGACCTTGTGCGTCTTGGGATCGCGCACGATCTCGCCGAAGCCCTTCAGCGACTGCCGCGTCGCGCGGATCAGCGGGACATCGAACACGCGCGTGCCCGCGGCGATCTCGGGGCTGAGATAGTCCTCGGCGTTCACGCCGCCTTCCCGAGATCTTCCCCGGCCAGCGCGCGATCGATCAGCTTCACCACGTTGTCGCGGCCGTAGAGCTTGATGAAAGCGCCCATGCGCGGGCCCTGCTCGCTGCCGAGCAGCACTTCATAGAGGGTCTTGAACCACTGGCGCAGCTCTTCCTTGGCGAAGTGCCGCTTGCCGGTTTCGTAGACCTCGTTCTGGATGAACTCCGCGCTCTCGCTCTCGGGAATCTTGCGCAGCACGTCCGCGAGGTCGGCCAGCGCCGCGCGTTCCTTGTCGGACGGCAGGCGGAACTTCTTCGAGGCCTTCACGAAGTTCTGATAGTAGGCGACCGCCCCCGCAAGCAACCGGTCGAGATAGGGCGCCGACTCAGGCGTCGCGCCCGGCACGTAGCGGTTCAGGTACTGCCACAGCACGTTCTTGTCTTCGGTGTTGGCGACGCTCGCCAAATTCAACAGCATCGCGAAGCTGACGCCGCCCGAGGTGTTGGACGGCATCTGGCCGTTGTGGATGTGCCACGCCGGATTCTCGACCGCCTTCGCGGCCTCTTCCGCCGGCATCTTTTCGATCAACGCCAGATACTCGTCGACCGCGCGCGGGATCACGTCGAAGTGCAGACGCTTCGCGCGCCGCGGCGCCTGATGCATGTAATAGGCGAGCGACTCCGGCGTGCCGTAGCTCAGCCACTCCTCGACCGACAGGCCGTTGCCCTTGGACTTGGAGATCTTCTTGCCCTCGTGATCGAGAAAGAGCTCGTAGTTGAAACCCTCCGGCGGCCGTCCGCCCAGGACCTTCACGATCTTCGCGGAAAGCTCGGCCGAGGGGATGAGATCCTTGCCGTACATCTCGTAGTCGACGTCGAGCGCGAACCAGCGGCCGGCCCAGTCGGCCTTCCACTGCAGCTTGACGTTGCCGCCGGTCACCGGCGTCTCGACGGTCGAGCCGTCCTCGTCGCGGTAGGCGATGGTGCCCGCCGCCGCATCGACCTTCATCAGCGGCACCTGCAGCACGCGGCCGGTCCTGGGGCTGATCGGCAGGAAGATCGAATAGGTCGCGCGCCGCTCCTCGCCCAGCGTCGGCAGCATGATCGCCTGCACTTCGTCGTAGTGCTTCAGCATGGCAAGCAGCATCGCGTCGAACTTGCCGCCTTTGTAATAGTCGGTCGCCGACTGGAACTCGTACTCGAAGCCGAAGGAATCGAGGAAGGCACGCAGGCGCGCGTTGTTGGCGGCACCGAACGATGTGTACTCGTTGCTGAACGGATCGGGCACGGAGGTCAGCGGCTTGCCGAGATGGGCCGCCAGCATCTCCTTGTTCGGCACGTTGTCGGGTACCTTGCGCAGCCCGTCCATGTCGTCGGAGAAGCAGAACAGCCGGGTCGGCACGTCGCTCAGCCGCTGGAACGCCTGGCGCACCATGGTCGTGCGCACGACCTCGCCGAAGGTGCCGATGTGCGGCAGGCCCGACGGGCCGTAGCCGGTCTCGAACAGCACATAGCCTTTCGCCGGCACCTTGCCGCCGATGCGGGCGACGATCTTGCGGGCTTCTTCAAAGGGCCACGCGCGCGCGGCCTCGGCAGTGGGGCGATCGATGATGTTCGTCATGAAGGGATAAAACTAAGTCATTTGCGCTGCGAACGCCACCGGACCAGAGTACGCGCCCAGCATGAAAATAAGTCCCCTCACCCTGGCGTCCGGAGGCCTGCTGGCGTTGGCCTCGGCGGTCGGCATCGGCCGCTTCGTCTACACGCCGATCCTGCCACACATGGTGGATGCCCTTCATCTCACCAAGAGCCAGGCGGGGCTGATCGCGTCGGCAAATTTCATCGGCTACCTCGCGGGCGCGCTGCTCTCGGCGGTCAAGCTGCCCGGCACGCACCGTGGCTGGCTGCTGGCAGCGCTCGCAGCCAATGTGATCTGCCTCGCCGCCATGGGCCTCACCACCGACATGGCCGCGTTCCTGGTGCTCCGCGCCGTCGCAGGCTTCGCCAGCGCCTTCGCCCTGGTCTTCGCCTCGGCGCTGGTGCTGAACCGGCTGACCGCGAGCGGCCACGCCTCGCTCTCTTCCGTGCACTTCGCCGGCGTCGGCACCGGCATCGCCGTCGCGTCGGCGGTCGTGGCCTGCATCGCCGGCTGGCGCGAGATGTGGTTTGCGAGCGCCGCGCTGGCGCTCGCCTCCACCGTCGCCGTGCTGCTGTTCGTGCCGCCGGATCAGCCGGGCCACACACAGCAGTTTGCCCAAAAGACGAAGCTCACGAGCGGCTTCTGGTTCCTGCTCGTGGCCTACGGCCTGTTCGGCTTCGGCTACATCATCACCGCGACCTTCATCGTGCAGATGGTCCGCGGCACACCCGCCATCGCGGGGCTCGAGCCCTTCATCTTCATCCTGTTCGGCCTGAGCGCAGCGCCGTCGGTCGCGCTGTGGACGCGGCTGGGCGCAAAGCTCGGCATCCTGCGCACCTTCTCCATCGCCGCGATCGTCGAGGCCGCGGGCGTGGCGGCCAGCGCCCTGTTCCTCTCGCCCGCCACCGTGATCCTGACCTCCGTCTTCGTGGGCGGCACCTTCATGGGCCTGACGGCGCTCGGGCTGATCGGCGCGCGCGAAGGGGGTGGCGATCCGCGCGGCCGCATCGCGCTGATGACCGCCTCGTTCTCGTTCGGCCAGATCCTGGGACCGAGCTTCGCGGGTTACGTCTACGACCTGACCGGAAGCCTCGCCGTGCCGTCGCTGGCGGCCGCCGGCGCGCTGGTCATCGCAGCGCTGTTTTCGCTTCGGCCGCGGCCCTGAGGCCGGAGGCGTAGGCCGCGTCGAGCGTGCCGGGATTTTCCGCCATCGCCTCGCCCGCGAAGAAGACGCGCTCGCCGTGCGGCGCGGCCAACGTCGCGACCGCGGCTTTCGGCGGCACGCACCACGCCCCCAGCGAGTAAGGATCGCGGCCCCAGCGCGAGGCGACGCTGCCGCGGAACGCCGCGCGGATGTCGCTGCCATAGATCTCGGCCAGCGTTGTCAGCGCGAACGCGCCCGACGCATTCGCCCCGGACTCTTCCACCTGGCGCGCCGCCTGCGACTCGAGCACCAGGATCACCGCATCGCGGTTCTGCGGCCGCACGAAGGCGTCGAACGGCACGCCGGCGCGCGTGATGCCGGTCACCCAGGCATTGGCCGGCGCCTTGGGCATGCCGGGCTGGAAGGCGACGGCGATGCGCGTGCACGAGGCCATCGGCGTGGCCGCCAGCGCATCGCGCTTCTTTTGCGACAGCGGCGGCGCGAAACCCATGTGTCCGCCACCCAGGACGCTCACCGGCAAGGCCACGATCACCGCGCGCGCCTGTAGCGTGCCGGTCGTGGTGACGACCTCGATGAACTGGCCCCCCGAGGAAGAGCCCGTCGAATTGATGCGCAGCACGCGCGTGCCGAGCTTCACCGGCACTTTGGCGCCCAGCCGCGCGACGGCGGCGCCGATGCCGCCCTCGAGCGCCTGCGTCACCGCGAACGGCGGCTTGTTGAGGAGGCGCGAGAAGGACAGCTGCTCGTTGGGCGTCAGCGGCCGGATGAATGCCGCCGGATCGGCATCGGGCATGCGGCTGTGCAGGTCCTTCACCAGCGCCTTCATCCGCTCGTCGGCCTTGGCATAGTCCGCCATCTGCTCGGCGGTGAGCGGCTTGCCGCTGAGGACAATCGCGCCGACGTCGGGCCCCGGCAGCAGCTTGCCGCCAAGCTCCTTGGCCAGCGGCCCCGGCGCCAGCCATGCCGCACCTGTATCGACGGGAAAGCCCAGGCTGGTGTCGGTGACGGCGCGGCCGCCGATGCGGTCGCGCGCCTCGAGCACCAGCACCTTCTTCCTGTCGGCCACCAGCGCGCGGCCTGCGGCGAGCCCGGCCAGTCCGCCGCCCAGGATCGCGACATCGACCTCGTCGGCGGCAAGCGCCGGCGTCACGATTGCCGGCGTGGTGGCGGCAGCCGCGAGCGTGGCGAGAAAGGGCCGGCGACTGAGCCTCATTTGCTCCTCATTATATGGTATCGCAGCAGCAATGGCGCCTCCCTTCACCTTCCCCGCCCTGATCGCCACGGCGCGCGGCGCTTTGTGGCTGTCGGCGGACGGTACGATCGAGCGACTCACGGCGCCTGAAGCGGCGCTGCGCTCGGCGCGCGCGATGCCGCTGGTCGTGCACGCCCCGGCCGTCGCGGCGCGCCTCGGCCTCGACAACCTGCCGGCGCGCGACCTGCTGGAACTGTACGCCTTCGTCCATCCGGCGACGTTCTGTTTGCCCACCGTGCGCGGCCTCGCCGCTGCCCTCGACGTGACGGTGGGACCGACGCCCGAAGACGAGCTGGCCGCCCTGCCCCGGATCGCCCAGGCGCTGGTCGGTTCGCTGGAGGACATGGCGGCGCTCGCCTCGCCCGAGTTCAAGGACATCGCGCTGACCATGGCGCGCGGCGACTGGGCGTGGGGCGACGCGGTGCTGCTCGCGCTCGACGTCAGCCCGCCCCCCGGCAAGAAGCCGCGCCCCGGCGCCGGCCTCGACATCTGGAAGAGCCTCGCGGCGTGGGAAGAGCCGCCGCCCGCCACGCCGCCCGGCAGCGAACCGGTCGAGCCGCGCGAGGCGCGCCTGCGTCTCGCGCAGATGGTCTCGGCCGGCCCGAACATGGCCGAGGCGCGCCCCACGCAAAGCGACTACGCCTCCGCCGCGTCCGAGGCCTTCGCGCCGCGCCTCGTCGAGGACCAGCCCAACGTCGTGCTGGTCGAGGCCGGCACCGGCGTCGGCAAAACGCTTGGCTACGTCGCGCCCGCCAGCCTGTGGGCGGAAAAGAACGGCGCGCCGGTCTGGATCGCCACCTACACGCGCAACCTGCAGCGCCAGATCGACAACGAGCTCGACCGGCTGCACCGCGACTCCGCCGAGAAGCGCCGCAAGGTCGTGATCCGCAAGGGCCGCGAGAACTATCTCTGCCTGCTGAACTTCCAGGAAGCGGTGAGCCGCACCGGCCTCGCGCCCGAGAATGCCGTGGGCCTGGGCCTGCTGGCGCGCTGGGCCTTGGCCAGCCGCGACGGCGACATGCTGGGCGGCGATTTGCCGGCATGGCTACTCGACCTGATCGGCCGTTTCCGTCTCCAGCGTCTCGCCGACCGGCGCGGCGAGTGCATCTACTCCGCGTGCGAGCACTATCGGAAGTGCTTCGTCGAACGCACGATCCGGCGCGCGCGCACCGCCGACATCGTGATCGCCAACCACGCGCTGGTGATGGTGCAGGCCGCGATGGGTGGCCTCGACGATGCCACGCGCCCGCTGCGCTATGTGTTCGACGAGGGCCATCACCTGTTCGACGCGGCCGACGGTGCGTTCGGCGCGCATCTGTCGGGCGTCGAGTGCTCGGACCTGCGCCGCTGGCTGCTGGGCGCCGAGGGACGGCGCGGCAGCCGCGCGCGCGGCCTCGAAAAGCGCGTGACCGACCTGCTGGGCGAGGACGTCGAGGCGAAGAACGCGCTCGGCCGCCTGCTCGACCTGGCGCAACGCCTGCCCGCGACCAACTGGCAAACACGACTGGCCGACGGCACGGTGCTGGGCCCGGCGGAAGAGTTCCTGGCACTCGTGCGCGTGCAAGTGCGCGCGCGCGCGGCGGGCGAGGACCAGGGCTTCGGCCAGGAATGCGACGTGCGGCCGCTCAATCCCGGGCTGATCGAAGCCGCCGACCAGCTCGCCAAGCTGTTCGAGCAGATGCTGATCCCCGTGCGCAGGCTGCGCCAGGCGCTGCGCACCAAGCTCGAGAGCGAGGCCGATGCGCTCGACAGCGGCCAGCGCGGCCGCATCGAGGGTGTGGCGCGTTCGCTCACCAACCGCTGCGAGCTCACGCTGGAGGCGTGGCGCGCCATGCTGCGCGGCCTGCACAACGAGGCCGATCCCGTCTACGTCGACTGGTTCGCGATCGAGCGCAGCCAGACCCGTGAGACCGATGTCGGCATGTACCGCCACTATCTCGACCCGACCGAGCCGTTCGTGAACGCCGTGATCAAGCCCTCGCACGGCGCCGTCATCACCTCGGCCACCCTGCGCGACTCCCTGGGCTTGCCCTCCCCCGCCAACGACGACTCCGTACGGGACCGCGGAGCTCCAGCTCCGCTCATGTCTTCCGATCCCGCAGCCGCGATGAACATGAGCCCGAGCGGAGCGGGAGCTCCGCGATCCCGTGAAGACACGCCCGGCGACTGGCTCTCCGCCGAAGCGCGCACCGGCACGCGCCACCTGCAGGCGCCGGCGGTGCGCGCTGCTATGGCCTCGCCGTTCGACTACGCCGTCAATACCAAGGTATTCGTGGTGAAGGACGTGAAGCGCGACGACAGCGACCAGGTGGCGGCCGCGTACCGCGAGCTGTTCCTGGCGAGCGGCGGCGGCGCGCTGGGCCTCTTCACCGCGATCGGACGGCTGCGCGCCGTGCACCAGCGCATCGCGCCCGCGCTCGAGGAGGCGAACCTGCCGCTGTACGCCCAGCATGTCGGCGGTATGGATGCGGCCACATTGGTCGACATCTTCCGCGCCGAAGAACATTCCTGCCTCCTCGGCACCGACGCGGTGCGCGACGGCGTCGACGTGCCCGGCCGCAGCCTGCGCCTCATCGTGTTCGACCGCGTGCCGTGGCCGCGCCCCGACATCCTCCACCGCGCGCGCAAGGCGCACTGGAAGGACAAGATGACGTCGGGCGGCGCGGGCAGCGCCAA
>CAIWTJ010000306.1 GCA_903915535.1 Enhydrobacter aerosaccus
AGCGTGGGACAAGCTTTTGCGCCTTCTCCATGTCGTTCCGACATATTTACCCGCAGTCCGATATGGGGGCCCCATCCGGTCGGTACACTCGCTCTGCCGAGAACTGGGGGTGCTGGGCCACGATGTCCATGTCTTCACGACCAATGTCGATGGCCGGAGCAACAGCGCGGTTCCGCTCGGTCGGCCCGTCGATATTGAAGGGGTGCAGGTAACCTATTTCCCGAGCAGCGTCCTGAGGCGACTCTACTGGTCGCCATCCATGCGGCGGGCCTTGAGGTCGAAAGTGGGGTGCTTCGATCTCGTCCATGTGCATGCCGTTTTCCTGTGGCCGACCTGGGCCGCGGCACGCGCGGCTCGGGCTCGGCGCTTGCCCTATGTCGTGTCACCGAGAGGAATGCTCGTACCGGAATTGATTCGTCGCAAGAGTCGCTGGGTAAAGCAGGCTTGGATTGCCTTGATCGAGCGGAGGAATATTGAAGCTGCCGCTGCGGTGCACACCACTTCGACTGTGGAGGCTGAACACCTTCGGGCATTCGCCTGGTCCCTGCCGCCGGTGGCGACCATTCCTCACGGTGTCGACGATCCACCGCCGTCGTCGGGTGCCAAGCTCTCAGCGGACGTCGCATCGGTCGTTGCGAACGGGCCGATCGTGCTGGCGTTGGGACGGATCAGCTGGGAGAAAGGGCTGGATCGGTTGATCGCGGCCTTGCCGCAGGCAGGCGCCGCCAAGGTCGTGATTGCGGGTGCTGATGCGGGCGGCTACGTGGACCAGCTTTTGGCGGAAGCGCGCCGTCTTGGCGTCACGGAGCGGGTTACCATTCTGCCGCGTTTCATCGATGGTGCCGACAAGGAAGCGTTGTTTGGCGCAGCGCAGGTGTTTGCCATGACGTCGCTGTCGGAGAATTTCGGCATTGCTGCGTTCGAGGCAATGCGCCGCGGTGTGCCCGTTCTCGCCACCCCTGACGTCGGCATGGCCGAAATTGTACGGGAGGTCACTGCGGGCGTGGTGGTCGATCCCTCGCCGGCGGGCATCGCGAGCGGTCTGAATTCACTGTTGGGCGACGCTCCTGCGAGCAGGGCGATGGGTGAAGCGGGCCGCTCCCACGTCGTAGCGCATTATAGCTGGCAGGCTGTTGCCCGGCGCATGGAGGATCTGTACCGCTCCGTTCTTGCCTCCAATAGTGCGGCAGGCACGATGCCATGAGTGAGCTGCTGGAGCGCAGTCCATTCGATCCAGGTTCCGAACGCCGGATCGTCATTATCGCCGACTGGTTGCCGCCCGACTTCGGAGCCGTTGGCCAGTACATGCAGATGCGCGCCAGGGCGTTCGCCGACAACGGCCACGACGTCACCCTTGTTGGCCTGTCGTCCAAGGCGCCTTCGGCCACTCACGAGAACATCGGGGCTGGCAGCCTCACGGAGGTTCGTCTGGCCGCCCGGCCGGTGCCGCGCGGTTCGCTCATTGGCCGCCTGCTTTGGACGGCATGGATCAATCTCCGTCTTGTGCGGCGTGCGTTTGATCAGCTGCGCGTTGCGGACGGCATCCTGTTCACCGGCTCACCGCCGTTCCTCATCCATTTGTTGGTGCCGCTGAAGTGGCTGTGGAAAGGCAAACTGATCTATCGCATCACCGATTTTCATCCCGAGTGTTTGATCGCAGCACAGGAGCGCCGTTCGCGCCTGCTGACCATTCTGCTGGCGATGACCAATCTGTGGCGCCGACGCGTCGACGGCTTCGAGGTGCTGGGCGAGGATCAGCTTCGCCGTCTGCTCGACACGGGGATTCCCGAGCGCCGGATCGCCCTTGTGCGTGACGGATCGCCGGTAAGCTTCGCCGTTGGACAGACGCCCGAGGCGTTGCCTGATGAGCTCGCTGGCCACTGCGTTTTGCTCTACTCGGGAAACTATGGGGTCGCTCACGAGGTCGAGACTGTTTTCGAGGGGTATCGGCGGCATCACCAAACGGGATCTGGGCGGGTCTGGCTGTGGCTCAGTGCCGCAGGAAGCGGAACCGAGGAACTCGTGCGGCGGCTCACTGCCGCTAAACTTCCCTTTCACCGATCCGCCCCAGTACCACTGGAGCGGCTTTCGGGGCTTCTGGCGTCTCCTGATGCTCATCTCGTGACGTTGAAAGACAGTTTTGTCGGCTTTGTCATGCCCTCGAAAATCTACGCCTGCATCGACTCCGGCCGGCCGATAATCTTCGTTGGCAGTGCAGTTTCTGACGTCAACCTGCTCGCGCGTAGAGCAAACCGACCCTATTGGCAGATATCGTGCGGAGATCCTGCAGGATTTGCGGCTTCCCTCGAAGATTTGTCGGACAAATCGGGCAAATCCTTTCGCCCGGTTCGGGCGTAAATTGGGTTGGGCGGGGCGGTCTGGGCCTTGATCGTACCTGCGAAGAAACAATTGATAGGGTCCGGACGTCATTGATTCCTTGGAATCTTTGCAGAATTTTGGTATTTTATGCACAGATTTGGGATGAGCGTCCTGCGGGCCGCGAGCGTGACCAAGTCTGATTTGCGGGTTCTCAATTCTAAATTTACTCGGTAAGCGCATCGGACTAGGTGAGATTCATGAATAAAATTGCACTTAGGGCGCAGGCTCTGATTGTCGGGCTTGGCTTGTTTTGCAGCGGTGTTGCGTTCGCCCAAGGGCAGAGTGAGAGCATTCGTCAGCTGGAGCCTGCGGGCCCTCTTGCTGGCGACGCGCTGCGCGGCGATCGCCCGACTTCCGATGGCGCCTCGCGTCAGGTGGGTGATGTTGTGCAAGGATCTGGACCGCTTCAAGGGGCGGGTCCGCTTCAGGGAGCGGGGCCACTCCAGGGTGCTGGTCCGCTTCAGGGCGCCGGACCATTGCAAGGCGCTGGTCCATTGCTAGGCGTTGGGCCGCTTCAGGGAGCGGGTTCAGTGTTCGGCGTCGGGGCTCTTCAGGGGGCGGGTCCGCTCGTCGGCGCTGGTCCTCTTCAGGGGGCTGCCCCCGTGATCGAGGGGGGGGCTGTGGCGGTAACCGGCCCCGTCAACATCGATATCGGTGCGCCACCGTCGGCCGCTCAGACCATCCAGCTCGTTTCGTTGCCGTCGACGATTCCTCTCGCGCCGCCGTCGCTGCCGCCTGAGCTTAGCCCGACGCCGGCGCCTACGCCGGGAACTGGTCCCGCTCCGACGCCCCTTCCGACGCCGCCGACAAGTGGCCCTCCGCCGTCCGATCCGCCGACGCTACAGCCGCCGCCTTTGAATGTGTGCCTTACCTGCGTGACAACGCCGCCGCCGCCCACGCCGCAGCCGTCGGTGCAGTCCAAATCTTCTCAAAGTTAATCGTTTGGAACCGTGCACACGTTTTTCCAACCGACGATGCGACCAATGCCGGGATGGCCAGCAACGCCCATGACTGTCAGTGCGAGCCGCGTACAGTATATTTGGTCGCCAATTCTGGGCTGGGCATTGTTAACGTGCTCTGCCTCGCTGGCGTTGGCACAGGTTGGCGTCGCCGTGCCGGGTGTTTCCGACACGCCGGTTACGTCGAGTGATCAAACGACCAATGCGCCGGGGGATCAGACGGGGGGCACCTCCACGCCTAGCACCGCTGGAGGGCTTTCGCCGATAGTGACTCCGGCGCCGGTTGCGCGCCCGAATACCTTTGGCGATATCGCCTTGCCGGCGGGGACGACGGTTGCGAATCCATCGACCCAATTGATCCCCGGTCTTAGCGATACCTTGGGCGGAGCCGCGACCAGCATATACGGCGGAGGTGCCAACGGGATATCGCTCGCCGGTTTCTCGGGTGGTGGCGCCCCGGGCGGCGATGAACTGGGCATCTCGGTGGGCTCGTTTCGGCTTTACCCGGCGATCGACATCACGACCGGTGCCGATAACAACGTGTTCGCCACGAATAATGTGGGTACTGCCACGACGACGCCGACGACGACACCGACTCTCTCTCTCTCGACGGTCGTCGCGCCAAGTTTGGCGCTTCGCTCGGACTGGCTCAATCATTCGATCAATTTCATGCTGGGCGGCGGCTTCGGTTTTTATGCCAGTGCGCCGACACAGAATTATCAGAACTATTTCCTGATCGTTGATGGCAGGATCGACGTTCGGGAAGATATGGCGCTGGCTTATTCGTTTGGTTATCGGCGCGCCACCGAGGCCCTTGGAATGGCCAACGTTGCCTTCGCTCAAGCACCGACCGTAGCGGAATCGTTTCCGGTGACGTTGGCGCTGACAAAAAGGTTCAACCGATTTTCCTTCGAAGTCGGTGGAGGCGCGACAAGGTTATGGTTCCAAGACCACAGCACAATTACGTCCGGGGGGCTGGATGCCCAAAGTCGCAATCGCAACGCCTACGAAGAACATCTTCGCTTTGGCTATGATCTTACAGAAGACGTGACCCTTTTTGTCACGCCGTCAATCACTCAGACCCGTTACGATCTTAATCCCGATACACTCGGACAGACGCGCGATTCCAGCACCGCTGCACTGGGCTTTGGCGCGTCGTGGGTCATCAATCCGACCAGCACGATATTCGGCAATATCGGCTATGCGTCTTCATCCGGAGCCATGGGAAGTACATCGGCCATTACCTTTGCGCTGGGGGGCGCCTGGAACGGGTACACACCGTTGTCCATACGGCCTAGCCTGTCGCGTGGAATTACCGAAACGGCGCTTTCTGCATACCGTAATACGGTCACGACAACACTTGGTGTCGAGTACTCCTATCAGGTTTTCGACGAGTTCGCGTTGGTAGGAGGATTCTCCTACTCGCTCGCCGATTATCAGCCGGCGGATCCGGGGACGCTGGGGACGGCGCCGCCTGCAGGAGCGCGAACGGATGCGTTCGCCCGTGGTTCAATCGGGTTCCTTTGGAATCCGAGGCCGCAGTTCTCTTTTGGGCCGATTTTCGAGTATACGCAGGGTTCGTCAACGGACCCGACCGGTCCGGCATATACCCGGCAACTTCTCTCCATTCGACTTAGCGCAAGACGGTGATGTAGTGCAGTGTTTCAAGAAAAGCCCTCTTAGCGAGGCACGGAAGAGCCGCAATGTTGCGACGTCGGCTGTCGTCGTTCTGGCGCTGCTCGGGATGACCGCATGTGGCGACAGGACAACCGGCGTGACCCAGTTGCCCGTCCCTCCGGCTCGTGACGTCGTAGCCTTCACGAGCGCTCCACCTGCGAACGGGCCGCCTGACGCGCCCACGAACGATTGCAAGAAGGGCGGCGGCGGTGCTTACCGACTGGGAGCTGGTGATCGCGTACGCGTAATCGTGCCGGCCGACCCCGATATTTCGAGCGACTACGAGGTCAATTCGAGCGGCGCCATTACCGCGCGCCGACTGGGCGCGGTTCCGGTCGTGGGACTGTCGGTTAGCGATCTCGAAGCTCGGCTTTTGCAGCGCTATCGCGACGCGCGTTATTTCACTGGCTCAAGCGTTCTTAGTGTCGAGCTGATCAGCACGCGTCCGTTCTACATGATCGGCGAAATCGGACGGCAGGGATCCTTCCCATATGTGTCGTGCCTTCGGGTGATTCAGGCCGTCGCGCTGGCGGGCGGATTTACCCGCCGCGCCTCGCGCAACTACATAACGATCAAGCGCTTCTTCTCTGAATCTTCCGAGGAAGAGTATGTGACAGAAGACACGCTGGTCGAGCCTGGCGATGTTATTCGTGTTCCGGAGAGGTGGTTCTAGCCGGAGCGTCTGCGAACCGGCCTTGGGGTGTGGGACCCCAGGACCGGAATTCAGCCCCCTCCATGTTGCCCGAATTGGCCGCAGGGAGTGGTGAAAATGTTTGAGAGTGTAGATTTTTGCGGCTTTTCTAGTCGTAGGATGGTGTGGAATGGGATCGTTACCTAAAGTCGACCGGATGGGAGAAGAGACAGGGCTCAACCGCCTTTCTGCGGCTGGGGATTCTGTTGGCACCACGCCCGTGAGGCCGGTCGACTCTCCCAATGAACTTTGGGAGTGGCTGCGGTTACTCAACCGGCGCAAGGCGCTGATTGTAGGTTCCGGCCTGGTTGCGGTCGTCCTGATGGCGTTGGTGATTGCGCAGGCGACGCCGATGTACAAGGCGTCGTCGCGCATCATGCTCGACACCCGCACCTTCAAAGTCGTGAGCACCGAAGCCGCTCTCTCCGGCGTCGATACCCTGAACATCGGAGCCATCCAGAGCGAGCTCGAAGTCATCCAGTCGGAGTTCCTTGTCGGCCGCGTGGTCGACCGCCTTGGTCTTGCATCCAACCCGGATTTCAATGGCACCCGTCCGCCGGG